>JAPLOD010000399.1 GCA_026692735.1 Planctomycetota bacterium | reverse complement strand
CACTGTACAGATTACCGCCAGCGCATGCCGGTTCTCCAGCCACGCCGCCAGCCCTCCTGCCTGCACGCAGGCGGCTTCGCCACCGCCCTCCGCACGCGCTGTGCCGCCAGCAACATCATCGCGGCGCGCCGCTATCGCTGGCAACTTTCCCTGGTCTATTGTAACCTGAAACATGGGAGGCGTATGGTATTTCCGCCTGGAATCGCCTTCTGCGGACGGTCGTGCCGGCGCCTCGCCGGCCAGGCCTGACGAAGGCGTTCCGGCTACCCGACCTGCCGGCACAGGCTCTCAGGAGCGAGCGAAAGCCGTTAGCGTGGAAACCAGCCCCGAGACAGCTCCAGCCTCGCCCCATGCGGCGCCGGAGCCTCCGCCGCAGCCCGGCGAACCCGCGCCGCCCGTCGAGATCGCGGTCGAGGTCCTGCCGGCGCCTGAAGCTTTGCTGCAGCGTCTGGGCCGCTGGCTCGCCGTCAACCGGCCGGCTCTTCTCATCGCGTGCGCCGCGCTGTGGCTGGCGGTGCTCAACGAGTTCGCGCATGCCCTGCTCAACCCCACGCCGCGCCGGGGCGGCCTGCCCATGCCACGCCTCACGGACCCGGAGCTCCACGGCTGGGCCCTCGTACTGATGGCCTCGCTGGTGCTCGCCGGCGGGTGCGCAGTTCTCGGCGCTGTGGCCGCGTGGTTCATCGTGCCCGACTCCCGCCCGTGGCTGAAGGGCATCTTCCGTCCTCTGGCGGTTCGACCCCTCCCCGCGCTGCGCGTGATGGACTTCGTCGCCGCGCTCATGGTCTGGCTCTGCGCGGTCCGCGTCATCGGCCTGAGCCTGCTGGGCGTCGTCCGCATGCAGAGCGGCGAAGCCCTGGCCCTCGGCTTCATCCTCAACGATACCGGCCTGCTCTTCGCTCTCGTCGCCTGCGTGTATCTGGCCCGGCGCCGCGCCGCGGGCCTCCACGGCTCCAACGGCATCTGGCCGTTCTGGGAGCTGGCGCCCGCCAAGCCGCCGCGCAGCCTCTGGCGCGACGTGGCCTTCGGCCTCGCCGCCTACCCCTTGTCGTTGGGCGCCGTCGCCCTTGCCACTGCCGTCAACCGGCTGTTCATGGAGGTCCTGCACTGGAAGCCTGACCACCACATGCTGCTCGACGAACTCTCAAAACCTCAGCAGCTCTGGGTGTTTGTCGTCTTCCTCGTGATGGGTACTCTCGGCGCCGCTGTCTTCGAGGAGCTTTTCTTCCGCGGTATCCTCTACAACGTCTCGCGGCGCTATCTCAGCGCCCGTGTGGCCACGTTCTCCGCGGCGCTCATCTTCGCCGCGGTACACATGGTCTGGTCGAACCTGCTGGGTCTCGTCGTCCTCGCGCTCATACTGACCTGGCTCTACGACCGCACCGGCCGCCTCGTCTCCAGCATGACGCTGCACGCCGTCAACAACCTCGTCTCCATACTCCTGGCCTTGTACTCACAACGGCCGGGAAGCTAGACACACACCGCTCACGGGTGCTCATTCGGGTCTTCCACGATAACGTTTGACCAACGCGCTGCTGTCCAGAAAGTAGGCTGCCATTCATCGGCGCTCCTCAATCAGTATCTCCGATGTTGGCCTTCCCCGTACCTTTATCGGCCTCCAGGCGCGACGGCGCTTGGCCGCCGCATCAAGCGGCGGCGCCTGATCAATCACCCCCGAGGTCAGTAACTCTTGCTCAATCTCGTCTTCCGACGGCGGCGCCTTGGCTGCGCCACGCCTTGCCCGCTTGCGGCGTTGCCGCTTCATGACCGTCGCCGCGTCGGCTTTGGTCCTCGCCGGCGCAGTCTGGGAAATGACCTTGTTCATGCGTAGGCACCTCCGCCTGCCATCCGTTGCCCTTCTGAATGCGATACTGCTCCGCCTTCCCGCGCTTTTCAAGTGCCCGGAGGCACGACGTTGCCCTTCGTCGGCTGGTCCTTCTTCGCCTGCTTATCCGGCTCCGACACCAGCACCTGGACCGGCCGCAGCAAGAGGCCCTTCCACAGGTAGCCCGCCCGCAGCTCCTCGAGCACCGTGTTCGGCTTCTCGCCTTTGGCGGGATTGGCGGGGCGCAAAGCCACGGCTTCGTGCAGGTTGGGATCGAATGGTGTGCCAGACTGCACAACGATGCGCTGCAGGCCGCGCACGGCAAGGGTCTGGCACAGCGAATCGTAGATCAGCCCCAGTGCGTCCTTCAGGCGCAGAGCGTCCGGTGATGACGCAGGCTGCGCATCCCGAACCGCCAGAATCACACTGTCCAGTATCGGCAGCATCTCCGACATGCTCTGCCGCAGTGCCAACTCCTCCGCCCGCACCAGGTCCTTTGCCGTCCGTGCCTGGTAATTCAGGAAATCGGCGCGCGCGCGCACAGCGTCGTCCTTCAGCTTGCCCACCTCCGCGGTCAGTTCCGCGGCACTCTCGCTGTTCTCGCTCCCCAGCTTGGACGCCCGCTCTACAAGGTCGCGGACCGTAGCCTGCTGAGCGCGCATCTCTCCCACGTCCGCCGCGCTCGGCAGGTCGCCGACCGCCCGGCGGAAAAAGCGCTCCAGGTCCGCGCAGCATGCCTCGGTCTCGTCGGCCAGCTCCTCGACCGGCGAAAGCAGAGGGCGGGCGCCAGGCGCCGCGGTCTGGTCCGCCGGGTGAGCCGGCGCTTCGCCCGCCTGGGCCGCGGACTGGGGAGCCGCATCGGGCTGCGCTCCCTCGCTGGCCTTCCGTGCGTGTTCTGGCTTCTCGTGATGGCTTCGATGCATGGTTCAGTTCCTGCGTACCGCTCTATCGCCTGGCCAACACACAACAGCGCTGCCGGTTATTCCTCGCTGAATATGTCGCGAATCCTGCTGAACAGCGTCCGCTTCTGAGGCGTGACGCTCGTCTTCTCCAGACCGGCCAGCTTGCGCAGCAGTTCCTCCTGCTCGGCGGTGACCCTCTTGGGCACCTCAACCACCACGCGCACCGACTGGTCGCCCTTGCCATGGCCGTGAACGTCGGACATGCCGAAGCCGGCCATCTTCAGCACCTTCCCGGACTGCGTGCCGCGCGGAATGGTCAGGCGCGCACGCCCTTCCAGCGTCGGGACCTCCACCTCGCCGCCCAGTGCCGCCATCGGGAAGGGGATGGCGATCTGCATCAGCACGTCGCTGCCGCGGCGCACGAATATCTCGTGCTCTGTGACGCGCACAAAAATATACAGGTCTCCGCGCCGCCCGCCGCTCGCGCTGGCTTCTCCCTGCCCCTGCAGACGGATGCGCGTGTTGTCCTCGATGCCCGCCGGTATCGGCGCTTCGATCCGCACCTTCTTGGGTTGGCGGCCGGAACCGTGGCAGCTTGAGCAGGGCGATTCGACGACCTGCCCGCTCCCCCCGCAGCGCCCGCAGGTAGTGCGCATCACGAAGAAGCCCTGGCTGCGCGTCGCGTAGCCGCTCCCGCGGCAATACCTGCACGTCTCGGGCCGCGTGCCGGGCGACGCGCCGGACCCCTTGCACGTGTCGCACAACTCGTCGCGCGTTATCTCGATCGTCTTCGTCACGCCGCGATACGCCTGCTCCAGGTCAATCTCGATGTCGTACCGCAGCGACTGCCCCTGGTCGGAACGCGCTTCGGCTTGAGCGCCGAAGAGGTCGTCGAACATCGAACCGCCGAAGCCGCCCCGCCCGCCAAAGAACTGGCTGAGGATGTCCTCGACCGACACGCCGCGGAAGTCCACCCCGGCGCCTCCCAGCCCCGCGTGACCGAACTGGTCGTAGTGCTGGCGTGTCCCGTCATCGGAGAGCACCGAATATGCCTCGGCGATCTCCTTGAACTTCTCTTCGGCTTCCGCCTTGTTGTTCGGGTTGCGGTCCGGGTGCCATCTCTTGGCCAGCGCGCGGAACGCGGACTTTACCTCTTCCGGGGACGCATCGCGCTTCACTCCCAGGACTTCATAGTAATCGCGTTTGGTTCCTGCCACTGACATGGCCTTCTCTACCGTGGATCAAGGCTACGACCCGCCGCTGTCCAAAACTGCACATCGTGCTGTCACTTCTACCGCCAGCGTCCACTGTCCAGGAACGCACGTGGTGCGCTCGGACGCCCTAATCGTTCACCCTCTCCCCCGTGCGGGAGAGGGTGGCGCGCTGAAAGCGCGCCGGGTGAGGGGTGCCCCAAGGTTGCCCCTGAACGCTTACCGGACGCCCCCCTACCCCTTTACGCTGTCCAGAACTGCACCTTGTGCTGTAACGAGGGGCGTGGCCGCTCCCTCCAGCAGCCACGCCCCTCACTCGTGTCCAGAACTGCACATTGTGCGCGGCTCAAGCCTCAAGCCCCACGCCTCAAGCCTCCCTAGCCTGGATCCTGGCCTCGCTGGTTATTTCCCCTCCAGGAACTGTTTTATCTCTGCGTCCTGTTTCGACATTTCCGCCGCTGCCTTAAAAGCAAAATCATTGTCGAGCGTTGGCGTGCCAAGCACTGACGGAGAGAGGTTCTTCTGCTTGTAGACTGGTCCCCCTGTCGTCTGCTCGACCAGGAACACGCGGCCCTTGCTCCAATCAATGCTCGAATCATTCAACGATAAGCTCTCGGTTCCGGTGCCGAAATCCACCTTGTAGTGAATGTCCAAACGGCAGCCGTCCAGCGTTACTCGCTGCTTCTCCTCTACATTTCGATCACTGAAGGATCCTTCTCCAGGGCCGACTTGCTGGGTGTGCGCGACCCCTGCGGCGGGCGCTTTCAGCAGAAGCAGGTACGGGCACTCCGCCGCCTGCCCGGGCCGGCTGACAATCCCGACGATGACGCCCGGATGCCCCACCTCGTAGACGACGTATACTTGATTCACTCTGGGTATCTGCGGCGCCGACGATCCGCAGCCGCCGTTCAGCAGGCACACCGATCCGGCGACGAATCCAGCGATCTTCAACAGGACTGCGTCTTTCATTGGTTTCCCCTCGTGAGCGCCGCAAAACGCGCGCGGCCAAATCCCGGCCGCTCTGCTGTCCTCATGGCTTGACTGGGACAACTATCACCCGGAATCCGTGATCGGCAACACGGTGCCCACGGTTGTTAGCCTGGACTATTCACCGCAGAGGCGCAGAGGACGCAGAGTGAAATGATAAACACAGGCCTCTTCCCCATGTACTTCCCTGCTGTTCTCTGCGCTCTCCGCGTCTCCGCGGTGAATACTGCGGGCTAGTGCACCGCTCCCGCCACCAAATCCTTCCCCTCCCCCTTCTCCTTCATCTCGGTGATCATCGTATCCACGGTCAGCAGCAGGCCCGCCACGGACGCGGCATTCTGCAGGGCGCACTTCACCACTTTCGCGGGGTCGAGGATCCCGGCCTTCACCAGGTCTTCGAACTCACCCGTCTTGGCGTTGAAGCCGTAGCTCCCCTTCCCTTCCTTCACCGTCTCCACTGCCACGCCGCCGTCGAACCCCGCGTTGTTCGCGATCGTGCGCAGCGGGTGCTCGATCGCCTTGGCCACGATATCCGCGCCGTATTTCTCATCCCCGCGCAGCTTGGCCTTGGCCTTCTCGATTGCCGCCTGAGCGCGCAGCAGAGCCACGCCGCCGCCGGGCACGATGCCTTCCTGCGCTGCGGCCCGGGCCGCGTGCGAGGCGTCGTTGACGCGCTCCTTGGCCTCCTTCATCGCCGTGTCCGTCGCGGCGCCCGCGCGGATGACCGCCACGCCGCCGGCCAGCTTGGCCAGCCGCTCCTGCAGCTTCTCCTTGTCGTACTCGCTGGTCGTGGCATCGAGCTGGTGCTTGATCTGCGCGATGCGCCCCTGCACCTCGCTCTTCTTCCCGCCGCCCTCGATGATCGTCGTGTTGTCCTTGTCCACCACCACCCGCTTGGCGCGCCCGAGGTCCGCCAGCTCCACGTTCTCCA
Source organism: Planctomycetota bacterium (assembly GCA_026692735.1). Taxonomy (GTDB): domain Bacteria; phylum Planctomycetota; class SZUA-567; order H5-PLA8; family H5-PLA8; genus JAPLOD01. Next base: position 448 of record JAPLOD010000399.1, on the reverse strand, counting down.
GCTTCACCCCCAGGTCTTCGCTGATGAACTTCGCGCCCGTCATCGTCGCTATGTCGGCCAGTATGGCCTTCCGCCTGTCGCCGAACGCCGGCGCTTTCACGGCCACGCTCTTCATCAGGCCGCGCAGCTTGTTGATGACCAGCGCCGCCAGGGACTCGCCTTCCACTTCTTCGGCCAGGACTACGAGCGGCTTGCCGGCCTGCACCACCTTCTCCAGCAGCGGGATGAACTCGCGCAGGCTGCTGATCTTCTTCTCGTAGACCAGGATCAGGCAGTCTTCCAGCTCCGCCTCCATCGTGTCCGCGTTGGTCACGAAGTACGGCGAGATGTAGCCCCTGTCGAAGCGCATGCCGGCGACGACTTCCAGTTCCGTCTCCGTCCCCTTCCCTTCCTCGACCGTCACCACCCCGTCCTTGCCGACCTTCTCCATCGCCTCCGCGATCAGCTT
>JAPLOD010000398.1 GCA_026692735.1 Planctomycetota bacterium | reverse complement strand
CCCTCGTCATGTCGAGACTCAGGTCCGACAGCGTTCCCGGAAGCGGTTCGCCGGTCAGGGTGAGCTTGGCACACGTCAGGATGGGCTTCTGCGCGCCGAGATTGCAGACGAGATCCGCGACAAACAGGCCGACCGGCCCGCCAGCCAGTTCAGCGCTCGGCGCGCGCAGGACTCTGTCGCCGCCGACGGTAACGTCAAACTTCAGCTTGCAGGGCGTGCCCGCCGGCTTGCTGTAGGTGAAGAAACGCCTGTCCACAATGCAGCGCAGGCCGGCGGCGTCAAGGTTGAGCGTGCCGCGCGCGGCCAGCGCGCCGGGGTTGATGTCCACGCGCAACGGCGCGGCCGCATCGAATCTCCACGTTCCCGCAACTTCCGCCGCGGCTTCCGGCGACACCAACTGGCCCGGTGTGGGGCGCGGATGGTACTGGATGGGCGTCTCGGCGCTGAAGGCTACATCGAAGACGCCGGGCGCGCCCGCGGGCCGCAGGGCCAGATCGTGGAACTGCATCAACCCGCGGGGCTCATACACACCGAGCAACGACTCGTCAACGAACGCCCCGCCAATATCTCGCTTCTTCAGGAAGCAGTTGAGCTCGAACAGGCCCAGGGTCAGGGCCTTGATGTTCAGGCCCTTGTCGGCGTGCGCCAGCAGTTGGACCGCGTCCTCCGGCGTCGCGGCGATCAAGGCGCGCACCTTCGCAATCTCGCCCGCGGCAGAGAGAGCGACGAGCGGCGCGTTGGCCTTGGCGTCGCGCGCGAAGTCCGCCGTCTCGACCACGAGCCTGTCCGCCGCCTGGTCGTAGCGCGCTTTCAGGTTCAGCGTGCCGCTCAGCACAAAGTCCTCGGGCAAGAGCTTCCGTGAGCGCAGGCTGTCGAAGAGCAGCGGGCCGGCTTTCAGATCGAGCTGGAAGTCGGGAAGCAGTTGCGCGGCGGCGGCGGCATCCCTCTTGGCGCTGTCCAGGAACGCGCCGAGCTTGTCCAGGTTCAGCGCCACAGCGGCGATCGCGCAGTTTCCGGCGGGCGCGGCAATGGCCAGCTTCTCGACGCGCAACAGGCGCGCCTGGCGGTCGAGCGTGCCGCGCAAAGACAGCTCGCCAACCAACGCGGCGTCAGGCGGCAACACGTCCAGTTGCTGCAGGCGCCGGATCGCATCGGGCTTGACGGCCGCTTCGAAGGTGAGCGGCGGCGCCGCCTGGAGCCACTGCGCCAGAGTGGCGTTGGGCTGATCCGCCAGCGCCGCGAGCGCGGGGACATCAATGTCGGACGCCGTCATCTTCGCCACCACATGCGGGCCGCTGAAGGCCAGCTCGGGCACCGCGCCACGGCGCGTCTTGGCGTCGTATTGAACGCGCAGGCTGACTTCGCCCAGCACAAGGGGCTCGGCGGCCTTGCTGAAGCGTTCCTGCAACCGGCGGAGCGCCTCGCCCTGGGCCGTGGCCTCCAGAGTCAATGACGGCAGCGCGGCGACGAGGCCGGCTTTGGAGAACGGCTTGCGATCGGCGGCGGCCGCAAGCGCGACGGCGTCAATGTCGGCCGGAGAGAGCTTGGCGCTCCAGATCGGCGGCTCGTCCTGGAAGGACAGGGTCTCGATCTTGACGGCGTGCGTGGCCGGGTCGTACTGGGCTTTGAGCGCCAGAGCGCCAACCGCCAGCGGCTCGGACGGGAGAACGCCGATGCTCTGCAACCGTGCGAGGGCCAACGGGTCGGCCGCGACGGCCAGCCTGGTGAACGGGAGGGCGTCGAGCCAGAGCTTCGCCGGCGTGGCGCTGGGCGCTGCGGCGGCTTTGAGGCGCGCCAGGTCCGCCTCGGCAAGCTGGCCCTCCAAGCGGAGCGAGGAAGCCTTCAGCACCGCGGGCTGGATTGACAACGTGCCCGCCGTGCCGCTCTGCTTGAGTACCATCCCGAGCTGCAGCGTGGCTTCTTTCTCCTGCCAGACGAGCGGCGGGGAGTTCGGGAAGAGCGCGGGTCCGCTAAGCGCGAAGTTGACGAGGTTGAGGTCGGTCGTCAGGTCCAGGTCGCTTGAGGTCACTGTGCCGTCGGCGGCGAGTTTCTGAGCGAGCTGCGACGTGGCCGTCTGCCTGATGTAACCGGAGACCTTGTACTCGGGGCCCAGGAAGAGCCGCACGTAGGCGCCGAAGCGGGCATTGAGCGCCGTGAGCTCGGTGAGCTCACCCAGCGCCTGGAACTTCGGCACGCTGACGACCTGCGTGGCCTTGCCGCGAGTCGCCGTGCCCTCCGCCTGGATGCTGATGGCCTTGTCGGCGGAGTTGGCTCGGACATCGAAGATCAGGTACGGGCCTTTCGGTTCGTCCACCAGCGCGCTGCCGTCGTAGCCTGCTTTGGCGACAAGGCGGAGCGGCGCGGGCGTGGCGGACTGCTGCTGGAGCGTGCCATCGAGCTGCACCTCGACCTTGCCGGCGCTGCCGGTGGCCAGCAGTTCGGCGTCCAGTTCCTCTTCCAGCGGAGTGCGCATGTTGACGACTTCGAGGAGCGGGCCGAACTGTTTCCAGAACTCACGGCCGCCGACATGGAGCTTCAGACGGGCCTCGGCCGCGAGCTTCTGCGGCTCGTTCAGGGAGGTGATCTTGGCAGGCTGGATGCTTTCCACAGAAAAGGAGTCCGCGTTGGCCTTAAAGGTCACTTCCGCCGTCTCGGGCCGGCCTTGGGCGTCAGGGAGAACGTTCGCGGAAAAGCGCGCATCCACGGCGGTGGGCTGGCGCGCTGTGCCGAGCATGACGTAGCCCTGGGTGGTCTTGAAGCTGCCCTCGGCCTTCATGCGGCCGTCGGGCTGCCGCGAGGCATCAACCTTCGCCTCGACGAGACCGCCGATACGGTCCTTGAGGCCGAGCACGGCGCCGACGTCGGTGGCGAAGAGGTCGTCCATGCGGGCGTTCAGGGTGAAGGCATACGTCGCGCCCGCCGAGGAAACCTGCAGGTCGAGCAACCGGGAACCTGCGCTGAGGCCCGCGCGGGTGGCGGCCAAGACCAAACCGCCACGGCTCTGGCCGGCTTCGAACGTGCCGTTGCGCCAGCCGCCCTGCACATCCAGATCAACGCGGCCGGGGAGGTTGCCCGCGACGCGCTTGCCGTTCTCCCAGATGGCAACGACGCCGTCGGTTTCGAGGTCCGTCGTGAAGCGCGCCTGAGCCAGCGTGGGGGCTTCGAGCTTGAGCGTGCCGGTGAAAGGCTGGCCGAGCGTGCCTTGGTACTTGCCATCCAACAGGCTGGCCTGCATGCGCAGGTGGCGCGTGACCTGCGCCACGTCCAGTCCCTTGAGCTGAACAGTGCAGGCGAGACCAGAGAACGCCGCGGGGTTGATGCTGCCGTCGGCCTGCAGCCAGAGAATGCGTCCGTCCAGAGAGGCCGTGCCTTCGCGTTCCATGCCGGGCGTGGCCAGCGCAAAGCTCGCCTTCACCTGCGTGGGCTGGCCTAGAGCGCTCAACGCCGCGTTGACGTCCAGGTCTTTGACGCGGCTGGCGCCAACCTGCTCGTCGCTGTCCCGGTACAACACGGTGCCGCCGCGGATCGCCACCGTGGCGGCGAGCGCCTTCAGGCCAGTCTGCTTGGGCCAGACGCCCGGCGGCCCGGAGAGCAGCATCGAGAGGAGATCATCAATGTTGCTGACTTCCACCGGCCCGGTGCGGCGCCGTTCGACGATGATCTCCGGCTTCTCAAGCTCGATGGTCAAACCCTCAATCTTCGTGCCGCGGCTGAAGACGAGAGGCCAGAGCGCGGCGCACGCGGTGGCGCGAGAGACGCGCAGCGTATCGGGGTCTTTGAAGGCGGGGTCGGCGTTCACGAGACGAAGGCCTTCGACGGCCACGGTGCCCGACAGGAGACTCACGTTGAGGCTGCGGATTTCGAGAGTGCGCCCGAGGCCGGTCTTGACCGTCTCCTGGAGGCGCGCCTTGAAGTAGCTGTCACTGAAGTAGAGACGCAACGCCACAAGAGCGACCAGCAGCAGCGTGCAGCAGGTCCCCACCGTCCACGCAAGACGCCGCAGCCACCGTCTCTTCGGAGCTGTCCCCTCGCCCATCGGCCCTCGATGTTTCTCCGGCGCTGGCCTTGGCGCGGCGGGCGGCGAGACGCCGCCGATACCGTAGCATGGCCGTCTCGGCCATGTGCATGGGCGGGACGCCCATGCTACAACCGGCGAGACGCCGCCGATACCGTAGCATGGCCGTCTCGGCCATGTGCATGGGCGGGACGCCCATGCTACAACCGGCGAGACGCCGGCGCTACAGTCAGTAATCCAAGCCGCCAACCACCTCTTCGGCCCGGAGTCTGTAGATACTCTGCAGCACGCCGTTCTCGACCAACTCGCCGACCTCAATGATGCCGAAGACAGTGATGGCCTGGTCATTGACCCAGGCGGTCGAGCGCCCACCCGCCATCGTCACGTGTACCACATCATTGATGCGGGGATCGCGGCCGAAGCAGCACAGCGAGCGGTCCTTGACGAGCTGGAACGACTTCAGCGCGCCCCGCTGCATGCGGAACGGCACCATGAAGCCCTGCACGGCCACTTTCTTCCCGTTCAGCTCTCTGATGGGCTTGGGGATCTGGTCTGCAGGCTTGGAGATATCCAGTTTGGGGCCGGTGGACACAATCGGCAGCGGCATGCGCCCGATACCATCCGCCATCGGCAGTTCGTAGTTGAAGCTCCCCAGCACATCGAACGTGATGTTGACAAAGCCGCTGCCATCAGCCTGCGTGAGCGCCTCCAAGTCCCGGTTGGTGAGCGCGCCCTGAGACCATGCCGACCGCTTCGCGTTGATGGGCTCGCCCTTCAAGACGGCCGGTCGCGGACGCGACTGCTCGCCCGGCATGATGCTGTTCAGCCAGACGGTCCCAACCACGCCCGCAGTGACGAGCAGCACAGCGGAACAGAATTCAAAATGTAAAATGAAAAATGAAAAATGAAGAAGGGACGCCCCAAATTTGCATTTTGAGTTTTGCATTTTGAATTTTGCTCCGCTAGTGGTTCTCGGCTTCCTCGTTCCCTTCCGGGAACTTGAAGGCCACATCCTTGAACTCCTTGCCTCTGACGGCAACGGCAGCCACGACACCAGCGAACCGCTTCGCGCCCTTCAGTTGCTCCAGTTTGCCCTCGAACTGCGACGTGTCCCCTTCGGTTTCACCTGTCAGGACGCTGGCCACGGCTTTCAGCTTCACGGGGAAAAGCTCGTCCTTGGTCTCGGCCAGACGAACGCGGAGCTCAATCTCCTTTTGCTTGATCCTGACGAACCTCTCGGCCTCACCGTCCAGGACGTAGCCTGTCAGCGTGCCTTCTTTTGCATCGAGCACCAGTTCCAGATGCGCTACTTCCTCGCCGAAGACGATCAACGTCCCGTTGTGCGGCGGCTTGTGCTCGTGGTGGTGCTCACCGGCAAACGTTCTACCACTGAGAACGGACACCAGCAATCCGATGGCCACTGCACCTGCGACCTTGCTCATATGTCCGCCCAGTACACCAGAGGCCGAACGCGGCGCCAAGGCGCCGCAC
>JAPLOD010000397.1 GCA_026692735.1 Planctomycetota bacterium | reverse complement strand
AGCCTGGACTATTCACCGCAGAGGCGCAGAGGACGCAGAGTGAAATGATAAACACAGGCCACTTTCCCATGTACTTCCCTGATGTTCTCTGCGCTCTCCGCGTCTCCGCGGTGAATAATGCGGGCTAGTGCCGGAAGTGTCTGATGCCCGTCATGACCATGGCGATGTTGTGCTTGTCACAGACCGCGATCACCTCGTCGTCTTTCACGCTGCCGCCGGGCTGAATGATGGCCGTCACGCCGGCCTTCGCGGCAGCTTCCGGGCCGTCGGGGAACGGGAAGAACGCATCGGAGGCCAGCACCGCGCCTTTCGCGCGCTCGCCCGCTTTTCTGATGGCGATCTCGACGGAGTCCACGCGCGACATCTGCCCGGCGCCGACGCCGACGATGGCCGTCTTCCGTCCCAGGACGATGGCATTGGACTTGACGTGCTTGCAGATGATCCAGGCGAAGCGCAGCGCAGAAAGCTCCTCATCGGACGGCTGCCGCTCGGTGGCCGTTTTCAGGTTTGCGAACTCCTCCTCGGCCGTCAGCAGGTCGCGGCTCTGCACCAGCACGCCGCCCGGGATGGTGCGCGCGTCCCGCCACTCCGTGGCGCGCTGCTCCACGCGCCTGTTCTCATGCAGATGCTCGACCGGCCCGGTCTCGACGACGATAACGCTGGCGCCCCATTTCTTCCTGCTCGTCAGCAGCGCCAAGACGCTTTCGCTCACCGACGGCGCAACAATGGCATCCAGCTTGAAACCCTTCACGTCCATGATCTCGCCGGCGATGCGCTCATCGAGCGGGCGGTTCAGGCCGAGCACCCCGCCGAACGCGGACAGCGGATCGCCGGCGTAGGCGAGCCGATACGCTTCGAGCACGTCGTCCGCGAGCGCGGCGCCGCAGGGGTTGTTGTGCTTGACGACGCTGGCCGCCGGACGCGGGAACTCCTTGACGATCTCGAAGGCGGTATTCATGTCCAGCAGGTTGTTGTAGCCGATCTCCTTGCCGGAGATCTGCCGCCCCCGGGCCGCACACGGCTCGGTGAAGCCCGGGAGCACATACAGCGCGGCGTCCTTCTGGTGTGGGTTCTCGCCGTAGCGCAGAGGCTGCTCCAGCACGCCGTGCAGCGTGAACGTCGGCGGGGGGCCCTCCTCCCCGATGCTCTCAAGATACCCGCAGATGGCCGCGTCGTAACGGCTGGTCAGGGCGAACACCTTGGCGGCGAGGCGGAGGCGTGTGTCCCGCGTCGTCGCCCCGTTGTTGTTCTTCATCTCCTGCAGCACAACGCTGTAGTCGGCGGGATCGCTGACGACCGTGACAGACTCCCAATTCTTCGCCGCGGAGCGCAGCATCGAGGGACCGCCGATGTCAATCTGCTCGATGGCCTCCTCCACGATGATGTCCAGCTTGGCAATCGTCTGCTCGAACGAGTAGAGGTTCACGACCACGAGGTCAATGGGCTGGATGCCGTGTTCGCGCGCCTGCGCCTCGTGACTGGGCACGCCGCGCCGGAAGAGCAGTCCGCCGTGGACCTTCGGGTGCAGCGTCTTCACGCGGCCATCCATGATCTCCGGGAAGCCGGTCAGCTCACTGATGTCCACGACGGTGAGGCCGGCGTCACGGAGAGCGCGCGCGGTTCCGCCCGTGGAGATCAACTCGACCCCAAGCTGCGCCAGGCCCGCGGCAAAAACGGCGACATCCTTCTTGTCGGTGACGGAGATCAGCGCTCGCGCAATCCGGGACATGCCCCCTCCTCATCATGGTGTACGTTGTGCGCGCTATGAGCCGCCCAGCTTCAGGAAGCACACGAGCATCACGATCACCAGCATCACGCCGGCTGTGATGAAGGCGGCCCACATGTACCGGCGCATGCGCTCGACTTCCTCGCGCAGCAGCTCCACCTCGGTCTTGGCCCGCTGGGCGCGCACCTGCTCGATCTTGAACGCGCGGATTATCGTGGACTTCCCCGCGTCCAGGCGCTTGATCGAAGGATCATGGCCCATCTTGACCAGCTCCAGGTCCTCGAACAACTGCTCGGGGCTCTGGAACCTGTCGTTCGGGTCCTTGGCCATCATGCGCTCCAGGATCTGGACGACGGCATCGGGGACCTTGGCATTCATCAGCCGCGGGTCCGGCAGATCGGACTTGATGTGCTGCCGCATCACGGAACTGCCGGAGCCTTCAAAGGGCGGCTTGCCCGTTATCATGTGGTAGAGGGAGCAGCCGAGCGAGTACTCGTCGGAGCGCCAGTCTATCGTCTCCATCCCCATGGCCTGCTCGGGCGAGATGTAATCGGGGGTGCCGAGCACCTCGCCTTCGGTGGCGATCATGGGGTCGAGCTTGGACTTGACGAAGCCGAAATCCCCCAGCTTGACGACCCCCTTGCGCGTCATCATCATGTTGCCGGGCTTGATGTCGCGGTGGACGATATCGAAGTTCCGGATATAGGCGATGGCGCGCAGCACCTGGATGACGATGTCAATCGCCTTGGCCGTCTCGAGCGGGCCTTCGCGCTCGATCATGTCCTCGACGGTCTCGCCGTCAACGAACTCCATGGAGAAGTAATACACGTTGCGGTCGCGGCCGACGTCGTAGACCTGGATCAGGTTCTGATGGCTCAAGCGCCCGGCCAGACGCGCCTCCAGCAGGAAACGCTTCTTGAACTCCTCGTCCGTCAGCCATTTCTTGTGCAGCACCTTCAGCGCCACGATGCGCGACATGGAGATCTGACGCGCCTTGTAGACCGTGCCCAGGCCGCCATCGCCGATCTTGCCCAGGATCTCGTAGTTGCCGATGCAGAGCGGCTCGGCTTTCTCCTCATCGCGCGAGATGCGGCCCAGGGCCGTCTTGATGGCGCGGACCTGCTCCGGGTTCATGAGCCCTTTGGCGATCATGATGGCGTCGAGCTGTTCCGGCTCGCGAGCCGCGTCGCGCGCTTCCTCCTGGATTGCGATGCAGTCCTGCACCTGCCGTTCGGTGACGAGCCCGGTCTCAACGGCCAACTGCTCAAATGTCTTCGGTCCCTTGCGGGCCATATCCGCTCATCCGCTGCCAACTGTCAGCTCAACCCGCTCGCACCGGGTTGCTCACCCCCATGCTCGCCCTTCGGCTCCTCGCGTGTCTGGCCAGCCTCACCCGGCGGATTACCCATGATACCCCGAGCGCGCCGTTTGGCGAGAACTTCAGCGAAACGATGCACGCAATCCTCCTGCTCAACCGTCTCAATGGAGTACGGCCGCAGCGTGCGCACACAGTCAATCGCCGCCTGCGCCGCATGGCCCCGATCAACCAAGGCGCAGGCGAGCATCGTGCCGGTCCGGCCCAGGCCCGCACCGCAGTGCACCACCGTCGCCAGGCCAGCCGCCTCCGCATTGTTGAGGAACTCCAGGAACTGGTCAATCTGCGCCAGCGAGGGCGCGGTGAAATCCGTGATGGGCACATGCAGATACCGGAAGCCGAACTCCTCGATGTACGCTTTCTGCAGGGGATGCTCGGTGAGCGAGACGATGGCACTGATGTTCTGCCCCTTCAGAAACTCGAGATCGCTCCGCAGCGACAAGAAGGTGCCGGGACACTCCATGCCCGCCAGCACGCCCTCAAGCACAAAACTGAAGTTGTTCGGCATGCACCGTCCCTGGCATAACGCGTCACGCACCTCGGCCATTCACGCATGAACAGCCCTAGTTCAGGAGCCGGCGCATGACCTTGCCCGTGGGCCCTTTCGGCAGTTCCCGACGGAACTCAATCGCGCGCGGCACCTTGTAGGGCGCCAGCAGACTCCGGCAGTGCTGCAGCAACTGCTCCTCATCCGCCCTGGCGTCCGGCTTCAGCGCCACGAACGCCTTGACCGCCTCGCCCTTGCGCTCGTCCTTCACTCCCACGACACCGGCCTCGAGCACCGCGGGATGCTGCAGCAGCGCGTTCTCCACCTCCGCCGGGAACACCATCTCTCCCGCAACCTTCACCATCTCGCGCAGGCGGCCCGTGATGCGGATGTAACCTTCCGGCGTCAGCTCACCCATGTCGCCCGTCCGCAGCCAGCCGTCAGGGGTGATGGTCCTGGCGGTCTCTTCGGGCCGATTGTGATAGCCCTTCATCACGCCCGGGCTCTTGATCCAGATCTCGCCCGTCTGCCCCGTCGGAAGGGCCTGCAGCGTCTCGGCGTTCACTATCCGGACCTCAACGCCGCCGATAGGACGGCCGGCAGTGCCCGGCATGTGCGCCCCAGGCGTGTTGAAGGAGATCACCGGGCCGCTCTCCGTCTGCCCATAGCCCTGCAGAAGCGGGATGCCGAACACCTTCTCGAACTGGGCGCGCACCTCCTCCGGCAGCGGCTCACCGCCGGCAATGGCCAACCGCAGATGCTTCATGTCGCAGGGCCGGCGTTCCTGCATGCGCGTCACCAGCCGGTACATCGAAGGGACCATCATCAAGGTGTCACATTTCAGCGCAGACGCCGTCTTGAGCACGCCCTCCGGGTCGAACCGCGGCATGGGCGCCAGCGACGCTCCGATGGCCAGAGGCGCCAGCACCGTGCCGGTGATGGCGAACGTGTGAAAGCTCGGCAGGCACGCCAGCAGGCGGTTGGCGGGCCCCAGGCGCACCGCGGCCACGCCGTTATCCGCATTGCTGGCCAGGTTGCGGTGCGTGAGCATCACGCCCTTGGGCCTGCCCGTGGTGCCGGACGTGTACAGCAGCGTACAGACGTCGTCCGGCGCGGGCCGCGGCGGCAATGCCAGGCCCTGATCCGGGGCTTGCGCCAAGGCGGCGTAGTCGAGCACGCGCACCCCCAGCGGCGCCACCTTGGCGGCCAAGGGGCCGGGGGCGACGATCAGCTTTGCCGCCGCATCGTCCACGATCCATTTCAGTTCTTCGGGCGGCAGCATCAGGTTCAGCGGCAGCGCCTGTTTGCCGGCGTAGAGCACTCCGAAGTACGCGGCCACGAATTCCGCAGACATGGGGAAGAACAGCGCCACGACAGGGGAGGTCGCTTCCTTCTGCAGGACCCGCCCAAGGCGCTGGCCGCTGGCGAGCAGTTCGCCGTAGGTGACGACGCGATCAGGGAGGACGACCGCCGGACTGGCCGGCGTTTTCTTCCCGAAGCGTTCGAGCAAGTCCAATACCGTGCAGTTCGCTTCCGCCATGGCCGGTCATCCTTTTCAGTTCCTGGCTCCCGTGAGCCAGGCGCAAGACCGCCCTCTACGTCCCCTACGCGGATGCGCGGCCGGAGCAGGCGCGCCGCCAATCCTCGCGACAGGGGGCACACGTCCCCCTGTCACGAACATCCCTGCCGGCTGAAGCCGGAGGCTGGCAACCCGCTGAGAACACCCCTCACATTGCCCGCTCCCACACAGGGAGAGGGAGAACAACGCCTGCCTACCTCAACGCACTGCAGATCCGGCCCTGCGCAGATAACAGCGCTTCCCTGGCGCCCTGCTAAGGCCCGCCCCTCTATTCCTCTATCTCAATCTGCGTGTCGTGGTCGAAGACCTCTTCAAAGTCGTACACGTTCTCGAAGTCCTCGCGCGTATCCGAATCCTGCTTCGACATGATCTGCTCGTCCACCAGGTTGAAGACGATCTCACCGAAATCGGCCGTCGCCTTCACGCCCCAGTGGTTCAGGACGGCGCGAGCCATCAGCCCGAACCGTTCGCGCGCGTAGTCCCGCAGGCCATCGAGCAGCTCCCGGCCGGTGACGTGCCCCTTGCGCCCGCGGCGCTGCATCGTGTACTCCAGGCCTTCCTGCACAAAACGATACGCTTCGCGACTGTAGCGCTCGTCCCGCAGCAGGATCTGCGCGATCCTCTGTTCCTCGTCCCGTTCCTCCGACATCGCTGTCCTCTATCGTCTACATCCTGCAAGGCCGGCCGTTGAGCAGCGCCCGACAAGGCTCCGTTACCTGGCCAGCCCGAATGCCACAACCTCATCTTAAGCGCCAGTGGACATTGCTTCCACTAGTTTACCGGCCAACGCCCGGCCCACCACGTCTCCCCTGACGTACAGCCTGACCGCCAACAGCGCCTCGCGCACGGCCGCCAGCGCCTTCTGACATCCCACATCGCCGAATCTCCGCGCCAGCGTCTGCGCCAGGTGTTGCTGGTCCGGCTGCAGCAGCAACGCGCTCTGGGGCGGCTGGAGAGTCCCGCCCACCGCGGCGCAGACCAGACCGTCGCGGAAACACAGCTCGCACACTTCCAGCAACCGCTGCAGGACGTAGCGCTTCCAGCCCGCCTCGGTCTTCGCCGCGCCCTCCCCCGCCCCGCTCTCGTCGTCGGGCGAAAGCTCCTCATCCGCCGCGGACGCGCCGCTCTCCTTCTTCGCCTGGAAGAGGCGCTTGCCTTCGGCGTCCGCAAGAGTCCACAGCATCAGCCCGAACTGCAGGCCCTCGCGCGGGTCCAGTTTCTCCAGGCCGCTCAGCACCATCGCGCGCCAGTTCCGAAGGTCGCCGGTGAGGAGTTCGAGCGCCTGACCGAGACTGCCATCCGCCAACGCCGCCGCCAGGTCCCGCTCCGTCTCAGACTTCGCGGCCGCGAGCGACGCCAGGCCGGCACGCACCTCGCCCGCGGCCAGGCGCCTGAACTGCACGGCCTGCACGCGCGAGACGATGGTCTCCAGCAGTCCTTCCGGCTGGCTGCTGGTGAGTATGATCGCCGCGGCCGGCGGCGGCTCTTCCAGCGTCTTCAGAAACGCATTGGCCGGTTCCGCCTGGCCGCGGCACAAGCGCTGCGCCTCGGGGACAAGCGCCACGCGCTGCCGGGCCATCATGGGCGAGCGGTGCAGTTGCTCGCACACATACTGGACCGTTTCCAGCCGGATGACGGGCTCGTGCGCGCCCACCTCGCCGCCCGCCTCGGTGAACTTCCGCAGCCTGATCAGATCGGGGTGGGTGCCGGCCAGAAAACAGCGGCACGCCTTGCAGCGCCCGCAGGCCGTGTCCTTTCCCGCGGGCTGCTCGCACAGCAGCGCCTGCGCGAATATGCCGGCCGCGGTGCGCTTTCCCACACCGACGGGGCCTTTGAACAGATAGGCGTGCGCGCGCCTGCCTGTCGCCAGCACGGAGCGCAGATACCGTTTCGCGGGTTCTTGTCCGAGCAGCGCGTCCCAGTTCATCGCACCAGCGGCTCCACAGCCCGCCACATGCGCGCGCGGACCTCGGCGACGCTTCCCCGGCCGTCCACCAGCCGGTACCGCCGCGGCGCCCGCTGCGCTTCCCGCCGGTAGGCCGCCGCGACCGCCCGCACGAACGCGCGCCCTTTGGCCTCCATGCGATCCGGCGCGCGATCGGCGCGCCGTTCCAGGCCCACACTGGCTGGCACCCACAGCACCAGGTAACGGTCCGGGCGAAGGCGGCCCGTGGCCACGGCGGTGAGCTGCTCGACAGCGCGCCTGTCCACGCC
>JAPLOD010000396.1 GCA_026692735.1 Planctomycetota bacterium | reverse complement strand
GCGGGGAGAGCCTGGCGCGCGTGGTGGAGCCTTACTTCGACCGCTCGTGGCGCCACTTCAGCTCGCACAACCAGACGCCGCACGACAGACTGAGCCGCTACTCCGCCGCCGTGCGCAAGGGCCGCGTGGCGTACATCGCGTACCCGATCTTCAGCGCGTTCGCGAACCACGGCAACTATCCGTGCCGGCTGCTCGTGCGGAATGTGCTCGACCTGCTGCTCCCGGAGCCGCTGCTGCGTGTTGAGGCGCCGACGAGCACCGAGACGACCGTCATGCGGCAGGGCAGGCGCACTATCGTTCACCTCCTGCAGTACTGCCCGGAGCGGCGCACTCCCGGTCTGGACATTGTCGAGGACATCGTGCCGCTGGCCGATGTGCCGCTCTCGTTGAAACTTGCACGGCGGCCTGGCAAGGTGTATCTCGCGCCGAGCGGCCGGGCGGTAGGTTTTTCGTACGAGAACGGGCGCGTGAAGGTCCGCGTGCCCGAGGTCCGCGGGCACCAGATGGTGGTCTTCGAGTGACCGTTGGCCACAGAGGACACAGAGGTCACGGAGAACGGACAAGGATGAAGACAGGAAGGATGCAGGACTGTCGTTGGTCCTTCTAGGTCTCTGTGTCCTTGTGGCCTCTGTGGCAAGAGCTGTTCAGGAGGTCGCGAATGCCGATCAACGTGTGCATCACCGGCGCGGCGGGGCGCATGGGGCAGCGTCTCATCGCCCTCTGCGCTGAAGACCCGGAGCTGAGACTGGCGTGCGCCGTGGAATCCCCAGGCCACGCGGCAGTCGGCAAGGACGCGGGCCAGATCGCCGGCTTGGGCCGCGAGCTCAACGTGCCCGTGACGGAACGCATTCCCGCGGGCGGCGGCCTCGGCGTGATCGTTGACTTCACGCTGCACGCGGCGGCGGCGCAGCATGCCGAGACGGCCGCGGCGCTGGGCGTGCCGATTGTCATCGGGACGACAGGCTTGACGGACGACGAGAAGCGGCGCGTCGCTGAGGCCGCGCGGCGCGTGCCCGTGCTCCATGCGCCGAATTTTTCCGTCGGCGTGAACGTGCTGTTCAAGACGGCGGAGATGGTGGCCCGGACCCTGGGCGAAGCGTACAATGTGGAGATCGTGGAGGCGCACCACAACCAGAAGGTGGACGCGCCCAGCGGCACGGCGTTAGGGCTGGCCGAAGCCATCGCGCGCGGCCTGAACCGGAACCTGAAGGATGTGGCCGTGTACGGGCGGCACGGGCTGGTCGGCAAGCGCCCGCCGAAGGAGATCGGCATCCACGCGTTGCGCATGGGAGATGTGGTCGGCGAGCACACGGCGTATTTCGCGATCGGTGGCGAGCGAGTTGAGCTGACACACAAGGCATCGAGCCGCGATACGTTCGCTCGCGGCGCTCTGCGGGCGGCCAAGTGGCTGGTGCGGAGCAACAAGGGGCCGGGCATGTATACGATGGCCCAGGTGCTGGGACTGGAGTGATTGCGGATTGCGGATTGACGATTTCAGAGCGCGGATTTCAGCTTGAGCGGAAGCCGGACGCATCTTCTCGCCGTTGGCCCTCGGGGCTTGTCCATTACCGTTCCTGATGGAGTACAACTGCTGCCGGTGGCGCAGCCCATCGAAGCCGGTGAGGCGCTGAGCGCAGACGAGCAGCAGCGCATCGTCAAGGCAGCGATGGACGCGCCGGAAGTGGGCCCGCCGCTCGCGGAACTGGCCAAAGGCCATCGCCGCGCGATTATCGTGGCCGGCGGCTTAGCCTTGCCTGCTCCGTATGATATCGCGTTGCGCCCGGTGGTGGCGGCGCTGCTGGAAGCGGAAATCCGCCCTACGCGCATTGCGGTTTTGGCCTGGCCGGGGGGAAGCGGCGCCGTGCTGGGCTGCGCGGCCATCCACCGTTATGGCGAGGAGCTCGCCGGCGAGTATGACCTGCGCGCCTGGCAGGCCGGCGGCGCTGAATCGGCCGAGACCGACCCCCTGTATGCCGCCGCTGACTTGCGGATCGCCGTGACGCCGGCGTTACGCGGCCAGCCGCCTCCTGTTGACCTTGACGCCGGCCTCACCGTCGTGCTGGG
>JAPLOD010000395.1 GCA_026692735.1 Planctomycetota bacterium | reverse complement strand
CGTCACCCGTCACCGGCTAGTGTGACAGTGCATACAGCACCGCGTTGACTGCCAGGTGGTACGCATCATCCCCTTCGATTCCCAGGCAGTGAGCGCAGCCGTGGCCCTGCAGTTCGCACCCGAAGTTGAAGCGGCTGTAGAACACCTGCAGCCGTCCATCCGGCGCCGTGATGCCTTCCACCTGCGGCGCGTCGCCCACCGCGGGGAACTGCTTCTTCACCGCCGGCTTGTACTTCACCTTGTCAATCTCGTACGGCGCCCGCAGCACCGGATGGTCCGGCGCCAGCCGCGTTAGCGGCCGGTCGGGATAGAGCTGCGTGCAGAAGCGCCGGAACGCCGCATCGAACTCGGCCTTGCCGCAGCAGGGCTCTGCCAGCAGGAAGCCGCCGCGGTCGAGGTACGCCCGCAACGCCTCGACCTGCGCGGGCTGGAACTGGAACTCCCTGTGGCCGGTCAGGTACAGCAGCGGGAAATCGCCGAGGTCGTCGGTGCCCGGCACAGCCCGCCGCTTGCCGAATTCCGTGGTGCAGCCCGTCTGCTCCTTCAGCGTCTTGCCGAGGTTGGGAATGGAAGCCGGGTCGGGGTTCCAGTCGCCGCCGTGGTAGAGCTGTCCGATCAGGAGCGTCTCGCGGGGCGGCGGCGCGTCGGCCCTGCCGATCGTGATCGCGGGCTCGTCCAGCTTGTCCCGCATCTTTTTGAAATCGAGCGCGTAGGCGATCATGTTCACGCCCAGGTTCAGCGCGTCCTGGCTCTCGACGCCCGCCTTGTCCGTGCAGCCCTTGCACGAGCCCCAGCCGCAGCAGAGGTCGTGCGGCGCATAGAGCACGGAGGTGCGGCAGCCGGTGTTGAGTCCCTCCAGCATGAAAGCGCTCGGCGTCGCGATCGGGTGCCGGATGGAGAAGACCTCGTGGCCAGCCGGGAGGGGCGCGAAGGTGGCGTCCGGGAACATCAGCGCCATCTCGGCCCGAAAGCTCTTGTCGAAGTCGCTGTCGCCACAGCAGGCCGACCCGAAGACGAAGCCGCCCTGCTCGACGAACGCCTTGATCGCCTCCCGCGCGGCCCGGCTCAGCCCGAGCGCGCCGTGCCCCTGCAGATACAGTATGGGAGCGGCGGCCAGCATCGCCGCGGAGGCCTGGGTGTCCACGACCTGGCAGGTCATGGGCATCTTCAGATCGCGGCTCGCCTGTTCGACCAGGTCCTTCGCATCGTAGGGATCGGTGTTCCACTCACCATTGTGGCGCAGCTTCTGGATCACGATGGGTTCGCGGCCCTTGCCCAGGAACAGCAGCGCGAACTCCGTGCCCCACTGCGTGCTCTCGCGCCAGGTCCCGTCGGGGCTCTGGCAGCCCACGAGAAACTGCGCGCCCTCGCGGTACCAGTCGTGGCCCCCGATGTACTTCTGCCCGGTCAGCACGCCGATGCGTTCGAGCGCGTACAGGTAGTAGAAGTGGTGCGCGCTGCAGCCGGGGTTGGCGCGGACCGTGAACCTCTCGCCCAGCCACCCCAGCGCCTTCTGGATGCGGGCGTCGCTCGGCGCGGCGCCGCACACAACGCTTTCCTTCGTGGCCTGCTCATTGATGATGAACAGGCTGGTGATGCCGGCGGCGGTCATGCTGCCTCTCCGGCTCGCAGCTTCGCCCGGCGTGTAGCCCCAACTGCCGTCCGGCAACTGGCCGCCTTCCACGTATCTGCGCGCGCGCTTGAAGACATCCGGCGGCACCCGCACGCCCAGGTCCTGCGCGGCTTTCAGCCCCAGCAGCGCGAACTGCGTCCGGCTGTTGTCGCCCCACCCGCCGTTGGGGCTCTGGCGGTTTTGCAGCGCGTGAGCCATCCGCTCGGCGACGCGCCGGTACGTCTGGTCCTTCAGCATGTGGAGCATCATGCAGACCAGCCCCGCCTGGTAGGGGCCGGCGTACGGGTCGAGCGACTTGTCCGCATCGCGGACGATCCGGTTGATGGCCGCGTTGAGCGTCGGGTTCTCGCGCGTGACGCCCGCGTTTAGCAACGCCATGGCGCACAGCACGGAGGAACCGAAGTCGGCCGTGCGCTGGTAGCGTTCCAGGTTTCGCAGCGCAGCCTCGCTGCCTTTCCCCACCGCCGCTGCAACCTGTTCCGGCGTGATGTCGGCGTCCTCGCCGCCGGCGACGCTGCTCACCGCCAGGCATACGCCGATACAGAGGAAACACCGCACGAGGGTCATCACCGCACCGCATCCCAGACCAATGCATTATCCCACACAAGCCGTGCTCTGTCACCAGCTTATCGGTGCCAGTTCCCGCTTCCCAGGTTCCTGGCGTTCGCTGTCACAAAACGCACCTTGTGCATAGCCCTATATCCCAATGCCAACTTTCACCCTAATACATAGACGACGAAGTCGTCCCGATCCTGCATGAAAAATAGGAGGAAATTTGGTGTCATGTGGGCACTGACGGCTGCGCTTCCTGCCGCCCTGTTTCGGCCGTTTCGCCGAACGCCCCAACTCTGCACTTGCCCGCTGTGGTGAAAGACGCCATTCTGGAGCACCGCATCGTCAGCGCTCAACGTACCCGGAGGGAGCGGCCATGAACATCGTTGTGGTGATGCTCGATTCGCTGCGCCAGGACCACGTCAGTTTCTACGGCTGGCCAGGCTGCCCCGTGAAGACGCCAAACCTCGACGCCCTGGCCGCTGAGGCGGTGGTCTTCGACAACATGTATCCTGAAGGCCTCCCCACGATCCCAGTGCGCACGGACCTGTTCACGGGGCAGTCCTCGCTGACCAACCGCAGTTGGCAGCCGCTGGTCCCGACGGACGTGTCGGGCGCCACGATCTTCCGCCGCGAGAAGTACCTCACGGCCCTCGTGGCCGACACGTACCATCTCTTCAAGCCCAACATGAACTTCCACGACGGCTTTGAGATCTTCCACTGGATTCGCGGTCAGGAATACGATTCCCTCCGTGCCGGTCCTCTCAAGCGCCTCCGCCTCGAAGACCACATCAACGCCCGCATCCCCGAGCACTGGCACCGCCTGGTCCTCGCGGCTTTGCGCAACCTCGACGACCGCGTCGCGCCGGAGGACTACCCCTGCTGGAAGACCATGCAGACCGCGCTCAACGTCCTCGATGACGCTCGCGCCGCCAAGCGCCCGGTGTTCCTGTGGGTTGACACGTTCCAGCCGCATGAACCGTGGTGTCCGCCGGCGAAGTTTGACACCTTCGGCGATCCCTCCTACTCCGGCCCCAAGATCGTCCTCCCTCCCGGCGGGCCGGCTGAAGCCTGGGGTTCGGAGCCTGAGTTCCGCCGCATCTGCAGCTTGTATGCTGGTGAAGCCGCGTACACCGACTACTGCGTGGGCCACCTCCTGAAGGGCATGCGGCAGATGGGCTACTTTGACGACACGCTCATCGTCGTCCTTTCCGACCATGGCCACCCGCTCTGCGATCACGGCAAGTTCCTCAAAGGTCCGGACCGCATGTACAGCGAACTCCTCAAAGTGCCCTTCATCGTCCGGCTGCCGGGCGGCGCAAAGGGCGGCCGGCGCGTGAGCGCCCTCGGCCGTTTCCCCGACCTGCTGCCGACGCTGCTCGACCTCGCCGGCCTCGGCGCCAACGCGCGCTGCGTGTGCGGCCGAAGCCTGCGCCCTGTCATCGAAGGCACGGGGGCGTCGCCGAACGTCGCGACGGTGAGCGGCTACTTCCCGAGCGTTGATCGAGCCGTCCGCGACGAACGCTACAGCTATGTCATGCGGCCGGCGGGCCAGACGGATGAGCTGTACGACTTGCAGGCCGACCCGCGCGAGCGCGTCAACCTGATTGCCAAGGCTCCCGAGATTGCGCGCCGTTTGCAGGGCCAGGTCGGCACGGTGTTCCTGAGCGCCCGTTCCAAGCCCCGTGGCGTTCAAGGTTCCATGGAAGTCGCCCACACGCCCGCGGGCTAGGCTGAAAGGGCGATCAGCACAAGGCGCGGCTGGCTATGCCAACAGTGCTGCCCACCGGGGAACGCTCCGCCACCCCAATCCAAAATCGAAAATCAAGAATCCCGGAATCCGTTTGCCGCTCCCGGTACTTGACGCCGCCTTAGCAAGCCTGAGAATACAATCACGTTGAGATAGCGCCGCAACGCACTTAGCCATTGCCTTTTGGCGTGGGCCTGGAAATCCCGGAGCGAAGGGGCTTTGCGTGGCCGATTCGGAGTGGAAGATCACTAAGGCGGGCCAGACCTGCTGCCTGTGCAGCGCGCGGTTCGCCGTGGGCCAGTCGTATTTCTCCGCCCTGCTGCAGGGCCCGGAGGCTTTCGTTCGCCAGGACTACTGCCCCGCTTGCTTCCAGAACAAGCGGCCCGACAACGTCTTCTACTTCTGGAAGGCCGCACAACCGGACCCCGAGGCTGAGCTCGAGGGCAGGCGCCGGCGCCCGCTGGTGGATGCCGAATATGTGTTTGAGTTCTTCAAGCGCCTCGGGGAAGGCTCCGTATCCGACAGCCGGGGCCCCGTCTCCCAGCGCCTTGCCTTCCGCTACATCCTGGCGCTTATGCTCGCACGCAAGAAACTGCTCGTCTTCGAGGGGCGTAAGAAAGACGCCGCGGGCGCGGACGTGCACTTGTTCCGCGAACGACGCGGCGGGGAGATTCACCAGGTCCACGAACCGGCGCTGTCGCCCGAAGAGGTGGCGGCGGTGTCGGCAGAACTCGGGACGCTGCTGGGGCTCACGCCCCCCGCGGCCCAGGCTCCCGCTCCGGTTGAGGCGCAGACGCCGGGCGGGGAAGTGCCGGTCACAACAGGGGGAACGACGTGATGACGCGACTAACGCTAGCCAGCCTGTGCCTATGGTGTGCCGTCTTCCTGTTGACGGGCCATGCGTCCGCCGAAGAGCCCGGCTTCGACCGCGTGCGGTTGTCTATCGTGGCGCGCGATCCCGCCGGCGGCAAGCTGACCTTCTCCTGGAAACAGGTGCCCAATGAGGCGCCCGCGGTCAAGATCGCCGATCCCAACGCCGCCAGGTTCGAGAACGGAAAATGGACCAGCGAGACCTACTTCATCCCCAAGGAACCCGGGAAGTACGTCTTCGAGGTCACTGTCAAGAACGAGGCCGGGGACGAGAGCAAAAAGCTGATTCAGCAGGAAGTCCTCGCGCCCGCCGCCCCGCCTGTCGCCGTGGCCGGCAAGGACCAGGACGGCGCCAAGGTCGGCGAGATCGTGACCATCAACGGCGTGGCCAGCAAGGCCGCGGAGGGCCGCGCCATCACCGAGTGGGACTGGCGCGTCGTGAAGACCCCCGAGGGCTTCAAGCTCGACGCCAAGCAGCTCAAAGACCGGTCGTTCGAGTTCAGGGCGGAGGAGCCCGGCAGCTACCAGTTCGAGCTGCGCGTCTCCGACGGCAAGCGCTGGAGCGAGCCGTCGCGCACCACCGTCACAGTGCAGGCCTCCACTCCCCCGCCTGTCGCCGTGGCCGGCAAGGATCAGACCAGGAACGTCGGCGACACCGTGCGCCTCGACGGCTCCGACAGCAAGGCCGCTCCCGGCCAGACCGTCACCGAATGGGAATGGAAAGTGGTGCAGGCCCCGGAGGGCTTCAAGCCGGACCCCAAGTCGCTGAAAGAGCGCGTCGTCGAGTTCAAGCCGGACGCGCCGGGCGTGTACCAGTTCGAACTCCGCGTCTCCGACGGCAAGCGGCAAAGCGAGCCGGCGCGCACGACCGTCACTGTGCAGGCGCCTGTTCCGCCGCCCGTGGCCGTGGCCGGCAAGGATCAGACCAGAACGGCTGGCGACACCGTGCGCCTTGACGGCTCCGACAGCAAAGCCGCTGCCGGCCAGACCATCGCCGAATGGGAATGGAAAGTCGTGGAGGCGCCCGAAGGCTTCAAGCCCGATCCGAAGTCGCTCAAGGAACGCGTGCTGGAGTTCAAGCCCGAAGCCCCGGGCGCGTATGCGTTCGAACTCCGCGTCTTTGACGGCAAGCGGCAGAGCGAGCCGTCGCGCACGACCGTCACCGTGCAGGCGCCTGTTCCTCCGCCTGTGGCCGTGGCCGGCAAGGACCAGACCAAGACCGTCGGCGAAGTCGTGCGGCTGAACAGCGTGGACAGCAAGGCCGCGCCCGGCCAGACCATCACCGAATGGGAATGGAAAGTGGTGCAGGCGCCGGAGGGCTCCAAGCTGGACGCCAAGGCACTGAAGGAGCGCGCGCTGGACTTCAAGGCTGAGAAGCCCGGCGAGTACCAGTTCGAGCTGCGTGTGTCCGATGGCAAGCGGTGGAGCGAGCCGTCGAAGGTGAGCGTCAAGATCACCCCCGGCCTGCCGCCGAATATAGAGACCCCTGATGTGGCCGCGCCGGTTGAGCTGCCGCCCAAGCCTCCCGTGGTGGACGTCAAGAAACCGGAAGTGAGACCCGTCGTTGTCCCGGGCGAGAAGATCAAGCTCGGCGAGACGATCGTGCTCGACGGCTCGAAATCCGTCGTGGATGAAGCGCTTAACCCTGAGTTCCTCTGGACGCAGGAGCCCACCAAAGCGCCGTTCGCCAAGCAGCTCGCCGCCGACAAGTCCCGGCCCTTCTCCAAAGCGCGCCTCTCCGACCCGCTCAACTACCCCGTCTGGACTTGCCGCCCCGAACAGCCCGGCGAGTACAAGTTCGTGCTGGAGATCGGCACGCGTGGCGCGACGGCCGACGCCGCTGCCGTCAAGACCAAGGGCGAGCCGGTGGTATTCACCGTCGTGGGCGCCGCCGCGGAGAATCCGCCGCCCCCGGACACCAAGGGCGAAACCCCGCCCGCGGCCGCGGTCAACCTCCCCGTCGCCCGGATCTTCGCGGAACGCAGGCAGGTGGAAGTCGGGGCCATGGTGAAGCTGGACGGCTCCAAGAGCACCGGCGTGGGTGATGGCAAGCTGGAGTACATCTGGGGGCCGGTGCCCGGCAAGCGCTACCCCAAGACGTGGTCGGGCACTGACGGCCCGCTGGTGCAGTTCAAGGCCGAGGAGGAAGGCGAGTATGTGGTCGCGCTGATGGTCAAGGACACCACGGCCAAGACGTTCAGCGAGCAGGCCCTGGTGACGATCACGGTTGGCGCCGCCAACCGCGCGCCGGTGGTGAAGCTCGCCAAGTCGTTCGAATGCGTGGTCGGCGAGCAGCTCCGCGTCGAGGCCGAAGCCAGCGACCCGGACAACGACCGCCTTGAGTACCAGTGGGTCTGCCTTGATCCCCCCGACCTCGCCATCCTCCCGGAGAGGCTGGCCAAGAACTCGATCCTGATTTTCAAACCTAGGACGACGGGAACGTATTGCTTCAAGGTTACCGTCACCGACGCCAAGGGCGCCTCCGACAGCGCGCAGACCATGATCGGCGTCAAGGACGCCCTCAATAGGCCGCCCACCGCGATCATTGACGGCCCCAAGAAGCGCGTGGGCATTGGCGCCAAGATCAAGCTTTCCGGCGAGCGCTCGTCGGACCCCGAAGGGAAGGCCGTGACCTGCTTCTGGAAGCAGGAGAGCGGGCCGAAAGTCGCGACCGCCGTGCCCGGCGAACGCGACAAGGTCTGGGAGTTCACGGCCTCTGAGGCGGGCACCTACGTCTTCAGTCTCGTCGTCTCGGACGGCGTGAACAAGAGCGATCCTGACCGTCTCGAACTGGTGGTCTCCAAGGAGAACAACCCGCCCGCGGCCCACATCGTCGGTCCGCCCGGCGGCCGGATCGCCATCGGTGAGAAGGCCACGCTCGACGGTTCCACCTCCTCCGACCCCGACCCCAACGACAAACTCACCTACAAGTGGCGCAAGGCCGAGCCGCCCGAGGCTGTCCGCAGCAAGCGCGAGCCCAAGAGCGGCGATATCGCGCTCACTGACGCCGAGCAGGAGCGCGCCACGGTCAAAGGCGTCAGCCCCGGCCCCGTGCGCGTTGAGTTGGTGGTCAACGACGGCACCGTGGACTCCGACCCCGCGATCCTCGACCTCGTGGTCGTGCGGCCCAACAACCCGCCCGTCGCCAAGATCGCCGGGCCAACGGCCGCCAAGGTCGGCGCGCCGGTGGAGCTCAGCGGCGAGGAAAGCTCCGATCCGGATGGCGACCCGATTACCTACGAGTGGTCGCAGCCGGCGGATGGCGGCCCCGATATCGGCGTGCACGGCCGCGACCTCCGTAAGAAGACGCTGCGCTTCAAGGCCGAACGCTCCGGCACCTATGTCATCAGCCTGCGCGTCATTGACTCCGAAGGCCTGAAAAGCGAGCCGGCGATTCACAAGGTCGAGGTCAAGGGCGCCAACCGCCCGCCGATCGCCGCGGCCGAGCTCGTCGGCACGGACACCGTGACCGTGGGCGCTGAGGTCAAGCTGACCGGCCGCCGCAGCCGCGATCCCGAGGGCGCCCCCCTGACCTACAAATGGAAACAGGTTTCCGGTCCGCCCCTGGCCCCCTTCGTCGCCGCCGAGGGCGGCGTCAACAACGAGATCGTGAATGTCGCCCCCGCCGTTGCGGGCACCTACGTCGTCGAGCTTGTCGTCAACGACGGCGACAACGACAGCGTGCCGGCTGCCGTCTCCTTCACGGCCAAGGCGCCCCATACGCTGCCGGTGGCCGTCATCGGCGACGTGGTCCCCTGTGAGCCGGGCGAGCGCACCGTCCTCGACGGCAGCGCCTCGCACGGCGAGGAAGGCAGAAAGCTGGAGTACCGCTGGCGACAGGTCTCCGGACCGGATGCCAAGGTCCGCAACTCCGGCAAGGCGCGGGCGGAAGTGACGCTGAACAAGGAGGGCGAATACGTCTTCGAGCTGAAAGTGTTTGACGGCAAGGAATGGAGCGAGCCGCGAGAGGTCAGCGTCAAGACCCGGCTCGCCAACGTCCCCCCGGTGGCCGCGTTCGCGGTTCCGGACGTGCGCACTGAGGAAGACGCCGAGACCGTGCTCGACGCTTCGGCTTCCACCGATCCTGACAAGGGCCCGCGCGCGCTGACGTATGCCTGGAAGCAGATCAACGGCCCCAAGGCGGATTTCACGCACTCGGCGCCGACCGACCCGACCGTCAAGTTCACGCCCAAGAAAACCGGCGCGCTCGCCTTCCAGGTGAAGGTCTCCGACGGCAAGACGGAGAGCGCCCCGGCCGAGGTGCGCGTCGAGGTCCTGAAGAAAGGTACGCTGCCCGTTGCCATCGCCACCGCTACGCCCAACCCGCTCAAAGCGGCGCAGAAAGGCGACAAGAACGATCTCAACATCCTCATCCTCGACGGGACCAAGAGCCGCCCGGGCGCCGCCGTGGCCGCCACGGCCGGCGGGCGCAACGTGCTTGTGTATCAGTGGAAACAGGCGGGCGGCGAGGACCTGAAGCTGCGGCCGGCCGACCTCGTCAAGGACCGCATTGGCTTGAGGATTTTCAGACCTGGGGCGTATCGCTTCGTGCTGATCGTCTCCGACGGCCAGAACAGGAGCGCGCCCGCTTCCGTGGACGTGCAGGTCGTGGACACCACGTCTGCCCCCGCCACGGAAGCCCCCAAGCCAAAGACGGACGCCCCCGCCCCCTTGCCTCCGCCGCCGCCCGGCGAGAAGA
>JAPLOD010000394.1 GCA_026692735.1 Planctomycetota bacterium | reverse complement strand
GAACTCGGAGAGAAGAAGCGCACGGAAGAGCGTCCCTGGACGACGAGCAAACCACTTGTGTACCGCAATGATGGGACGGTAGTTCTGCTGAATCTGCTTCTCTCGAAGCGCCAGTTCGGAAACAAAAGGCACGTCAAAGTCGCGCTCGATCATAACCCTTCCGGAAATCGTCGCCTTCGGGTTGCGATGGCGGCACGCACCAAGCCTACGACACAGAAGCGTTACCGCGAGGGTAAGTTACATCGCCCAAGTTCATTCTACAGACGTGTCGCTCGGCCGCCACCGTTTTGCGCGACTGTGGAAACGATACTCGAGACCACCTCCGGTTGCTTTCTTGCCGACCGTTCCGCTGCGCCGTCGCCCTTGCCCTTTATCTGCAGACGCCGCCGACAATGGGAGCAGCCGCCAATAGCCAACAGCTCCGGCCTCACTTCGTCGCGAGCTTCACCAGGAACTCCGCCAGCTTGCGGCGCCACATGTCGGCGTTCTCGGCGGCGGGGGTATCGAGGCCGGCGCCGACGAGGGCGCCAGCGTCGGCGGAGGCGAGACCTTTGACGCCGGGGAAGGTCGGGATGGCTGCTTTGAGCGCGTCGAGGAACTTCTTGGCCTCGGCGGCAACCACGGGCGAGACGCCCGTGCTACCGGCCACGGGCGAGACGCCCGTGGTACTTGCGATGGCTTTCTCAAGCGCCAGCAGGTACGCGTAATCGTTGATGCCCTCGGAGACGCTCAGGTAATTGGACTTGAACAGCATTCCACCGGGGAATTCGAAGCACGGCGCCTGCGTCGTGAACGCGTCGTTGGCCGTGAAGGGCGTATACCATTCGGCCGGGCAGGGGTAGCCTTCCGGGCCGCCCTCGTCTACGAAGCACCAGTGCCACTCCCAGCGCCCCTTCGCGCCCATCCGCCACGCGTAGAAGCCCCACGAGAAACGGTCCATGCCCGTATTGTAGAACCAGAGGGTCTTGTTCTTCGCCTGCGTGGCCTCGATCATCTTCTTCGAGCCGGCGTAGGCGTGCACCGAGACGATATCAATATGGTCCACGAGCGACGTGTAGTCCTTGCCGCTCTGCGAATCGCCCATGGGCGTCACGAACGTCTTCAAATTCGCGGCGGCCTCATGAATCCAGTCCGCGTACGTGCAGGTGTGTTCCAGGTTCCGGTTCCAGGGATTCGGGACCTCGCGCGGTTCGTCAACGACCTCAACGGCCACGGGCAGGCCCGTCTTCTCGATGAATGCCTGGTACTGGCGGATCGCGTCCAGGTAGTACGCCTTCAGTTCCGGCTTGCTCATCTCGCAGCCGGGGTTCTGGTCAACTTTGGAACCGAGCCGCCGGGCGACGGCCCGCGCCATGCCGAGAGTGTTGCCCATCGAGTATTGCTCGGGCGTCCGCCCCATGCCGACTTCCTTCGCGATTTCGAAGAGCAGCGGGTCGAACGTCACCGTGACTTTGTCGCGTCCCTGCATGCCGGTGAGGTTCCCCGAGCCGACGCAGGTGCCGGTGAAGCCGATCTCGCGCATGAACGTGTGTTGCTCGACCGCCATCTTGCGCCGATCAATGCCCGGCGGGAACGACCACAGGCCATAGTACATGCCGAGGCTCAGCGGCAGGTTGTCGAGGAGCTTGATCGGGCAGACCTCGAGCTCGACAGGGAATTCCTTCTTGCCGCCCTTCTCCGGCGTGAACGTGACGGTGCCGGTGTAGGCGCCCGGCTTGGCGTCGTCCGGGACCTTGAGCCACAGCCAGTACGCCCAGGTGATGGCCGGCTCGAAGCGGATGCTGGTCCACGGCATCAGCCCCATCTCGCCGACGGACGTGCCGGTGACGCGATAGTTCTGGTGGTAGCGGCGGATGCTCGAAGCCGCGATCTCGCCCGGGCCCTTCAGGTCGGAGACGGCGATGTCGCCCTTGCCGAGGTCTTCAAAGGCCGTGACGCACAGGCGCGCCACCACGCGCTGTCCGGGCGCGGCAAGCAGCTTCACGCTCTTCGCCGCCCGTTCTTTCTCGGAAGGCCCCGTCCAGGGACTGACCGCCGTGGCCGCTGCCGGCGTCCACAGCACGTACGCGCCGTCGCCGTCGGCCTTCTTCGGCTTCTCATGCGGATCGAGGTACAGCGAGTTGTAGAAGTACTTGGTCCGCTGCGCCTTGATCTCCTCCGCCAGCGCGTTGAAGGCGGCCTCGTCCTTGGCAGGCATGACGATGAGGCCTGAGAGCCTGTGGTTGGACGCGGTGACGGTGAGCTTGCCGCCGGCGGCCTGCGCCTTGAGGGCCAGGCCCGGGCAGACGGGGTCCACGTAGTCGAGCCACAGCGCGTTGGGGCGTTCGGAGTATTGCGTGCGCATGTGGCGGTACAGGTACTTGTCGCCGTAGAACTCCCTGGGCGTCACCTTCTCGTCGCACAGCGTCTTGTCGCCGACCTTGAGCACATAGGGATCGCCCATGCGGCCAGCATCGAGAATCTTGGCGGCGCTGAGCCACACGCAGTACTCGCCATCGGGCACAGCCACATCAAAGCGGAACGAACCGGACTTTGCCGCGACACCGTCGCCGGTCAGCGGGTCGGGCCACGCTTTGCCGGTGACCAGCAGGTTCTCGCCCGTGAATCCGAAGCCCGCCTTTTCGTCCCACGCGGTCTCCGGCCCGGCGTGCGTGAAGCCGCGGACAAGCTGGGCCTTTGCGCCGCAGTCGAAAGCCTTGGCGCCGTCGGGGATCTTGATCTCGAGCTTGCCGCCGACCGCGTCCGCCTGCATCAGCCGCAGGTTGTCGAGCCAGAGCACCGTATCGCCGCCGTCCTTGAAGGGCGCGAAGAAGAACTTGGCCTTGGTCAGGCCGTTCATCTGTATCTTGTCTTGCGGCTCCAGCTCGGACCAATCGCGCCCTTCCTTGCCGTTCCGCCTGGCGCGGTTGATTCTCCACAGCAGCGTGTTGCGGCCCTTGTGCAGTTGCGAGTCTTCGAACGTGCAGCGCGTGTGGTAGTTCTTGCTCATCCCGTCCCACAGCTCGAAGACGAAAGGCAGCTTCGCGTCCCGGTCGTAGAATACGTCCACGGCGAGGTAGTCGTAGTTGCCCCAGCCCTTCATCTTCTCCCCGCGCAGCTCGAAGAGCGCGAAGTCCGCGCCCTGCTTGCCGACCAGCCTGCAGCAGTTCTTGCCACGGGTGACGCCGTTGTCCTGGACGACATCGAAGGCCAGGTTGTCCGCGTACGCCTTGAGCTCGCCGACCTCGTTGACATCCTCGAAGTCAAAGAGGACGCGCATGTCCTTGCGCTCCTCCGCCGCGGCCGCCATCCCGACGGCCAGCACAACGAGCGCCGTTACCACGCCAAGCATCGCATGTCTCATGGCTTCTCCTTTTGTTCGGCACGCAGATAATCTACTCGACGAGGGGGTTGCGCCAGTGACGATCCTGGACCCGGGGAGCCTATCCCGAATGTCTCACCAGCACGGGCAGCCGACAGCAAGGCTGCCCGTGGCACGGCAAGGCGGCGGCACAACGATGCAGGCAGGATGCCTGTGGTACAGTGACGAATATGCGCTGAGAGCCTATCTTGATGCCGGCAGGGGCTGTTTGTGCGTGGCCGCCAGCCAAGCGATGCCGTCGGCAACAATCGCCGGCGCCAGGGAGTGGATGTCGCGCTTGCGGCCAAGACCATCGGGCATCGTCAATGTCAGACGGCCGCCGAGATGCTGCCGGAATTCCTCGAGCCCGTTCAACACCAGCAACGCGCCCGAGCCGCTCCGCTTTTCCAGCACCGGGTGCCAGAGCTGCAGTCCGCAGCGGCGCAGGAGCGCACATATGCGGTCGCGCTCACCCGCAGTGATGAACTTCAGACGCGCCGCACAATAGACATCCAGAGCGATGCCGATGGCCACCGCTTCGCCGTGGCGCAACGCGAAGTTCGTCATGGATTCGAGCTTGTGCGCGGCCCAGTGGCCGAAATCCAAAGGCCGCGCCAGACCCGTTTCGAACGGGTCTCCGCCCGTGGCGATATGGTCGAGATGAAGCCTGGCGCAGCGTTTGACCACCGTCTCCATCGCGTCAAGATCGCGCGCCACCAGAGCGCCGGCGAGCCGTTCGAGTTCGTCCAGGAAGGAAGCGTCCTTTATGGCCGCGACTTTCAGAGCTTCGGCGATCCCGCCACGCCAGTCGCGCTCGTCCAGTGTCTGCAGGAAGAGGGTGTCGTTGAGGACCGCGTACGGCGGAGCGAACGTTCCGATCAGGTTCTTCACGCCGTCGAGGTTGACCGAGTTCTTCACGCCGACGCCCGAATCGGCCTGAGCCAAGACAGTGGTCGGAACGCGGATGAGCCGGACGCCGCGATGAAACACCGCGGCGGCCAACCCGACGGCATCCAGCATCGCGCCTCCGCCGATCGCCATGACGTACGAGTGACGGCAGATCTGCATGCGCTGCAGTTGGTGCGTGATGCGCTGAACGAACAAGAGGTCGTTCTTGGCTTGTTCTCCGCCGGGGGCAACCATCGGAGGTTCCGGCAGGATGACTGCGTCGTTATGCGCCCGCGCCCATGCCGCTATCTTCCCGGCCAGGCCGGGCCACGCCTGTTGCACGCCGGAATCAATGAAGACGGCCATTCTCGCCGGCGAGCCGGCCTGGGGCAGAACGTTGGCGAGCGCCAGGTTGGTGAGAGCGAACAAGTCTCGTGTGAACACCACATCATAACTGACAGGGACCGTGAATTGCTGCCGGTGTACCATACGATTCCGCTCCAGCGACGCCTCCCGTTATCGCAGCAAAGCGCGTGCCTGTCAACCATAGCGTGGCCTGCTGCGAGAACCGGAGGGCGGTGCTGCTCTGTGGACAGTTTTCCGACATGGGCTATCGGAAAGATGCGCACGAACAGGCCAGGCGTTGGGGGCCGCACGGGCGGGACGCCCGTGCCACAGCGACACTTTGGGATTGCGGCCGAATCACTCTAAGCGTATACCCTTGTCCTGTCCGAATGCGGGGAAACTGGGGGCTTCCGAATGCGCGTCGAACGTTGGTGGCTACTGCCGGCCGTCGCTGCGCTCTGCGTCGTCCGTGCTCCGGGCAGCGAGGACGAGCTTGTGCCGCCGCTCCGCCAGTTCATCCTGGACACGGTGAAGGGCGGCGCCGCCAGCAGCGAACTGCCGCCGCCGTTCGGCAGAGTCCGCGTGTTGTCCGGCAACGACGAAGGGCTGGTGGTGCAGCAGAGCGACGGCGGCAAGCTGGACCTCAAGTGGACGCAGTTGGCCGCGAAGGACATCTACAAGCTCGGGCGCGGACTCCTGCAAGAGGGTGACGTCGAGGGGCATTTGAAGGTTGCGCGCCTGGCCATCAAGCTGGGCCTTGGCGAGGAAATGGACAAGGCCCTGGAACGCCTGGAACTGGCCAAGCCTCAGGCATATTCGCAGATCGAGCGCGTACGCAGCCTGATTGGGCCGCAGGAACCGCCTCCCAAGGCGGCACCCGCCGCCAGACCGGACGGAAAGCCCAATGACGCCGGCAGCAAACCGCCGGATGCCGGTGTTGCTCAGAAAGCGGCAGGTGGGGATAGCGGGAGAGGAGTGAACCAGGAAGGACGCAAGCTTCCGCCGCTGCCGCAGATTGCCCAGCCGGTGCTGTTCGACACGCCGGAAGCCGATGCGATTCTGGCGGCGATGCAAGTCTTTCCGCCAAGCAATCCCTGGAATGAGGACATCTCCAAACACGCCGTGCACCCGAACTCGGCCACCATCATCGCCAGCATTGGGGCGGGGAGAAGGATTGGCTGGAACTCCGACATGGGTTTCGTCCTTGTTCCTCCCAATCAACCCAAGGTGGGTGTGAAGCTGACGACCTATTCCGGCGAATCGGACAAGGGCCCCTATCCGATGCCGGACAATGCGCCGGTGGAGGGTTGGCCGATGTGCGGCGGCCCGTTGGACAACATCCAGCGAAATGGCGACGGCGACCGGCACGTCATCGTCGTGGACCCGTGTAGTTCCATGCTGTACGAGTTCTACATGGGCCGCAAGACCGACGCAGGCTGGGAAGCAGCCAACGAGGCGACGTGCACCCAGGCGTCGAACAAGACCCGGCCCTACGGCTGGACTTCCTCCGACGCGGCGGGGCTGCCGATCTTCCCTTCGGTGGCGCGGTACGACGAGTGCGAGCGGGGGATGGTTGAGCACGCGCTGCGCGTCACGGTCAGGCGGACGCGCAAGGCGTACGTCTGGCCGGCGACCCACTATGCGTCACGGAACACCAGCCCTGACGTGCCGGCGATGGGGCAGCGCTTGCGGCTGAAGGCGGACGTGGATGTCTCGAAGATGCCCAAGCACGCCCAGGCGATTGCGAAGGCGATGAAGAAGTACGGGATGTTCGTCGCCGATAACGGCATGGCTTGGCTGATTTCGGTTGCACCCGACAAGCGCATCACCGGTCTTGACGCGCTCAGGACCCTCAAGGGCAGCGACTTTGAGGTGGTTGAGACCACGCCACCGGAGCAAGTCCCCGGCGCCAAGTAGAGCATTGGCGGGACCGGGCTAGAGCGCGGTGTCTGGCGGCTTCAGCTTGCCGAGCATGGCGCGGACGCAGAGTTCCTTCAGGCGGCGGCGATCCTCAATGGAAGCATCGGCCAGTTCGAGGCCCATCATCCAGAAGGGTCCTTTGGGCTGGATGATCTTGAGGCGACAGAGCGCGCTGAGCTGCTGGGGCGTATCGGGCGCCATGGTCAGGCGGACGCACGTGCCGACACGCAGGAGGTCTTCGGGCTTGCCGATGTTGGCGACGGGGCCTTCGACGGAGAACCCGCCTTCGCTAATGTTCAGGGCCAGGCCGTTGTAGCAAGTGTCGTCCGTGGCAACTCCAAGACGGGTGCAGAACTGGTAGCTCACGGGAAGAGAGACGTCGTAGCGGAGGTGCTTGCGCGGCACAGCCTCCGGTTTGGGGCGGAGCGCGGTGAGACGCTTGAGGATCACGTCTTCGCGCGCCAGGAAGATCTCCACCTTGCGATGGCAGGCTTCCTGCAGCTCCTTGATGGCGGCCGGCGCCAGCGGATTTGCGACGGCGATGCAGATGAAGCTGCCTGCGTCGTCAAAGGGCACAAATCCGTGCCGGGCCATGAGGCCGTAGGGGAACAGCCGGGCGAGCTTCTCGGATATGTCAACGTCCGCCAGGTCCGTCATAGGGAGGCCGGACTGGAGAGCGAGAGCGCGGCACAGCGCGCCGGCGGAGATCTTCCCGTTGCGCACCAGGTACTGGCCCAGTCTCTCGCCGCTGGCGCGCGCCATGGCCGCGGCTTCTTCCGCCTGCTGCGGAGTGAGCTTGCCCATCTGGACGAGCATCGCACCGACCCGCTTGCGCGTGAACAACGGCGGGGCGGGAGCCGGCGCAGAAGCGGTGACGGCCTGTTCAGGCACCGGCGGGGGCCGCCGGGGCCACTGAGCGATTGGGGCGGACGCAGCCGGAGGCGCATGCCTGTGCCGCTGCGGCCCGGCAGGGCTCGGCGCGGGTTCGTCCGGCGGAGGCGGGGGGAGAGAGGACAACAGAGCCGGCGCGGGCCGGGCTCGTGGCGGAGCGACGGGGACAGAGGCGCCGGGCGAAGGCATGTCGGGCGGCGGGCCAGGAGCGGCGAACGCGTCGGCGGGGGGCGCTGCGGCTACCGGCGGCGGAGCGGCGGGGGCAGAGGCGCCGGGCGAAGGCATGTCGGGCGGCGGGCCGGAAGCGGCGAACGCGTCGGCGGGGGGCGCTGCGGCTACCGGCGGCGGAGCGGCGGGGGCGCCGTCGCGAGGCGGTTCGGCAACCGGCGCC
>JAPLOD010000393.1 GCA_026692735.1 Planctomycetota bacterium | reverse complement strand
GCTCCCAAGAAGGGCAAGAAAGTCGCCATCGTCGGCTCCGGCCCCGCGGGACTGACCTGCGCCGGCGAGCTGCTCAAGCGCGGCTACGACGTGACGGTCTTCGAGGCGCTCCACGAACCCGGCGGCGTCCTGGTGTACGGCATTCCCGAATTCCGGCTGCCCAAGGACATCGTCCGCTACGAGATTGACATCCTGAAACAGATGGGCGCCGAGATCAAGACCAACATGATCGTCGGCCGCACCTTCACTGTGGACGATCTGCTCGCCAACGGCTACAGCGCGGTCTTCGTCGGCGCGGGCGCCGGGCTGCCGGTGCTGCTCAACCTCCCCGGCGAACACCTCAACGGCGTGTACTCGGCCAATGAGTTCCTCATCCGCATGAACCTCATGCACGCCTACGAATTTCCCAAGTACCACACGCCGGTCTTCGTCGGGAAACGCGTCGCCGTCTTCGGCGGCGGCAACGTCGCCATGGACTCCGCGCGCGTGTCGCTGCGCACGAAGCCGGAGAAGGTCTACATTGTCTACCGCCGCACTGAGCAGGAAATGCCGGCGCGCGAGGAGGAGGTCCACCACGGCAGGGAAGAGGGCATTGAGTTCAAGTTCCTCACCGCGCCGACGAAGATCCTCGGCAATGAGAAAGGCTGGGTGCAGGGCGTCGAATGCCTGCAGATGAAGCTTGGCGAACCGGACTCTTCCGGCCGCCGCCGCCCCGTCCCGATCCCCGGCTCTGAGTTCGTCCTCGACGTGGACACGGTTGTCATCGCCATCGGCAACACGCCCAATCCGATTGTCGGCGCGACCACTAAGGGCCTCACGATGGGCAAGCACGGCACCATCAACGCCGACGAGAAGGGCGCGACCTCGCGGCCGGGCGTTTACGCCGGCGGCGATATCGTGACCGGCGCGGCGACCGTCATCCTGGCCATGGGCGCCGGCAAGAAAGCCGGCCAGGCTATTGACGAATACCTCCAGGGCAAGAACGGCAAGTAGGCGTGCTGTGCCACTGCGGGTCTGCCTATGAAAGCTAGAGAGTTCGACCGCAAGTTCGACCGGGGCGCGAATGTCACCGCTCACCTTGACCTGGCCAAGGCCCGGCGTCCCGGCGAGGAGGCGCGGCGGGTCAATGTGGACTTCCCGGCGTGGATGGTCGCGTCTCTGGACAGGGAAGCACGGCGTCTGGGCGTCACGCGGCAGTCCGTTATCAAGATGTGGCTCGCGGAGCGGCTCCAAAAGGCCGGAACATAAAGCAGCCGGCGCGGCCTCACCCGCGCTTCAGCAGTTCCTGCACCTTCACGGGCTTCGAGCCGTTCGCCATGGACACGTTCGCCGCGTGCCCGATCAGCACCGCCTGCACGGCCTGCTCGACCGGCGCCTGCTGTTCAGTCAGCGGCGCGTCGAACGGCCGTCCGAACCAATCGAATTGGATGCCGCTGTCCGCGCCGCCGTGGCCGCCGGCCTTCTCCGGGATCGGGAGCTGCTTCATGCCGTCCTTCGGGCTGAACAGCATCAGGCTCTGCCCGACGGCCTGCTCCAGTCCATGGATCAGGATCGTGCCCGGCGCCCAGTTGCTGTTGCAGACCTCCTTGAGTTCCAGCCGCCCCTTCGTGCCCTCGAACTGGATGAGCCAGCCTTCGTAACTGGCGTACGCAATCAGGCTGTACGTGACCTGCACGCCGTTCTGGTACGTGTACAGCACGCCGGCGTTGTCAACGATGTTGACCTCATTGTCGAAGACGCAGCCGTCGCGAATGTAGCCGTCCGCGCTCTCCGCGTCCTTGTAGATGCGCCTGTTGGTGGCGTCCTTCCACATGTCCGCGTAGAAGTCGCACTTCTGTGCGTGCGGGCAGCCCTCGCAGCGCGTGTGGCGGAAGGGACCGTTCTTGCCGTAGAACTGCAGCGCCCCTTGAGCCGTCAGCGTGTCGGGCAGCGAACCGATGAGCCAGTTGAGGGCGTCGAAATGGTGCGATGACTTCTGGAGCAGCAGCCCGCCGGAGTTCTCCTGCCGGCGGTGCCAGCGGCGGAAGTAGTCGGCGCCGTGGCGGCGATCCAGGGTCTCCTGGAAGGTCACCGCACGCACCTCGCCGATGACGCCTTCTTTCAGCAGCCGTTTCAGCTCCGCGATGGCGGGCGCGTAGCGGCAGTTGTGCGTGACGAAGCACGCGCCGCCGTTCCTGGCGTACTTCTTCTTCGCGGCCAGAATGTCGCGGCACTGCTGCGCGGTTGTGCACAGCGGCTTCTCGCTCAGCGCGCGCTTCCCCGCGGCCAGCGTCTTGACGATCAGCTCGGCATGCGTGCAGTCCCGCGACGCGATGACGACGCAATCGGGCCGGGCCTTGTCGAGCATCTCCTGGAAGTCGGTGAAGATCGGCACGTTTGCGCCGAGCAGCTCGTTGGCCGCTTTCATCCGCAGCGGGTTGATGTCGTACAGGCCGGTGAGTTCGCAGTACTGGGTGTATTCTTTCAGCAGCGGCTTGGCGAACATGTGGATGCCCCGGCCGCCGGTCCCCGCGACGACGTAGCGTTTGCGTTCTGACATGGCAAGTCCTCCTGTGGTGGTTCGAACCGCCAGCATACCCGCGCGCCGGCCGCAGACAAACACTTTGGGCGGCCGAGACCACGGGCCGGAGCAGTTTGCGGTCCGTGCCTGTCCGTTTTCCTTTTTACTTTTCCCTATTTCCCTCTATCTCTGTCGTCATCCCCAGGGAGGAGCGCGGATGCTTGCGGCGGCTGTCTGGAAGATCCTGCAACGCGGCGTCGCCATTCCCGCCAGCCCGCTGGCGCTGACGGCACAGCGCAAGCACGACGAACGCCGCCAGCGCGCGCTGTGGCGCTACTATCTCGCCGCCGGCGCCGGAGGCATCGCCGTCGGCGTGCACACCACGCAGTTCCAGATTCGCGACCCGAAGATCGGCTTGTTCAAGCCCGTGCTGCAACTGGCGGCGGATGAGTTCAACCGCTGCCAGCGCGCCGAAGCGCCCGTGCGCGTCGGCGGAGTGTGCGGGAAGACCAGGCAGGCCGTCGCGGAAGCCACGCTGCTGCGCGACCTCGGCTTCGACGCTGCTCTCCTGAACCTGGGGGCGCTGCAGAAGGCCGGCCAGGACCAGCTCATCGCCCACTGCCGGGAGGTGGCGGACGTTCTGCCGTTGATGGGCTTCTACCTCCAGCCGAAGGCGGGCGGGCGCTTGCTGTCGTACGCGTTCTGGCGGCGCTTTGCCGGGATCGGGAACGTTGTCGCGATCAAAATCGCGCCCTTCAACCGCTATCAGACGCTGGACGTGGTGCGCGCGGTGGCGGAATCGGGCCGCGACGACATCGCGCTGTACACCGGCAACGACGACAACATCGTCGCGGACCTCCTGACGCCGTTCCGCTTCGGCGCCGCGGAGCGCCGCATCGTCGGGGGCCTGCTGGGTCACTGGGCCGTCTGGACGAAGAAGGCCGTGGAGCTGGTTGAGACGTGTCACGCGGCCGCCGTTCGGAACGCCGTTCCCGCGGAACTGCTGCGGTTGAACGTTGAGGTCACGGATGCCAATGCCGCCTTCTTCGATGCCGCCAACGGTTTCGGCGGCTGCATTGCCGGGATCCATGAGGTGCTGCGGCGGCAGGGGCTGCTGGCAGGCTTGTGGACGCTCGATCCGAGGGAGGTTCTGGGCCCGGGCCAGAAAGAGGAGATTGACCGCGTGTACCGCGCGTATCCGCATCTGAACGACGACGAGTTCGTTGCCGCGCATCGGGACGAATGGCTGCGTTGCTAGAGACAGAGCAGGGGGTGATGATGGCGCGTCCCAGGTTTGTATGGAGCGATGTATGCGGCGAAGGACGCAACGTCTTCGTGCTGTTCCGCCGCGTGTTCACGCTCGCCGCCGTGCCGCGGACCGCCCGCATCCATCTCTTTGCCGACACGCGGTACAGGTTGAGGGTCAACGGCGAAGTGGCGGCGTACGGGCCGGCGCGTTTTGTGCCCGCGGCGCCTGAGGCCGATACCGTGGAGATCGCCCGGTATCTGGTGCCCGGCCGCAACGTCATCACCGTCGAGGTCAACAGCAAAGGCGACAGCTCGTTCGATTCCCTGCCGAGCGTGGGCGGCTTCATCGCCTGGGGCACCATCCGTCAGTTGCGCGGGATTGGCCTGACGACGCCTGGCGAGTGGCAGGCCCGGCGCGCCGATGCCTGGGACCAGTGGGCGCCGCCGTGCAGTTTCGCGCAGGGGCCGACCGAGATCGTGGACCTGCGGGCCCTGCCCGCCGAATGGTTCTCAGCCGCGGATGACGGCTCGTGGAGCGCGCCCGTTGTCATGGGGGACCAGCAAGCCTGGGGCAAGCTCCGGCCCCGTTCAATCCCTATGCTGGCGATGGATGAGCGCCTTCCCGAGAAGACGCTGCTGCTGGCGCCCCTGGAGCCGGCCGAACTCACCGCCGGGTGCCGCGTGCCCGGCGATGCCAGCGAGGCCGGGCAAGGGCGCCTGCGCGCGTGCTACGCCGCGTGTCTGTACTCGCCGCGGGAGCAGGATGTCACGCTGGGGCTCTTCTGGGGACCGCATTATCTGAACGGCGGGCAGCTCAAGCCCGTGAAGACAGCGCGGCTCGGCGACCGCGAGGATTTCCCCGTCCATCTGCGGCAGGGGTGGTATTTCCTGTACGGCGAGCCGGAGAAGCTGGCCACCGGCTGGGGCATCCTGATCGGACTGCCTGCCGGCAAGGGCCTGGCGCTCTCGGCCGAAGAGCGCCTGGACGCGCCGCACACGCTCCTGTACACGGGCCCGGTTCACCGCGAGGAGCTCGATCGGGTGCGCAAGGCGGCGCCGTGTTCCATGTCCGAACTCCCGGCGTTCTCCACGCCCTGGCTGCGAGCGCCGCGCGGCGTGCGGCCGCCGATACCGGCGCGCGAAATGGCCTGGGACGTGCCGGGCGCTCAGCAGCCGCTCGACTCCTTCGTGGTCAGCGAACTGCGTTTGCCGGCGTCGCCGGCCGGTGCGACGGCGCTCTTCGATTTCGACGGCGAATTCATCGGGCACGTGGTGCTGGATATCGAAGCGCCGGCGGGCGCCGTCGTTGACGTGGCCAACGGCGAGACGCTGCGGGCCGATGGGATGCTCGACCTTTTCCGTTCGCATTGGGGCGTGAACACGGCGGACCGCTTCATCGTGCGGGGCGGGCGTGAGAGGATCGAGGGCTTCCATCCGCGCGGCGGGCGCTATCTGCAGGTGACTGTGCGCGACGCCGATGGCCCGGTGACCCTGCACCGCGTGGCGATTCGCGAGACGACCTATCCGCTGAAGGTCGAGGGGCGCTTTGCGTGCTCGGACCCGTTTTTCAACTGGTTGTGGGACGCGGCGGAAGACACCTTGCGGGCCTGCATGGAGGATGCGTACCTCGATTGCCCGTGGCGCGAGCGCGGCTGCTACGTCGGCGATTCGCTCGTGGAATACCACATGACCCGCGCGCTCACCGCCGACGCGGCGCTCGCCCGCCGTTGCCTATGGCTGTGGGGCGTGGCCCAGCGCCCGGACGGACAGATGCAGGACGTGGTGCCTTCGTGGCACGATGCCGTGCTGGGCGATTACACGCTGCTGTGGGTAGTGCTCCTGCGCGACTACTGGGCTTCCACCGGCGACAAGGCCCTGGTGCGTGAGCTGTGGCCGTGCCTGAAGCCGCTCTTCGCCAGTCCGCTGTGGGTTGAGACCGAGTCCGGCTTGTGGGACGGCAGCAAGGCGTGCGTGGGCCTGGACTGGGGTGCGACGGACCAGGAACGAGTCGGCGAGAGCGGCGCGCTGAACGCCTTCCGCTTCCGCGCGGTGGAATGCGCCACGGAGCTTGCGGCGGCCCTTGGCAAGCGCGCCGAAGCCGCGCGTTACAGTAAGGAAGCCGCGCGCGTGAAGGCGGCGTTCCAGACGCTGTGGGATGAACAGCGGGGGCGCTTCGCCGCAACGCGCGTTGGCGGGAAGCTTATTGACGCGCCGGCCCTGCACGCCAACGCGCTGGCGCTGGCGTACGGGTTGGCGACGCGAAACCAGACGCCGTCGGTGTTGCGCTACGTTGCCGAAGGTCTCGAGGCCAACACGAAGCTCCAGCCGGGCCATTTCGAGCCGTATTTCCTCTATTTTGTGCTCGGCGCGTTGTACGACCACGGGATGAGCGCGGTCGCGGAGCAGGCCATCCGCAGCAATTACGGCCTCATGCGCAATGGCGGCGCCTGGACCTTGTGGGAAATGCTCTCGCCGGCCAACAGTCTGTGCCATGCCTGGAGCGGCGCGCCGCTGCACTTCTTCGCGGAACGGACGCTGGGCGTGCGGCAGGGAAAGGCCGGCAAGCCGGACGACGTGCTGATCGCGCCCGATTCCGCGACGCTGCAGTGGGCCTTCGGCATTGTCCCGCACCGTCGCGGACCGGTTGCCGTATCGTGGCGCGTTCAAGCGGGCGCGTTATGGGTTGATGTGCTCGTACCGCGCGGTGTGCGCCTGAAAGTGAAGCCCGCCGGGGCGTTGGCGGGTCTCCCCGTTCACGTGAATGCGCGGCGGTAACGGTCCGGGGCGGGGCCATGAGCGCGGAGGCCTGATTGTGATTACCGCTTACGCCGAGGACTAGGCTTATGCTGTGTGCATTTTGCGAAGGCCGGACAGTGCGCAGGAAGGTGACGGCGCCGCACTGGTTACGCGGCAAGTTGTACATCGTGAAGAACGTTGAGGCGGAAGTGTGCCGGGAGTGCGGCGAGCGGTATTATCATGCCAAGACGTTGGACGCCATAGATGCCAAGCTGCTGCGCAAGCACGCCGTCAAGGAGCGGTTGCAGGTGGAAGTCGTGGCACTTTAGCCAGGAGTTCCATGCCTGAATCAAGCGTGGATGAGCTGCGGCGGGCACACGCGCAGTGGCTTCTCTGTCACAAGCGCCGCTGGCCGCTGTGCCTGTTCGCCGCAGTGGCCGCCGCGGCCAGTTGGTACATGCTGCTGGTTGGAGCGGCTCGCGACAGAGCGGCGGCGCGTCTGCCGTACACCACGGCTGCCGTGCGTGCGCTCGCGCCGCCGCCGGTCGCCGCGTCCGAGAACGCCGCGCTCGTCTACAGGCAGGCGTTCGTCGCGGTGGCGAACTGGAAGAGTCCCGACACCGATCCCTCGGTCAGACTGGCTGTGCAGTCCCCGAAGTCCTTCGAACGGAAGAGCGACGCCCGGCAGCTTCTGGCCAGCAACGCCAAGGCGCTGCAGTTGGCAGAGCAGGCGGCCGGAATGCGGCACTGCAACTGGGATAGCGATTATGGTCAGACGTACTCCATGGACGACCAGCACCTCAGGTCGCTGCGAAAGCTGATGCGGTTGTTCGCGCTCCAAGCCAAGGTCGCAGCCGCCGACAACGACTGGAACCTCGTGGAGCGCAGCCTGCGCGTGTGCTGCCAGATCGGCGACCACGCCGCCACGGACGCGCCGCTGATGAACACGCTGGTGGCATGCACCGGGGAATCCATGGCCGCGCTCGCCATTGAGGACGCGCTCACCGTGCCCGGCGCCGCGCCACCCCCGGAGACACTGCAGCGCCTGCAGGCCTTTGCGCAGGCCCGCGCCGGCGTCGTCAGACCGGTGGAGACGATCATGGAAACGGAGAAGCAGTTCGTCCTGCTTCAGATTGACCGCATGGGCGCGGGGATCATGACCGGGCCGGCCCGCGAGCTGCCGGAAGAGATGGAGCGTGTCCCGCTCCTGTTCAACTGGTACGGCCTCGTCTGCGAAGCGGACCGCAGAGCGTGCCAGGATGGGTTTGAGCTGCTGAAGTCTGACGCCCGAGCCGCGCTGGCGGAATTCCGTTCCTTCGATGACAGTAAGTACGAGAAACTGAGCATCCGGAGCCACTTTGGGTTCGAGCAGATGACGGCCAGGATGCTTCCGATGTTCGGCCATGCCCCGCTGTTCATGCTGCGGTGCCGCGTCCAATGGCACCTGGCAGTGGCCGGCCTGGCCGCTCTTCGCTGGCGCCAGTCGCACGACGGGAAATGGCCCGCGGCGTTGGATGACCTCGGCCTGGATGCAGTCATCTTGAAAGACCCCTTTGACCGCGAAAGCGGCCGGATTCGCTGCAAGACCGACACCAAGGATGGCGCGCTGTGGCTGTGGTCTGTTTCGACCGACGGAAAAGATGACAGCGAGAGCCAGTCCAAGTCGGGAAGCGATCCGATCGCGCGCTGGCGAGACAACGATGTCGTGTTCCGCGTCCCGCCGCTCCCACCCGCCGCGGCCCAGCCGGCCGCGAAGGGAGGTCCCTGATGCCGGACGCCTCTCCGCGCTTCGAGAACCGGATGCTGCGCCGCGCCGCGTACTGCTCGTGGGCGCTGTTGCTGGTGTACGCCGCCGTCACGCGGCCCGTGGGACCTGTCTTCTCGCTGCGCCTGGCCATCGTGGTGCTCTGGCTCATGCTCGGAGTCCACGCAGCGTACTACGGCGCTCTGCTCATACGCGGCTTCCGCATCGGGCGCATGTTCGCGATCGCGGTGAGCGCCCTGCTGGTGGCGATCGCGGCGGCGGCCTCCTATGCGGCGGGGATAGAGGCCGGCATTACCGTGGGCCTGGCTGTCGCGGCGCTTGTGGGGTTTGCACTCACGTGGAGCAACTCCGTGTCACTCGCGCTGGGAGTCGCCAGCGTCGCTGTGCGGGCGCTGCTGTTCCTGCTGGCACTGGCCTGTGCGTTATGCGTCAGCCTGTTGCCGATCTGGAGTTGGTACGCCACATTGTACGTCAGTGTTCCAGAATACGGCTCGCCGACGCCGCACATTCTGGGCGCCGTCGCGACCGTCGTGCTGCTGCTGGCGGCGGTGTTGATCTCATGGCGGGCCCGGCGCGCCGCGCGGGCTCTCCTCGCGCCAGGAAACTAGCCGCATGGCTGCGGGCTCTGAGTTCCGGCCACGTAGTGCCAATCGCCCGCGTAGTTCACCTGCCCCTGCGCGCCCAGGCCCGCCCAGCCGAGCTGGCCTTTGCCCGTGACAGGCTCGCGCGCGCCGTCTATGGCCGGGTCAACAAAACGGCTGAACCAGGTCTCCAGGCGCGCCCGCAGTTCGGCGAGGCGCCCTGCGCAAGCGGCATCGTCAACCAGGTTCTTCCGTTCGTCCGGATCGCTCGCCAGGCCGTACAGTTCGTGCGGGCCGTACGGATAGCGGTGCACGTACTTCCACTCTCGCGTGCGGATCATGCGCACCGGGCCGTATTCGTCGTACACGATGACCTGCTCGTCGCCGCCCAGTGGTTCCCCCCGCAACAGCGCGGCGAAGCTTCGGCCGGGGAGCTTCCCTGCTTCCGGGTCGCCGAGGCCAACGTAGTCGAGGAACGTGGGCCGCACATCGTAGTGGCTCAGCAAGGCGGTGCAGGCGCGGCCCTCCGGCACGTGGCCCGGCCGCGAGACAAGCGCCGGCACTTTGACCGAGGTGTCGTACATATTGAGGGGGAACGTGCCGTTGCCTTTGCCCCAGATGCCGTGGTGCCCCATGTTCATGCCGTTGTCGCCGGTGAAGAAGATGAGCGTGTTCTGGCGCAAGGCGTGGGCTTCGAGCCAATCAAGGAGGCGGCCGACGTTCGTGTCCGCCGCTGTGACGGCGGCGAAGTAACCGCTTAGATTTGCCCGCCGCTTCTCCGGATCGCCGCCGATCGGCGCGCTGTTGATCTGCCAGGGGTGCGGCGGTTCATTTGGCGTGGAACGGAACGGGCAATCGCGATAGTACGACTCGTAGATCGCAGGGGGGTGCTGCTCGCGGTTCCATGGGCTGTGCGGCGCCGTGTAGTGGACGCTCAGGTAGAAGGGCGACGGCGCGGAGGCCTGCAGATCGAGGAACCGCAGCGCGTTGTCGGTGATCACATCGGTGACGTAGCGCGGCTCGGTGTAGATTTCGCCGTTGCGGATCAGCGGCGCGCCGTAGTAGGGGCCGCCGCCGGCAGCGTGAGCTTCCCAGAAGGTGAAGCTCTTCTGCGGACGGTGCGCGTCGCCGAGGTGCCATTTGCCGCTGAAGCCGCACACGTAGCCGTGCGCCGCCAGGATATCGGTGTAGCCCGTCTGGCCGCGCAGGTACTCGATAGGCTGGCCGGCGCCCTCCTTCTCGAGCGTGGAGTTGCCCGCACGCAGCCAGTCGTGGATGCCGTGCTGGGAAGGTATGCGGCCCGTCAGCAGCGATGCGCGGGCGGGCGAGCAGACCGGCGAGACGCAGAAGAAGTTCTCAAAGCGCGTGCCCGTCCGCGCCAGGCGGTCCAGGTTGGGCGTGCGGATCTCGGGGTTTCCCGCGCAGCCCATGGCCCAGAAGCCCTGGTCGTCGGTGAGCACCACCACGATGTTCGGGCGGCTGGAGTCGCGGCTTGCCATGATGAGCGCCATTGTGAAGCGGAACGAGCTCGTTGTCGAGTCCGCCCCGCGGTTCCGTCACTTGCCTTGCATCGGCGGAACGAAGGCCCGTAGTGCCACGCCCACCAGGCACACAAGGACGACGGACGCAACGGCGACACGTTGACTGTCCAGCCTGCCGGCACAGATCAGGCGAACGGCCGCGGCTAACGGGACGGCGCAGCCCAGGAAGACGGCCTCCCATACCATGT
The DNA here is from genome assembly GCA_026692735.1 of Planctomycetota bacterium. Classification (GTDB taxonomy): domain Bacteria; phylum Planctomycetota; class SZUA-567; order H5-PLA8; family H5-PLA8; genus JAPLOD01. Next base: position 3,595 of record JAPLOD010000393.1, on the reverse strand, counting down.
TCGATACGTATTTCCCGGCCCCGGCGAACAGGTACAACATGACCCACACGAGAAATGGAACAATCAGGACCGCGACGAACTCCCATGCGGACCAGTGCGCACGCTGCCGCCCCAGCAGCCATAGCGGTAGCGAGAACACGAGCGCCGGCACACAATGCAGCAGCCATAGAACGCCAAAGTTCACTATGAGGTCCATACCCCGGCTCCTTTCTTCAATGAAGTCCTGACGTTACAATACGCCTATTCGTGCTGCGCCGACAAGCAATACCGGATAGTGTTACTATCGGCAGGAGTGATAGCAGGACTGGCCGTCGCGCCGCGGCTTCCCGAACATGCGCCACGCGCTGGCACATGTGTGCGGACGGCGCTACAGTTCACCACATGGGAAGCGTGCGCGCGCCCGAACTCCTTGCCCCCGCCGGCGGTCCTGACGCCGCGTACGCCGCTCTGCAGTACGGCGCGGACGCCGTGTACTGCGGCTTGCCGCGCTTCTCGGCGCGCGCAGACGCGGAGAACTTCACTCTCGAACAGCTCAGCGCGATCGCCGGTTTCGCTCACGCTCAGACGCCGCGCCGGCGTGTGTACGCGACCGTGAACACGCTCGTGCTCCAGTCCGAACTGCCCGCCCTGATCGAGACGCTCGCCGCGCTTTCATATCTCGGCGTAGATGCCCTGATCGTCCAGGACCTCGGCGTGGCGCGCGTGGCGCGCGAGCACTTCCCCGAACTGCGTCTCCATGCCAGCACGCAACTGGCCATCCACAACGGCGCCGGGGCCGCCGCCGCGCGGGACTTCGGCTTCTCGCGCGTCACTCTGGCGCGTGAGCTGACGCTGGACGAAATCCGCCGCATCGCCGCACTGCCGGATGTCGAGGCCGAAGTCTTTATCCACGGGGCGCTGTGCTACAGCTACAGCGGCCTGTGCCTCTTCTCCTCTCAGGTGCTCGGGCGGAGCGGGAACCGCGGGCGGTGCGCTCAGCCCTGCCGCGCGTTGTACCGCTTGGACCCGGGCGGCAGCCGGCGAGACGCCAGCGGTGCGGCGGCCGGCGAGACGTCGGCGGTACAGGCCGCCGGCTGCGCCTTTTCGATGAAGGATCTCGCGTTGCCGGAGCACGTTACGGCGTTGTGTGACGCGGGCGCGAGCAGCTTCAAGATCGAGGGCCGCAAGAAGAACGCGCTCTATGTCGCAGCCGTGACGCGCTTCTACCGCGGACTGCTGGACGGGACGCTGAGCGCGGCAGAGCGCGCGGCGTGTGCGGCGGACATCCAGACCATCTTCAGCAGGCCATGGACGCGGCTGTTCATCCAGTCGCATCACGAGCAGGCCGGGGCCGACGCCGCTCGCCCCTCGCACCGCGGCACGCCCGTGGGCACGGTGGAGTCCGTTGCGCGTGAGAAGCATGGCGCCTTCTGGCTGCGTTTCCGCTCGGCGCGCGCCCTCGAATACCACGACGGCCTGCAGGTTGAGCTGCCCGGCCCTGGCCGGCCGTTCGGGTTCTCGATCGAGAAGCTGAGGATTCTTGAGGAGGCGGAGACTGCCCATGATTCACGGGCTGGAAGCCCGTGCCACAAACGGCGCGAAGTCTTCGAAGCGCCCGCGGGGGCGCGTGTCGAGGTGCAACTGCCGGCGGGTTTCCCGATGTTGCCTGGCGGCGCGACGATCTGCTGTTCGTCATCGCAGGCTGTAAAACGGCGCTACCGCTTCCCGAAGCCGCGGCCCGGCGAGTACAGAGTACGGCGCGAGGTGGAGGTGCGCGTCGAGATCGGCGCCGGCCACATTCGCGCGACGGGACGCGCCGCGGGCCGGTCCGCCGCCGAGGCGGACGTTTCAGCCGGCTTCGCACTTGCGGGAGACTTTGCGCCCGCGCGCGACAGCCGGAGACAGGAAGCCGCGGCGCGCCAGGCGTTTGCGCAGCTTGGGGCGACGGCGCTGACGCTCGGCCGTTTCGAGTTCCGCAACCCGGAGGGGCGCTTCGTGCCCGTGTCGCAATGGAAGGAACTGCGCCGGGCGTGGGCCGGGGAGATGGAGAAGGCGCTTGCCGCGGCGCAGGCTCAACGCGTGGAGCGAGCGCAGCGCGACACACTCAAAGGATGCATGGCTGCCGGCGCCCCCTCACCCAACCCTCTCCCCACGGGGGAGAGGGGAGAGGGCTCCGAACGCCGCCGGGCAGCACGGGCGAGGACGCCCGTGCCACCGCAGAAGGCGTTCCAGTGGGCGCTGAAAGTGGACCGCCTGAGTTTCCTGGCAGCGTTTGAGAATGAGGACTGGGAGGACCTCGACGAAGTGGTGGTCGAGATCGCCCGCGATCCGCTGGAAGGTCTGGCCGAGGGAGTTGGGGTGCTGGCGCGGAAGGTGGGGCGCGAGCGCATCCGCTTGGCGCTGCCGATCGTGACGCGCGCCTGGGAAGAGGAGGAACTGCGCGGCAAGGTTGCGGCGCTTCGCGGGGCGGGATGGGCCAGGTGGGAGGCGGCAAACCTCTCCGCGTGGAGGTCCCTTGACCTCAACGTGCCCGCCTTTGATGTCAGCAGCGACTGGCCGGTGTACGTGCTGAACCTGGCAGCAGCACGCGCGGTGCTAGGCGCCGGCGTGGGCCGCGTGACGCTTTCCCCGGAAGATGGCCTGGCGAATTACCGCGCGCTCCTGGAGGCGCTCGGGCCGCGCGCTACCGTCGTCGTCTACCAGGACACGCCGCTGTTCCTGTCTGAGACCTGCGCGTACGCCAACCTGCGCGGCGGCTGTGCCGGGCCGGCGCGCTGCGAGCGGCCCGTGCTGCAGTTGGTCTCAGGCTTTGGCGATCGGCTGCTGGCTGTCACGGAGCGCTGCCGGACGGCGGTCGTCAACCAGCGGCCGTTCTGTCTTGCCGGACGGTGGCGGGAGCTGCTGGAGGCCGGCGCCAGGCGGCTGCGCGCGGACTTCATCGTGCGCCCGTACAGCGCGGAGGAAGTGCGCTCACTGTGGCGTCTGTTGCGTTCCGGGCAGGCACCCGCGGCAAGCCACGTGGGGAACTTCGACCGCGGGTTGCTGTAGCGCGGCCCGGACGCAGGCAGCCGGCGAGACGCCGGCGGTTGCATGTGCCTGCGGCACCCCGAAAAGTGCTGAAGCACCTTTCGGGGCCACCCGGCGTAACCCCCGTGAACGGGGGTTCTGGGCTCGCCGGTTCGCCCCCACCCCCGGCTGAAGCCGGGGGCTAGGAGTCTGTCGGAGTAACAGTTTTCACACATTGTGCTCCACAAGTGCTTGCGCTTCCATGTCGGAGTTCAACAACCTGTGACGCGAAAAAGCCTTTCCCCGACAGACTCCTAGTGGGTCACAAACCTGCGCAACGCTGTCCTAACGGCGCTTTGTTCGCGGTGCTCACCGCCGCTTGCCGGCCTTCTTGGCTTTGGCGGCGGGACGGGCGGGCCTCTTCCTCTTCTTCCGTTCCTCGCGGGCTCGTTCGGCGGCGGCCATATCGGCGGCGGCCATCAACACCTTGGCGCGCTCTTCCAGGATGCCGGCTTTAGCGCCCTTGACCTTGGCCAGACCTTCGATGACGAGCTTCTCCCGGGCCTGACGCCCCTCATCGCCCCGGCTTTCGGCCAGATGCTGGAGGAGC
>JAPLOD010000392.1 GCA_026692735.1 Planctomycetota bacterium | reverse complement strand
CAGAGCGGCGGCACGGCTGAGGTGCGCCGTCTGGCCGCCATCGCCATGGGGCTGACCCCGTCGCTCTGCGGCGAAGAACCGGTCGTCAACGCCCTGGCGAGCGCGCTGAAGAGCGAGACCGACGGCCTGGCGAAGATCAGTGTTGCACGCAGCCTGTGGGTGCTCGGGCCGCAAGGCGAGGGCCGCAACGCGCTGCTCAAGATCCTGGCGCAGTCGGCGGAGAAGAGCATCAAGGACGAAGCGGCGCTGGTGCTTGCCGAGAATGGCGGGCTCGACGTCCGCGACGTCCGCACGCGCCTGTTGGACCTGTACAACGAGCCGACGGCGCAGGGCGAACGCGCCCGGTTATGCTGGCGGAACTGGGAGGACGCCGGGGTCCGCACGCACGATTCCAAGGTGGCGCAAGGCGAGAATATGATCCGGGAGGTGGTGCGGACGATCAAGGCCGCCTACCCGGATGAGTCCCGGACCGCCGCGGGGAAGCTCTTTGAGGACGCTGCCAAGGGCATGGTCGGCGGCCTCGACCCCTACTCGCAGTACATGGACCGTGAAGAGGTAAAGAACACACAGGAGATGCTGCAGCAGGATTATGGCGGCATCGGCGCCTATGTGGGTCAGCGCGACAACAGTTTCGTGATCGTAAGCCCGATCTACGGCTCGCCGGCCGACCGCGCGGGCCTGCGCGCGAACGACATCATCCAGGAGGTGGATGGTCTGAAGACCAACGAGATGATGGACAAGGGCGGCATGAACACCGTGATCGCCAGGCTGAAGGGCAAGCCCGGCACGGCGGTCAGGCTGAAATACTACCGGCGCAGTTTCTACAAGCCTATCGAGGTGACGATCGTCCGCGAGAGCATAAAGGTGGAGAGTGTGCTCTCGGCGATGCTGCCGGCCGACATCGGGTACAGCCGCCTCACGCGCTTCGGCGAACGCGGCGCGGCCGAGATGCAGGCTGCCCTCGACCGGCTGCTGAAAGAGCAGCACGCGAAAGCCATTATCCTCGACCTGCGCAACAATCCGGGGGGGCTTCTCCGCACCGGTGTCGAGATCGCCGACAAGTTCTTGGCCGGCAACAAGCTCCTCGTGTACTCCGAAGGCAACAAGGAGTTTGCGCCGCGCAAGGATTACTTCGCCACGGGCGGCCCGGAGGAAGAGGCATTTCCGATGGTGGTGCTGGTGGGCGCCGGCTCGGCATCGGCCAGCGAGATCGTCGCCGGCGCGCTGCAGGACCACAAGCGCGCCACGCTGGTGGGCGAGAAGACGTTCGGCAAGGGATCGGTGCAGCAGATCATGCCCTTGCGCGCTACCGGCCGGGAAACGCAGTTGCGCCTGACGATCGCGAAGTACTACCTCCCGTCAGGGCGGTGCATCCACGAGAAAGGGGTGGATGTTGATGTTGAGGTGAAGCCGCCCGAGAGGCCAGGGTGGGTCGCGGAAGGGCTGGAGGAACTGCGGCGCAAAGGGCTGCTGGAAGACCACGTGCGCACTACCTGGAATGCCAACAAGGAAGTCTATGCCAAGCTGGCTTCTCACGACGAAGGCAAGTGCGAGAACTGGCCCGGCTTTGACGAGTTGTACAAGAAGGCAATCGCAGGCCTGACCGGTCCTCCCCTGCCGCGGAACGATGTCCGCGCCGAGCTGCGCACGGCCGTCCGCCGCTACCTGCAGGACGAGCAGAAGAAGGAGCTGGTCTTCGATCTCGAGGAGGACACGGTCCTGCAACGCGGCATCCTGGAAGCCCTCAAGAAGCTGAACGTGGACCCGCTGGCCATTGCCGAGTACAAAGCGCTGCCCGAAAAGTTCAAGAAGAAGGACGAGCCGGCTCAGCAAGGCGCCATGCTGCCGCAGGATGAGCAGCGTCAGCCTTGACACTGCCGGCCGCCTGCCGCGAGCCGCCATAGAGCTGGATCCGTGTGCTGGCGCGGGCGGGCGTTTGCCGTCGCGTGCGGCAGTGTCTCATGGGTTCTGCGTTCGGGAGCCGCGTCAATGTCCGCGAAGACCGCCCGTCAGCAGCGCGACCTGCTTTACTCTCTCCTTGGCGACCTGCCCCCGCGCGACCGTCCGCTCGCCGCGCGCAAACTGGGCGAAGAGGAATGCGGCAGCTACGTGCTCGAGAAGCTCGTGCTGGACCTGAACGGCCTGGAGCCGGTGCCCGCGTTCTTCGTGCGCCCTCTTGGCGTCAACGGGCGTCTGCCGGCGATCCTCTTCAACCACTCGCACGGCGGCAGGTATGAGATCGGCAAGCTGGAGCTGGTCCGTGGCGCCGACTACCTGCAGCTTCCCGCGTACGCCGAGGAACTGGCGCGGCGCGGCATTGCCAGCCTGTGCATTGACTGCTGGAATTTCGGCGAACGCCGCGGCCGCGCCGAGTCGGAGCTGTTCAAGGAGATGCTGTGGCGCGGCCAGGTCCTGTGGGGCCTGATGGTCTACGACAGCCTGCGCGCGGTGGACTATCTGCTGTCGCGCCGCGACGTAGACGCCTCGCGCCTTGGCACGCTCGGCATCTCGATGGGCGCGACGATGGCCTGGTGGACAGCCGCCCTGGACGAGCGCATCAAGGTCACGGTTGACCTGTGCTGCCTGACGGACTTCCATGAGCTGATCGCGACACGCGGCCTGGACGGGCATGGCCTCTACTATTACGTGCCGGGCTTGTTGAAGCACTTCGACACCGCTGCGATCAGCGCGCTGATTGTCCCGCGCCCGCATGTGTCGCTCAACGGGAACTATGACAGACTGACGCCCCCGCGCGGCCTGGACCGCATTGACCAGGTGCTCAAGCGGCGCTACCGGGCCGCGGGCAGGCCGGATGCGTGGCGGATGTACCGGCGCGACCAGGGCCATTTCGAGACGGCCGAGATGCGCGCGGAGATTCTGGGCTGGCTGGATCGCTGGCTGTAGCGCGACCCGCCGGCTCGCGCCGTTTCAGCCTGTACCGAACTGTTCGCCGCCGGGCAGGTCAGCCGCCAGGCGGTTGCGCAGCAACTCCATGATGGCGCCGGTTTCGGTCATAGCGGCAACCTGGGCGGCGATCTGCTTGCAGTTCTCGTGGTTGACGCTGCGGATGATCTTCTTGATCTCCGGAATGGACGCCGGGGCGACGGAGAGTTCCGTCAGGCCCATGCCCACCAGGAGTGAGGTGTAGATCGGGTCACCGGCCATTTCGCCGCACATGCTGACGGGGATCTTGGCTTTGCTCGCGGCGTCAACAGTAGCCTGGATCAGCGACAGCACGGCGGGGTTGGCGGGGCTGTAGAGGCCGGCCACGAGTTCGTTGCCGCGGTCCACGGCGAGCGTGTACTGCGTCAGGTCGTTGGTGCCGATGGAGAAGAAATCCGCTTCCTTGGCGAGGCTGTGAGCTGCCAGCGCGGCAGCCGGCACCTCGACCATGATGCCCACTTCGATCTTGCCGTCGAACGAGTGGCCCTCGCGCTTGAGCTCCTGCTTCGTCTCCTCGACAACCCGCCTCGCCCAGCGCAGTTCCTCGATCGCCGTGATCATGGGCAGCATGAGGCTTACTCTGCCGAGCGACGACGCCCGCAGGATGGCGCGCACCTGGGTGCGGAAGGTCTCGGGGTATCTCATGGACACGCGGATGCTGCGCAGGCCCAGGAACGGATTGCGCTCATGGAACGCATGCTGCGGCATGATCTTGTCGGCGCCCAGGTCCATGGTACGGATGACCAGCGGCCGGCCGTTGAGCTGCATCAGGGCGTTGCGGTAGGCCTCGAAGTGCACCGACTCATCGGGCATGACGCCGCTGGTGAGATACAGGAACTCCGTGCGGTACAGCCCGATGCCCTGGGCGCCGTGTGCCAGCGCGCCGGCCACCTCGTCAGGCATCTCGATGTTGGCGTGCACGTTGATCGTGCGGCCGTCCGCTGTGACCGCGGGCAGGTCCTTTTCCCTGATCAGCGCCTGCTCGAAGGACTTGAACTCCTGCTGCAACTTGCGGTAGCGCGCCAGGGTGCGCTCGTCCGGGCGCAGGATGACAATCCCGCGGTTGCCGTCAATGATCACGGTCTCGCCGCCGGAGACCTCCGTGGAGATGGTCTCGAGACCGACGACCGCGGGCAGCTCAAACGCGCGCGCCAGGATCGCGGTGTGGCTGGTGCGGCCGCCCACATCAATGGCGAAGGCTTTGACCTTGCTGCGGTCGAGGGAGGCCGTCTGGGACGGCCCCAGATCGTGCCCGATCACGGCGACGGGCCGTTCGAGATGGCTCAGGTCTTCGCGGCGTTCGCCCAGAAGCGCCCGCAGGAGCCGTTTCTGGAGGTCGTAGATGTCGGAGTCGCGGTGTGCGAAGATCTCGTCGCCGACGCCGGCTAGGCGCTTGGCGATGTTCTTCAGGGTTGTCGCTACGGCATGCTCGGCACTGAGCTTGTCGCTGCGAATCTTCTCGATGATCT
>JAPLOD010000391.1 GCA_026692735.1 Planctomycetota bacterium | reverse complement strand
CGCTGGTCAAGATCATCGGCACCAGCACCTGCGACATGATGGTGGCGCCGCTGGGCGAACCTCTCGCCGATGTTCCCGGTCTGTGCGGCATCGTTCCAGGAAGCATTCTGCCCGGTTACTACGGTCTGGAGGCGGGCCAGTCGGCGGTCGGCGATATCTTCAACTGGTTCGTCAACTACATCAAGCCCGGCGGCCCGAAGGCGGGAGCGCATGACGCTCTGACCGCGGCGGCGGCGAAGATCAAGCCCGGCGCCTCCGGCCTGCTGGCGTTGGACTGGAACAACGGCAACCGCACGATCCTGGTTGACCAGCGCCTGACCGGCCTGCTGCTGGGCCAGACGCTCTACACCACGCCGGCGGAAATCTACCGCGCGCTCATCGAAGCCACCGCCTTCGGCGCGCTGACGATCATCAACCGCTTTGAGGAGTACGGCGTGAAGGTGAGGCAGGTCGTCAACTGCGGCGGCATCGCGGAGAAGAACGCGCTCCTGATGCAGATCTACGCCGACGTGCTCGACCGCCCCATGAAGGTCTCCCGTTCGGCTCAGACCTGCGCCCTCGGCGCCGCCATGGCGGGCGCGGTCGTGGCCGGCAAGGCGGCCGGCGGGCACGCGGATGTGGCGTCCGCGCAGAAGGCCATGGCGGGCCTCAAACCCAAGGTCTACACGCCCAATCCCGCGGCCCATGCCGTGTACAAGGAACTGTACGCGCTCTACAAGCAACTGCACGACTGCTTTGGGAGGCCGGGCTTCCAGGGCAACTGCGCCAACGTGATGAAGGGGTTGTTGGACATCCGGAACGCTGCGAGGAACTCGAAGGCATGAAACCACAGATAAACACAGATAGACACGGATGTGGCAATGTTCTTGAACGAATCAGTGTTCATCCGTGTTCATCTGTGGTTCCAGGCGGCGAGGGCTCGAAGGCATGAAACGCGCCATCCTGACGGGGCCCGGCCACTTCCGGATTGATGACATGCCCGTGCCGAAGCCGGGGCCTGACGAGGCGCTGGTGCGCATCCAGGCGATCGGCATCTGCGGGAGCGATCTGCACCTCTTCAAAGAGGGCGTCATCGGCGGCATCCGCATCGAGGACGCCGGCGGGCCGTTCAGCCCCGGCCACGAATGCATGGGCGTTGTTGAGGACGCCGGCGCTCACGCGGACCGGACGCTGGTGGGGCGGCGCGTGTTCGTTGAGCCGGCCAACTCCTGCGGCAAGTGCCGCTGGTGCGTCGCCAGACGGCTCAGCGGAAGTTTCTCGTGCAGCGTGCGCGCCAGCGCCCGACTGTCCCAACGTCAAGTTCCTGGGCGTGCCGGGCGTGACCGGTTGCATGGCCCAGTACATCGCTCACCCCGCGCGCCTGTGCGAACCGATGCCGGATCAGATCAGCGATGATGTGGCGGTGCTCCTGGAACCGCTGGCCATCGCCATCCACTCCCTCGACCGCGTCGCGCCGCCGCCCGGCACGGGCGCCGTCGTGCTGGGCGCTGGGCCGATTGGGTTGACGCACACGTTGCTGCTGGCGCGCGGCGGCATCAGCCCGTTGATCGTCACCGATCCGCTCGAGTACCGCCTGCAGGTGGCGCGGGAACTGGGCGCGACGCACACCTTGAACCCGCGGCGCGACAACGTCACCGAGGCGGTGATGGACCTCCTGATGGCGTTCAAGGCTTCGGCCCCGCGGCGCAAGGGGCTCGACGTACTGATGATCCGCCGCGCCAACCGCACCTTGGGTCGGGCGCTGGCGCGCACGCTGCACGAGAAACTTCCGCTGAGCCGTCTGGCGACGCACCACTGGCCGATGGAGAAGTCCGCGGAGGCGTTCACGGTGGCGGCGGAGTACCGCGACGGGATCGTGAAGGGCATCATCAACCCGTAGTGACGAGTAACGAGTGCCATGCTGAGCGAACTGAAGAAGGCTGTCTTCGATGCGAACATCGAGCTCGTGCGGCGGCGGCTGGTCTTCGACACGTGGGGCAACGTGAGCGGCATTGACCGGGCCAGCGGCAACGTTGTCATCAAGCCTTCGGGCGTCAAGTACGAGACGATGCAGGCCGGCGATATGGTCGTCGTGGCGCTGGATTCCGGCTGCGTCGTGGAAGGGCGCTACAAACCCAGTTCGGACACGCCCACGCACCTGGAGCTGTACCGCGCGTTCCCCAGGATCGGCGGCGTGGTTCACACGCACAGCCTGCACGCGACGGCGTGGGCGCAGGCGTGTCGGCCGATTCCGGCGCTGGGCACGACGCACGCGGACTACTTCTTTGGGCCGGTGCCATGCACGCGGAAGATGAGGACTGCGGAAATCCGCAAGCAGTATGAGCTGAACACCGGCAAAGTGATCGTCGAGACGTTCAGGAAACGCGACTACGAACACATGCCCGCCTGTGTCGTTGCCTGCCACGGGCCGTTCACGTGGGGGCCGTCGCCGCTGCAGGCGGTCATCAATGCCGACGTGCTGGAACAGGTCGCCCACATTGCCCTGGAGACGGTCCAGCTCGCGCCACGGATCAAGTCCATGCCCATCGAGCTGCTGAGGAAACATTTCCTGCGCAAGCACGGGCCGGGGGCGTACTACGGGCAGCGGTGAATGATGGCTGGCACACGCGATGTCCGGTGGTTACGATACTAGAGGGTGCTCTATGGGTACACTGACGCTTGCACCAAAGGCGGGGACAATGGGCAGGATCACATGTTCAGTGACGGTGGCGAGTGTTGCCAATCCGTCCAAGAGCATCCAGTGCGACGCCTTGGTTGACACCGGGGCCGCCCATCTGGTCCTGCCGGCGGCGTGGAGAGGTCGCTTGGGCAGCCTGGAGACGCTGGAGCGGGTCACAGTCGAAACGGCCACGCAGGAGACGGTCCAGGGAGAGATCTGCGGTCCGGTGAAGATCGGGGTCGAGGGCTTTCGCGGCGTCTACGGCGAAGTGCTCTTCCTGGACATGCGGCCGCAGGACGGACAGTATCAACCCTTGATCGGCTATCTGGTGCTCGAGGCGATTCCCGCGGCCGTGGATATGCTGGGCCATCGGCTGCTGCGTGTGCCGCACGTGGATCTGAAGTAGCGAACCCGCAACCCGCCACGGAAGGGATCCCTTGATGAACATCCTCGTCACCGGCGGCGCGGGCTACATCGGCAGTCACACCGCGAAGGTGCTCAAGCAGTCCGGCTTCAACCCTGTCACGCTGGACAACCTGTCGTACGGGCATGAATGGGCCGTGAAGTGGGGGCCGTTCGAGAAAGGCGACCTGGCCGACGGCGATTTTGTGCGCGGCGTCCTGACCAGACACAAGATCGAGGCCGTCGTTCATTTCGCCGCCTTCACGTACGTCGGCGAGTCGGTCACCAATCCGCGCAAGTATTACCAGAACAACGTGGTGAACACGCTCAACCTGCTCAACGCTATGCAGGACTGCGGCGTGAAGACGATCGTCTTCTCATCCACCTGCGCGACGTACGGCGAGCCGCAGCACGTCCCAATCTCCGAGAGCCACCCGCAGCGTCCGATCAACCCGTACGGGGAGGCGAAGCTCGCGGTCGAACGCATGCTCCACTGGTACGGCGGCGCGTACGGCCTGCGCTCTTGCGCGCTGCGGTACTTTAACGCGGCGGGCGCGGATGAGGACGGCGAGAATGGCGAGGACCACGATCCGGAGACGCATCTCATCCCGCTCGTGATCTTCGCCGTGCAAGGCAAGCGCTCCCACGTGGACATCTACGGCACTGATTACCCGACGCCCGACGGCACGGCGATCCGCGACTACATCCACGTCGTGGACCTGGCCGACGCGCACGTCCGCGCGCTGCGCCATCTGCTTGATGGCAAGGGCAGCCTCGCGCTGAACCTGGGCACGGGGAAGGGCAATTCGGTGCGGGAGGTCATCGCCGCGGTGGAGCGCGTCAGCGGGAAGAAGGTGCCGGCCAGGGAAACGGGCCGGCGCGCCGGCGATCCTCCGGCGCTCGTTGCCGACGCGCGCCGCGCCAACGAGGTCCTGGGCTGGAAGCCGCGTTACACGGACATCGCCACGATTGTCGAACATGCGTGGCGCTGGCACAGCAGGAAGTGACGCGTGACGAGTGACGAGTGACGAGTGACAAGTGGTTCGCTTGTGGTATCCTTGGTTCGTAGTTCCGTGTTGTTCTTCTCGCGGCGGGGCGCATGATGATGTCAGGTTCGCGGGCACTGCTGTCTCTCCCTGTATGCGCCGTCCTGGCCTGTGCCGGGGACATGTTCGCTGTTGAACGTGTCCCCGGAAGCACCGGCGCGGAAGCACCTGCAGCGGCCAGCCCGGAGAAACTGGTTGGACTCCTCGAAAAGGGCGACTTCGACGAGCGGCAGAATGCCGTCAAGCAGTTGGAGGCGCTTGGCGAGAAGGCCCGCAAGGCGCTCGAAACGGCCGCCGAGCAGAGCGAGACGCTCGAGGTCCGCGAGACGGCCCAGCGCCTGCTGAACGGGTTGTCGTCCGCCAGTCTGCTGATTGAGGTCCTTGACCGCAAGGGGCGGCCGATTGCCGGCGCGGAGCTGGAAGCAGCGGTGGTGCCTCAGCCGCCCTTGGGCAGTCAGCACCAATACGTTGAGCCGGAAGAGAGGAAGCCGCTGCAACTGCGCAGCGACGCCGCCGGCAGAATCCGTCTCGAACGTGTCAGTCCCGGCCCTGTGAGTCTCGGCTTTACCTGGAAACACCTGCAGGTATCGGCAGCGGCGCAGGCCCTCTCGATGGCGTACCTCAGGCCCGGCGAGAACCGGCTGCAGTACATCCTGCAGCGCGGCGGGACGGTGTCCGGCCGCGCGATGACCGCCGACGGCGACAAGCCGCTCGCCGGCGCCACCGTGGCGCTTGTGCCGGACACCGGGCAGGAGGCCCTGCGGCTTGACCCCGACAGGACCTGTCTGAATCCGGATAACGATACGACCGAGCTCCACGCCGCGGCGGATGCGGCGGGAGAGTTCACCATCGAGCGCGTGCCGCCCGGCAGCTTCCTGATCTTCGCGCAGCATCAGGACTATGTGACCGTGTGCGGCGGAACGGTGCGGGTTGGCGACGAGACGCGCGTGACAGCCGGACCGCTGAAGCTCGCCGCCCGCGCCGCTGCCTGGGGCGGTATCAAGGCGCTGCTGCTGAACGACAAGGGCGAGCCGCTCAAAGACGCCAAGCTGCAGGCCACGGTGACACGCTTGCCGAAAGGGCCGGACGCCGCGGCGGAACTGGCCGCGATGAAGGAACTGCTGAACAGCTCGGTGTGCGATTCGCGGCAGCGCGAGGGCCCGCGGGAGTGCTCCACCGACGGCTCGGGCTACGTGGAACTGAAGGACCTCAGGCCCGGTACGTACCGCGTGGTCGTGCGCCTGGCCGAGGACAACGATGACAAAATGCGGAAGTACATGCTGGGCGAAGTAGTAGTCACGGCAGGCAAGTCCACGACGGTGCCGGGGCGCAAGCCGGCGGCGCTGGGAAGCATCGCAGGGCGGGTTGCCGGTTCGCCCGGCAGCAGGCACCGGGAGCTGAACGTGTGGGCGCTGCCCATGGATGACCCCGAAGCGGCTCTGGTGGTGGGCGAACTGAAGGCGCACGCGCTCTGGTTCCAAAACTGGAACGATGAGCCGGACTTCACCGCAAGCGCCGACAACGACGGGAAGTTCGAGCTCAGCCGGCTGCTGCCCGGCCGCTACACGCTGGCGGTCTGGAGGGACTCGGAGCTGGTCGGGCTGATCCACGGTGTGGAAGTCGCGGCGGGCAAAGCGGCGAAAACACCGGACCTTGAGCTTGCCGCGGCGCAGCAGCGCAGGACTGAGATTGACGTCGGGGGGACAGTGTTCCTGCCCGACGGCCAGCCCGCGGAAGGAGCCCGGGTGACGCTGGTCTTCGAGCCGGGCG
>JAPLOD010000390.1 GCA_026692735.1 Planctomycetota bacterium | reverse complement strand
GTTGATCCGCCCTTCGACGTGCCCTTCAGCGCGGGCGTGCCGGGAGCGGTCCAGGAGCAGACCTGCGTCCTGCCGGCGCGCGATCTGAACCTCGTCGCGGACCTCCTCTCGCGGCGCACCGATGTCGCGGGCATCATCCTGGAGCCGACCGGCGCGTCCGGCGGGTCGGTGCCGATACGGCCGGAGTTCCTCCATGGCCTGCGCAAACTGGCCACGCGCCATGGCGTGGCGCTGATCTTCGACGAAGTCATCACCGGCTTCCGTTTGGCGCCGGGAGGAGCGCAGGAGCGCTTCAACGTGCGCGCGGACATCACCTGCCTGGCCAAGATCCTCGCCGGCGGGTTGCCGGGCGGCGCGGTGTGCGGCACGCGCGCGGCCTTCAGCGCGATGGAATTTTCGGCCGATGCCAAGCGCAACCGCATGACGCGCGTGGCGCAATACGGCACCTTCAACGCCAATCCGCTCTCGGCCGCCGCCGGCACAGCGATGCTGGGGCTCGTCCGCAATGGCGAGGCCGGCCGCAAGGCGGAGGCCTACGCCGACAACCTGCGCGCCGGGCTTAACACGCTCTTCCGCGAGGAAGGCCTGCCCTGGGGCGCGTACGGTGTGAGTTCGGTGTTCCACATTGTGACCTCGGACCCGAAGGCGGGCGAGCAGCTCCGCGACGGCACAGTGGATGCCGCGGATGTCGAGCCGCGCATCCTCAAGCAGAAAGGCCCGCTCGACGGCCTGCTGCGGCGCGCCCTGCAGCTTGAAGGGGTTGACCTGCCGCCGGGACGCCAGGCCTGGGTCAGCGCCGCTCATGGGGAAGAGGAGCTGCGCGACACGCTGGCGGCTTTCCAGCGTGCCATAGCGCAACTGCGAGCGCTGAAGTGTGTGTGAGCGGAAGTCCAGCGGAAGGGTTGCTTTTCGGCGCGTGGCAGGATAGCCTGTAGAGGTATGGTTTCGGCAAGGGAAAGCTGCCATGACCAGGATGCAGGCCGTTCCGTCTTTGCCGCTGGTCGAGGCGTTGCGGCGTCTCGATGAGACTGGCGAGCCAGTCATTCTGCAAGGCGCTGACGGCAAAGAGTGCGCCGCGCTGGTGTCGCTGGCCGATCTGCAGCGATTGGCTGCTGTTCGGGTCTCAGCGCGCCCACCCGCCGCCCCGCTGGCACCTGATGGTCTGCCGTGGCCAGAGGGTTATTTTGAGCGCACCCCGGTCGTCCCCTTGGAAGAAGCCACGCGGCGTTTTGGCGTCCGGCCACGGCGCTACTGCCATGGTCGTCCGGTCTACACCGACGAGGACGCGCGCAATCCCGCGTACAAGTGGCCGTACCCTGCGGAACCCGAATGGGAAGAGGACTTGAAGACCGACGCAGGGACTGCCACGCGTGAATCCACAACGCCTTGAGGTATGGTTGGCCCGTGCGGCGCTTGGCGACTCAACGGACATGCGCCCCGTAATAGTCCTCGGAGCGTCAGAGGCCGGGACAGTCAATGTGCTGCTGGTTTCCGCGGCGCTGGATCTGCGCACTGATGCCGATTTTCCACTGGAGCCAGACCACCTGAACTTTCCGGCCACAGGGCTTGGCAGGCCGTCCTATGTGCTCGCGGACCGTGTCCGCCAGTTGCCTGTGTCGGCACTTGTGAGACGCCGTGGTTGTTTGCAGGGGGCGTTGGCCCATGCCTTTGAAGAGTGGCTCGGGTAGGAAGCTCGGCGGCTGCTGCCGTGATCCCATCGGGCCTTCTTCCAGCTTGCGAATTCACCGCGCACCGCTAGTGTTATGTGACTTCACTCTGGGATGAAAGGGGTTGAGACAATGGCGTCGTTCCTTCGTTGCGCGGTCATCGGGTTGGGCATGGGCAAGCACCACGCCGACGGCTACGCGGAACACCCGGAGGCCCGTCTGGTCGCCGTGGCCGACACGGACGCTAAACGCGCCCACGCCTACGCGGACAAGATCGGCAAGGAGAACTGCTTCACCGATTACGAAACCATGTTGAGGGAGTCCAAGCCGGACCTCGTGAGCGTCGTGCTGCCGAACTACCTCCACGCCCCCGTCACGATCCGGTGCCTGAAAGCAGGCGCCCATGTGCTCTGTGAGAAGCCCATGGCTTTGAGCGTGCGCGAAGCACGGCAGATGCTCGCCGCCGCCAAGCAGGCCCGGCGCAAGCTCAGCATCAACCTCTCGTACCGCTTCGCCCCCCAGTCGCGCGCTCTGAAAGAACTGGCCAACGCCGGCTTTCTGGGAACGGCCTACCACGCCTACACCTCCTGGACGCGCCGCGACGGCATCCCCGGCATGGGCGGCTGGTTCGGCCAGAAAGCGCTCTCGGGCGGCGGGCCGCTGATTGATCTTGGCGTCCACAGGCTGGACCTGGCGATGTGGCTCATGGGCTCGCCGCAGCCGGTTACCGTGAGCGGCAGCGCACATCATCACGTGGGCGTGCCGCGCGCCAAGGCCGCCGGCAAGAAGTTCGACGTGGAAGACTTCGCCAGCGGCTTCGTCCGCTTCAGCAACGGCGCCTCGCTGGTCTTCGAGATTTCTTGGGCTGGCCACCAGGGCGAACCCGAGAAGATGGCCACCATCGTCACAGGCACCAAGGGATCGCTCGTCCAGCGCAATGAAGGCGGCGGCTACAACTTCGTCGCCGAATTCCACACGGTCCTGCACGGCGAGAAGGTCAGCGGCGCGGTCATGGCGCCCAAGTCCGGCGGCAAGACCGCCTATGGCGAGATGGTGGACAGCGTCCTCTACGACAAACCCCTGGTCGCGGACGGCTACGACGGCCTGCGCATGCAGCAGGTCCTGGACGGGCTGTATGCCAGCGCCGCCGCGGGGCGCGAGGTGCGTATCAAGCCGTAAGCACTGCTCGCACTATGGCTGGCAAAGTGCCCGGCCGCGGGCTATAATGCCCTCGTTCTGCGCGGGGGCGACCGTATGGCCGGCAAGCTGACCGATGAGGACGCGGAGAAGCTCGTCCTGTCGCGAGGACTCATCACTCCCGAGCGCCTCGCGCAGTTCCGCGCGCAGGCCGCGGCGCCGCCCGGAACGCTCTTCGATGTGCTGGTGAACGCGGGCGTCATCCCTCAGCAGCTTCTCGCCGAGCTTGCCCATGCAGCCCCGGGGACGCTCCCACCCCGGCCCTCTTCCACCGCCTCCGGCACGTTCCTGCAGCGCCGCGCAGCGCGGGCACATGTCTTTGAGGAGCCGCAGGCGCCGCTCCGGCCTCCAAGCGGCGTAGTCGCTGCCGTCCAACCTCCCGGCAGCGCGGCCGCGGCGCCGCCTGCCGCCCCGCCGGCTCCCGTTGCCGCAGCGCCTCATCCACCCTCTGCGTTCGCGCCGGGAGT
>JAPLOD010000389.1 GCA_026692735.1 Planctomycetota bacterium | reverse complement strand
CAGCGCAATCTCCTCTACATCGCCGACGCCGGTCGCCGCGCGATCTGGGTCGTGCCTCTTGCCGGGGAAGGCCCCAAAAGGCCCAAGGTCTTTTACCGCTCCGACGAGTTGAAGGCCGTCTCGGGTGTCGCCGCCGACAATCAATCCAACGTCTGGGTCGGCGTATACACGCCGGGCAAAGTGATCGTGTTAGGCCCCGACGGCAAGCAACTCCCGGCGGAGGACTTCGAGGTCAACGGCACGAAGTTCACCGAGCCGAGCTACGGCTGGTTCTACAAGCGGCCGTTGCAGCCGGCAGCAGCGGCGGGCGAGAAGGATTTGGCGCCGGGTCTCCGCTACGAGCGCCTCCAGGCACCGTGGTGGACTCTGTACGCCAGCGCGCACTGGCTGCCGGCCGCCAGCACGGGCACGGTGGCGCGGGAGATGGACCAACTGCAGGAGCCGGGCCCCGAGCCTTACGGCATGCGCTACAAGGGGTACATCCGCATCCCCGCGGACGGCGTCTACACGTTCCACGCCCCCCGCGAACTGGTCTACATGGACTATGCCACCAGCTACGACCTGCGCGTCTACGTGGACGGCGAGGAATGGTACCTGACGCAATGGTGGCACGGGCACGGGACGTGGTCGGTCCCGCTGAAGAAGGGCTTCCACGCCTTCCAGGTTGACTTCGCCGATGCCCGCACGAAGCCCTGGCGCAAGTCGGGGATCTGGCGGTATTACCCGCGTCCGTGGGCGGTCTATCCGGGCAAGCCCAGCGATATCCAGATCTCGGGGCCAGGCTTGGAGCAACCGGGGCGCATTCCGCAGGATTGGCTTTTCCGCGAGCCGTAACGCGATGGTCCGTGTCACGGGCGGGACGCCCGTGGTACCACGAACGTCTTGTTCGTGGCGCGGTCTGGAGGGTCGCGCTCCAGGGGGCGCCCGCCTCACTTCGCCTGCAGCCGGGTGAGTGCGGTCTTGGCGTGGACGTCGTCGGGCTCGAGCTCCAGGATGCGGCGGTAGAACTCGATGGCTTTCTGCCGGTTCTGCAGGCCCTCGCACGCCGCGGCTGAAATGCGCAAGCCGGCGACATCACGCGGGCTGAGCTTCAGCAGTTGCTCGGCCGCGTCGTAGGCTTTGCGGTGGTTCTGCAGCTTGCCGTAACACACGCCAATGCGCCGCAGCAACGCGGGCTTCTCCGGCTCCGTTGCCTTCCCCAGTGCTTCCTGCAGCCCGGCGAGCGCTCCGGCAAAGTCACCCGTGGCCATCCTGGTCTCAGCCAGCAGCATGGCCAGCGCCACGTTGCCGGGGTGCGCCTTGACGGCAGCGGCAAGACGCTGCGCGGCCTGCGCGACCTTCTTCTGCGCCAGCAGGGCTTCGCTCAAGCCGGAGAGCGCCTGCAGGTGATACGGCTGCGTCTTCAGCACCTTGTCGTAGAGGGCTTCGGCGGCGGCGAAGTCTCGCACGTGCTGCGCCGCGATGGCCTGCGCCAGCAGCGTGGGAACGTGGTTGGGATCGAGCTTCAACGCCGCGGCGAACTCGGCGTCGCCCTGCTCCGTCTGGGCCGTCGCACGCAGGACCGAACCCAACCCGGAGTGCGCGTCGGCGGAATCGGGGTTAAGCACGAGCGCCTCGCGATAGGCCTGCTCTGCTTCCGCGAAGTCGCCGGCCAGGCAACGGACTCTGCCAAGGTTGCAGCGCACAGCCATGTCCCGCGGCGCGGCCTCCGCGGCGGCCTGCAGCAGCGTGATGGCGGCGCGGTACTCCTGGCGTGCCAGGTGCACGCTCGCCAGCAGGCAGTGGGCCTGCACATTCGCCGGCTCTTCGGCCAGCACGGCCGTGATCTCTTTCTCGGCTGCGTCAACGTTGCCGCGGTAGAGCGCGATCTCGGACAGACCCAGGCGCGGAGCGGCCATGCCGGGGCGCAGCGCCAGCGCCTTCTGGTAGGCCTGTTCGGCGCCCCGCAGATTGCCGAGGCGCAGATGTGCCGCGCCGAGGTTGTTGTGCACCGTCGCCAGACTGGGCGTGAGCGCGAGCGCTTGTTCCAGGAGCGGCAGCGCGGCGGCGCTGCGGCCCGCCTCGATGCGTGCGCCGGCCAGGTTCACCAGAAGGATGCTGAGCACTTCCTTGCGCGAAGCATTGGCCAGAGCCGCCGCGCCGTCCGCTGCTGGGCGGGACACTCCTGTCCCGCCGTCGGCAGGGAGCCCGAAGAGCTTGCGGTAGTAGTCGTCTGGATGCGCGGCCCCCCGCTCGGTCGGGTCGAAGTTGAGGCGCGTCTTGCCGTCGTCGTACCGGACCAGGAGGTGCCCCGGGCCTGTGAGGCGGCTGGGGACGGGCACCCCATGGAGCTGCAGATTGGCGCGTTCGGCAAGCGCCAGGCACAGGACTGAAAGCCCCAGGCAGTTGCCGCGCTTGCGCTTCAGGACGTCACAGAGAAGGAAATCCGACGCCTTGTCCTCCTTGGGCAACTCGTACTTCTCCGTCTCGAAGAGGAATCTGCCGAGTGCGTCGAGCTTGCGGGCTCCGGGTTCCGCCTTGGAGAGCTCCGCGGACAAACGTCGGCCGATGGCGGCGAGCTGTTCGAGATTCGAGTTCACGTCGAGACTTGGGTATTCCTCCCTGCAGATGAGCAGCGCGCCGTGGCCGACGGCGATCTCTGTGTCCGGGCGTGCGATGTACGCTCGCAGCTCCTTGGAGACGCTTGCGGCCGGCTCGGTTGCGGCGCCCGCTTCGGCGGGAGCGGCCGGCGCCTCGCCCGCCCATTGTGTGCAGCAGGCCAGGCCCGCCACGAGTGTGCTTACGGCCAGCTCGCCCATCGGCATGCCGCGGCTCATGGTTTCCGCTCCGTTCCCGCCTTGGCGCGCTCGAAGTACACGGCGCGATTGGGGACGTCGAAATGGACGGCGTCCAGCGTCTTCAGGAACGGCGTGCCGAGGATGCTGAACGTCCGGCTCAGGTCCTGGCGCGCGGCGGGGCTGCTGACCTGCGACGCGTCCATGACCTTCCCGCGAACGTTCTGAAAGACCATGGCGCCCAACTCCAGCTTGGGAAACGTCGCCCGGAAGAAGTCCACCTGCCGGCTCATGCTCCCGTCGTTGACCCGTGCGAAGCCGGTTTTTTCGGCGTCGAGGACTAGGCCGTACTCCTGCGGCTTCTGCATGGCCACGAACGTCGGCCCTTCCGCCCCCGAATCCAGGATGAAGCTCACGCGCAACGTGCCGTTGATCTTCCCCTCGATGCGCTGTTGCGACATGCTGTCGCTGGCGCGCTGCAGAGGCAGTTGAGCGCGTTCCACGTTCGCCGCGGGCGGCGGCAACACGGTGCGCGCCGGCCACAGCAGGAAGCGTTTGTGCGCGAAGTCGAACGTGAAACGCGAGCGGCTGAGAACGTCCATGCCGAGCAGCATGTCAATGCGCTCCAGGGCTTGGCCCGGCTTGTGGCTGACCACGCCAACGCGAATGTTGCTGGCGGCATACTCGCCGATCGCCAGCGCGGGCAGGACCACGTGCTGCACGTCCAGCTTCCCGACGAACGTCCCCTGGAGCGTTTCGGTGGTGACGGGGCGTAGGTCTTTCAGGTCGAGGCGGCCGCGGTTCAGAATCGTCAGGTCCGAGCCGGTGTCAATGAGACAGGTGCAGGCCATGCTGCTGTTCAGAGTGACCGGTATGAATATGCGGTCGGCGAGAACCGTCATCGGCACGGCGACGACGCCTTTGGGCAGGTCGTCAATCTTGACAGGAGGCCCCGGCGGCGCGTCTTGTGCGCCTTGGCCGCACTGGCCGCCGCGAACGCTGAGAAGGACGCACCAGAGCGTCAGCAAGGCGTATCGCGGCCACCGCACAGGCAAGCCCTCCGCTGAACGTGCTGGAGACAGTATCATCGAGAGGATGCAGTCTTCAAGCGGCGACGGCGCCCGAGAGTACCGTGCCCTGTGTGCCATTGGCGCACGGGGCAAAGCCTCCGCAGGCTTCGCTGGCGGGACGTTGGCCTGCGGGCTAGGATTCTGCTCCGAGCCGCGACCGTGAGGGAGCGGGCACGGTGACCGTTCGCTCACGCGCGTTCGTCTACGTTGGAGGTCGCAACCGTGGTCACGAAGACCCTCCGCAGTACCGCCGGAGCTAGGGCGTCCGGCTGCCGCGCCTGCCTGCTCGCCGTGACCGTCGTTCTCTCCGGCGCGCTCCAGGCCGGAGACGACGGTAAGGTGAAAATCCAGGCCGAGGCGGACATCGCTGACGGGGTGCAGAGCTACACCGTGAGCGCGCCCGGTTACACGGCGAAGCTCTCGGCGGACGGGCAGATTCTCTCGGTGAAGCTGGGCGCCCTCGACGTCTTCGACGGCGCGATCAGCATCGGCGTGGGCGGGAAGAACGAGAAGCCCGACTTCGTGAAGCAGCTCGGCCCGCAGACGTTCCAGCTCAACTACCCCAGCCGGCCGGTGGCGACGCTCTCGTTCGGCGAGCAGAGCATCACGATCGTCATCAAGCAGCAGAAGAAGACATGGGACTTCGGCCTGTGGTACACGGTGGCGCCGCGCGCGCAGACGGTCTCGTCGAAAGGGCGCGGGTTCGAGCATCTCGCGCTGCCGCTGCTCTCCGGACGCACGGCCTACGACGACGTGGCGTTCACCTTCGACGACGGCAGCGTGCTGCGCGTGGCCCAGGCCGGGCCGGGGAACCACATCAACGCCGACGAGAACGGCTGGGTCGGAGGCTACGGCTGGGGCCGGAAGTGCCTCGAGGTCGGCGGGACGTACACCTACGTCTTCACCTTCGAGAAGGGCGCGGCCGGGACGAAGAAGCTCGCCGCGCCGCCGTTCGTGCTGCGCCACACGCGCACGGGGAACATCTACGCCGCCGGCGAACCGGTCGCGCTCAACCTCGAACTGCGTCCCGCGCTCTGCCAGAAGCTGAGCGGCGTCGCCGAGGACCTCGTCATCGAATGCCGCACGCGCGACCTCTGGGGCCAGCAGGTTGACGTGCAGGAATTCCCCCTGGACTTCGCGAAGCTCAAGGGCGAGGCGCCGGCTGCCGCCGGGGGCGCGCAGTCCAAGCCGGCCGATCCGTCGCGCGCCAAGCCTCTGGGGCAACCGGCACGGCCGGTGCTCGTGCCCGTGCAACTGCAGCTCAGGAAGAAAGGCTGGCTTGAGACGAAGGTCACGCTGAAGGACAAGCAGGGCAGGATATTCCCCACGTCGGAGGTTACGGCGCTTTCCGTGGTCACGCCCACCGAGGGCCTGCTCAACCCGCCCATGCCGGAGAAAGCGGGCACCTATGAGTACAACGCGTTCCTCGGCTTGACCTGCCACCGCGAGGGCATCAACCTCGAGCAGATCTTCCCGCTGTCGCTCAACACGGAACGGCCCAGCGCGCCCAGCGACATCGGCGCCAAGGCCGGCGCCGATGCGGTGAAGGACCTCGCTCTGGAGGAGAAGAAAGCCGATACAAAAGCTCCCCCGAAGGAGCTGGCGGCGAGGTGGGACGACCTCGACAGGCAGATGGCCGCGTCCGTGGAGGCGCAGAAGAAGTACGGCTGCACGGTCTTCTGGCTCATGGAACCGCCGCAGAAGTGGTGGCTGCTGAAAGACCCCGCGCGCGTCGAGCAGGCGCTGTTCCAGATCGTGGACCGCTACAAGGACCGTAACAAGTACTGGATGCTGGTCAACGAACCGAACCTCTCCATGTCGCCGAAGGACTACGTCAACAATTACCTCCTGCCGCTGAACCGCGCCGCGAAGAAAGCCGACCCCGATGCCAAGGTCTTCGGCCCCGACACCTGCGGCCTGAACCCGGGCTGGCTCGAAGAGGTCTACAAGGCCTCTGCGGCAACCGGCACCGCCGGCGGCACGGCTGACATCGTGGACATGCACCCGTACACGGGCCATCACCGCGGCTGGGAAGAACACGGCATGGCGGACACGTGGAAGAAAGTCCGCGAGACGATGGCCGCTCACGGTGACGGCCAGAAGGAGATGTGGTCCACGGAATCCGGCTTCGACTGGTCCCTGGGACGGCTCGGCAAGAACCACCACGCCAAGCACATCGTCAGGCAGTACCCCATTGCCGCGTCGGTCGGCATTCCCAAGAACCACTTCTTCCTCTACTACACCTGCTTCGTCGGCTACCACAAGATGTACCTCGTTGAGTACGACCAGACGCTGCTGCCCGGCGGCGTGGCGGCGCGCGTGCAGAGCGAGCAGCTCGTGGGCACGGAGTTCGCCGGCCGCGAGGAGATCGGCAAGGACAAGCACTGCTACCTCTATCGTGGCAAAGACTGCGACGTGCGCCTCGCCTGGAGCCACGACTTCGCGACGTCGTTCGCCGCCGGCGTGGCAAGCCGGAAGATCGCCGTCGCCGACATGATGGGGAACCAGATCGCGGACTATCCGCCGAGCGCGCCTGCCAGGCAGAACGTGACCTTCCAGATCTCCGGCTACCCGATCTACATCCGCCTCGACAAGGGCGCCGTGTTCGAACCGGCCAAGGAGGACCTCGGGCCGA
This sequence comes from Planctomycetota bacterium, assembly GCA_026692735.1. GTDB lineage: Bacteria > Planctomycetota > SZUA-567 > H5-PLA8 > H5-PLA8 > JAPLOD01. The sequence continues at coordinate 5,397 of JAPLOD010000389.1, read as the reverse complement.
ACCTCGCGCGCCAGGACGGCGTGAAAGTGACGGCGTCCTCCGAAGAGAAGCCGGGCATCGCGAAGAAGGTCGTGGACGGCGTGTGGAACTCGGAGAATACCGGCAGTTACGAAGACCGCCTCTGGGTGGCCGCCGCACCCCTCGCCCCTCACCTCTCGCCCCTCGCCCCCCACCCCTCATCCCTCGCCTGGCTGGAGATCGCCATGCCGCAGAAGCAGGCCGTTGGCCGCGTCCACGTCTATGCGCCCAGCTCCGTGTGCGGCATGGCCGGCCTGCGCTCGTTCAAGGTTCTTGCGTTCGACGACGGCAAGCAGGACTGGACTTCCGTGGGCGAAGTGAAGGACTCCGAGGAAGCCTGGGTCTTCCACCTCACCTTCGACCCGCTGACCACGGACCGCATTCGACTGCTGATCACCGACCTGAATAACGGCTTCAAGCTCGACGACAAGACGCCCTACACGGACATGAAGCCCCGCGTCTCGGAAGTCGAGATCTACGCCCCGTCGAAGCGGTAGCCGCCCCGTCCTCGTTCCGTGTCCAAGACTGCACATATGTGCAGCCCCGTCACCCCTTGCCCATCACCCGGCACCCCAGAACCATGAAACACGCGGGTGGCGCAGACTTGCACTGGCGGATCTTGGGAGGCGGCCTTGACGGGCGTATCTTATATGATACAGTACCTCAATGAGCAGCGGGCAGGCGGAAGGCCGGAAGCAGCACAATGAGGGGAAGAAGATAACGGCGGAGTTCTTCCGGTACGACAATGGCACGAAGCCCGTTAGAGACTGGTTGTTGGGCGAACTCAGCGGGGAAGAGCGGAAGCTGGTGGGCGGAGACATCGCGACCGTCGAATTCGAATGGCCGGTTGGCCCGCCTCTCGTGAAGAAGGTCGGAGAGTTTTGGGAAGTACGGACAATCCTGGAGAGGGGATGGGCAAGAGTCCTCTTCATCGTCGAAGATGGGAGGATGATTCTTGTCCATGGCGTAATCAAGAAGTCGAAGAAGATTTCCAGGGACGACATGGGCGTAGCCCGCGAGAGGCTGCGCCTCTTGAGATCCTGAAAGGACGATGAAGATGGCGATAAACCGGAAGTATGTGGGCGGCAGCTTCGATGATTTCCTGAAAGAACAGGGAATCTACGACGAGGTCATGAAGATCGCCGCAAAGAAGCGGCTGGCGCTGCAGTTTCAGCGGGAAATGAAGAGAAGGAACATTACGAAGACCCTCATGGCGAAGAAGCTGCATACGAGTCGGATGCAGGTCAACAGGATACTGTCGCCGGACAATTCCGCCGTCTCCGTTGAGACCCTCGAACGCGCCGCAAGCGTCTTGGGTTGCATGCTGAGAATCGAACTCCAGCCTGCAAGGGGATGACGCGCAGCATTGTCCCACGCCGGCGTAAAGACGGTCAACAGAACGCCCTGCCTGGTGTCACTGGGCATGGCACCAGCTTTCGCCGTGTCGTTGCGCCACTGACCGCCATCAAATGACAAATGACCAATGACAAATGACCTCCGCGTTGGTACAACGTTCACAATCCTGCTCGCGAGGTGTAGCCTCCTGGGTCATGGGGGGTTCAGGTGTCCGGGTCTCGGGGCCCTTAACCTGTAACTTGAAACCTGTAACGTGAAACCTGTAAGAGGAGAGCGATATGTTGCGCTGCCTTCGCAGTTGCATCCTGGTTCTGGCGGGAACTCTTGTCTGGACGACGGCCGGGGCCGCCGACGAGGCAGACGTGCCGGTTAACGTTGGCAAACGCGAGGCCAACGAAATCCTCCAAACCGCTGGTGTCTCGGCCGGCTTGTGCGTACACCTCGGCTGCAGAATGCCCTGCCTCACCGCCGCGCTGGCCGAGAACAGCAACATGGCGGTGCATGGCATCGCGCTCGACAATAGGTCGCTCGACGCCGCGCGGTACTTCATAAATGTGAGGAATATGTCTGGCCGGGCATTGGTCGAGAAGGTGCCGCTCAACCCGCTGCCGTACGCGCAGGACCTCGCCACCCTGGTCGTCGTCGAAGACCTCGCCGCGCTGACGGCGCAGGGCCTCACCAAGGACGAAATCCTCCGCGTCGTCTCGCCCAATGGCGTGCTGTGCGTCAAGGAAGGCGGCAAGTGGACGAAGACCGTCAAGCCGCGTCCGAAGGAGATGGACGACTGGGGCCATATCTTCCATGGCGCGGACTACAACATGGTATCGAACGACAAGCTGGTGAAGTTCCCCCTCGGCTTCCGCTGGGTTGACGGCATCCCGCTGAACGTCGTCATGTGGGCCGCCTGCCGCGGCTGGGTGATCGCCGGCGGCCGGTGCTACACGCTCTCGCTGAACGAACTGGAGAACCTCGCGCCGTCCAGGCCCAAGCGGCATTACCTGGGCGCACGCGACGCCTTCAACGGCGTGCCGCTTTGGAAAGTGGACCTCGGGCCGACGGACGATGACGGCATACATCTCACCTGGCGCAACGCCGGGCCGCTCGTGGCCAACGAAAAGCGCGTCTACGCCGTCCAGGAGGGCAAGCCGATTATCGTGGAGGGCGCGACCGGCAGGATCATCGCGAAGTGTGACACGAAGTACAAGGCCAACCGGCTGGCGGTGCTCGATAACGTGTATCTGGCGGCGTGCTGGGAAGCGCGGCACTCGACGAACGACAACGTCGAAGGCGGTAGCCTGTGGGCCACGTGGCTCCCCAAGTCGGGCGTCGGTACCCTTGAGGCGTTCGAAGCGGACACCGGCAAGCCCAAGTGGTCTGCGCCTCTCACTGTCTATGCCCTCGCCGCATCCGATGGCATCGTCTACGCCCTGACGCACGCCGGCAACCCGAAGTCCGACCAGGATCTGGAGAAGGACTTCGCGCAGGAGGTGGAGAAGGAGCTGACGAAGGAGTTGGCCGCCGAAGCTGCGAAGGAGCCCGCCAAGGACGCCGCAAAGGAACTCGATCCGAACAAGGAGCCGCCGAAGGAAGCGGCGAAGGAGCCCCCGAAGGAACTCGAGCCTGCCAAGGAGGCGCCGAAGGAAGCCGTCAAGGAGCCGCCGAAGCAACCCGAGCCTGCCAAGGAGGCGCCAAAGGAAGCGGTCAAGGAGCCGCCGAAGACGCTGCTGCAAGAGCTGGCGTCGGACATGGCGAAGAAGCTGGCCAAGGACTTCGGTAAGGACTCGGGCAAGGACGTAGCGAAGGAACAGCCCTGGAAGAAAGCCTGGAAGAAGCTCTCCGAGGATCAGCAGTTCAGGCTCCGCAACGCGACACGCAATTCTTGGGAACGCCAAGTCGTGGCGCTGGACATCCAGACCGGCATAGAAAAGTGGCGCGTGCCGCACTCCAAGCTAGGCAAGAAGGCCGACCTGGAACTCGGTTGCGCCGGCCCCGGCTACGTCGTTGTGTACAAGCGCGATGAGCGCGGCGTCTTCGCCTTGTCCGCCGCGGACGGCAGCATCCTCTGGCAGATCAAGGGCGGCGGCACCTGGACGCCCGTGGTGGACGGCCTGCTCTGGCAGGGCCGCAAGCGCTTCGATCCCAAGACCGGCGTAGTCAAGGACCAGTGGCCCGTTGATCCCGACAATCAGGGCTGCACGCCCTCGAACGTCGTGGGCAACATCGTCACGCGCACGCGCGGTTGCGGCTACGAGGAGATTGTGTTCGAGGAAGGCAAGCCGCCAAAGACCAGGGGCCTGCAGTACACCGGCGCGCGCGGCGGCTGCATGATGGGCATGGTGCCCGCCAACGGCATGTTCTACACGGCGCAGAACTGGTGCCGTTGCTCGCCCGGGCAGATTTACGGCTTCATCGCCGTTGGGCCGAGCGGCGAATGGCCCACCGCCGTTGACTTCGAGAAAGCCCGGTCCGTCGAGAAAGGCCCCGCCTTCGGCAAGATCGAGGAGGCTGCGACCAGCGCCGACGACTGGGCGACGTTCCGCCACGATGCCGAGCGCAGCGGCGGCACGGCCGGCCGCCTGCCCGAGACGCTCAAGGAACTCTGGAAGACGCAGGCCGCGCAGCTTGGTGAAGGCCCCATCGCCGCGGCGTGGCAGGCGCGGCTGGCGTCGTGCGTGAGCGCGCCGGTGGTTGCGGGCGGAATGGCCTTCGTCGCCGCAACGGACGTCGGCCAGATCGTTGCGCTGGACGCGGCCTCGGGCAAGAAGGCCTGGTCGGCCACGCTCGGCGGGCGCGTGGACACGCCGCCGACCGTTCACAAGGGCCTGGCGCTGGTCGGTTCGCACGACGGCTGGGTCAACGCTCTGCGCGCCAAGGACGGCCAGCTTGCATGGCGGTCGCGGGTCGCGCCGTGGGAGCGCAAACTGGTGGCGTACGGCGAAGTCGAATCCGTCTGGCCGACGGTCGGCACGGTGCTGGTGCATGACAACGTCGCGTACGCGAACGCGGGGCGCACGTGCGAATCGGACGGCGGCATCGCGGTCGTGGCCTTTGACCCCCTGACCGGCAACCAGCTCTGGGGCAAGGCGATCGGCAAGGGCCCGCAGCGGCAGAACGACCTCCTCATCCTGCGCGACGGCGCCGTCGGCTGGCACCACGTCAGGCTCGACCCGAAGACCGGCGCCGCGACCGACGCGCCGATCCCGCGGGACCACTCCCAGGGCGGCATCATGGACGGCTCATGGACGATGGTGGGCAACCGCCGTTCGGGCAATTCCTTTGCCGTCGGCAAGCCGGCGGACAACAAGAAGAAGGACCAGACTGCCGCGGACCTGATGGCGTGGAATGAGAGCGTTCTCGTGAGCAACAAGTTCGCCATGTCGCGCAGAAGGGCCGACGCCACGGTGGGCAACGTCAAACAGTCGGACTTCTCCTGGAAACCCGCGCCGCCGCCGGACGTGCAGATTGAGGCCATCGCTGTGGCTGCGAATGCCGTGGTCTTCGCCGGCCGCACCAAGGACACCGCCACGAACAAGTACGCCGGCTTGCTGTGGATGGTCTCGGCCGCTGACGGCAAGACGCTGGTCGAGATTCCCCTGGAAGCGCCGCCGACCTACGACGGCCTGGCCGTGGCGGGGGAGAAGGTCTACGTGTCGCTCCAGAACGGCACCGTGTTGTGCTTCGGAAAGCAGTAAGTACAGCGGCACGGAAGTAACTGGTCATCCGAGCCGCGCGCGTAAGCAAGCGGCTGCCGTGACCGCTCCTCACGGCCGCGGCTCAGAATGGTAAGGCATTTGTGCGGTGCCGCATTACGCTGTGTTCCGCGGTCGCGCGAAGTGCCAGGAGAAGCACGAACGGTTCGTGCAGCGCGTGGTGGTTGCGGAGCAAGTGTGGAGCCTGGGTGCAGCGCCACAGAAGCCCATGACCCACTAACCCCCGGCTTCAGCCCTTGTCTTTATACACATTTCCGCGCGCAGACAGCCGATACCGAGCCAGGGGGCAACCCTTGGTGAGGCACGGCAGTCA
>JAPLOD010000388.1 GCA_026692735.1 Planctomycetota bacterium | reverse complement strand
GTGGGACTCGTCCTGTTCCTCATCGGGCTCATCGTTGCCTTCGGAGGCGGCGGCGACAGCCCCGCGCCCGGCGACAAGACGCTTGCGTCCAGCAAAGGCTCGGACGCGCCGCCGCGCGCTCAGCAGCCAACGGCGCCCGCGAAGACGCAGCCGGAACAGCCGGACAACGTTCGCAAGCTGCCCTCGTGGATGGCGCCGGTGGATGCCGGCAGGTCCGGGCCGGAGCGCTCCGCGCCCGCCGTGCTCCCCAAGGCCGCTCCCGACACCCCGTCTGTCGCGCCGGCGGTCCCGGTTCGGCCGCCACAGCCCACGGCGATCGTCGTTCCGCCCGCGCCCAACGAAACCATCTGGCTGGACGACGAGCTGCCTCCGGGCGCGAGGCGCGATGGCTCCGCGAAGACCGACTCGTGGAGATGGGTCTCGCAGCCGGACCCCGTCTTCAGCGGCGCGCAATCCCACACGGTGCGCGTCTGGGAAGGGCAGAAGCCCGAGGGGGCGCTGCAGCATCACTTCAACAACGCCAATCCGCCGCTGCAGGTCAGCCCGTGGGATATCCTCTTCTGCTACGTCTACCTCGATCCCAAAGACCCGCCCAAGGAAATCATGATGCAGTGGAGCGTCGGCGGCGGCTGGGAACACCGTGCCTACTGGGGCGAGGACCTCATAAGCTACGGCACGAATCTCTCCCCCTCCCGCCTCTCCATGGGGCCGCTGCCCAAGACCGGCGCCTGGGTGCGCCTCGAAGTGCGCGGCGGCGAGATCGGCATCGAAGCCGAAAATGAAGCCGTCGCCGGCTGGTCCTTCGACCAGTTCGGCGGCACGGTCTACTGGGACAGGGCCGGCATGGCCAGCCAGCCCAAACCCGCCACGGTCGCCGCGGCTCCCGCCTCGCCGGCCGTAAAGGACGCAGCGCCTGCTACGCCCGCCAAGGCGGCGCCTGCGCCTGCCGGGACCGTAGCGGCCGGCTTCGTTCCGCGCGCCCTTGCAAAATGGCTCTGGAAGGACTTCCAGGGCGGGCAGGAATACCCGAACCACGGAGGGAAAGGGAAGACCTCAAGGACCATCTTCGGCACGCGCACGGCGAAGCCCTCACTGTGGGTGACGTTCGAACTCGGGTACGGGCGTTACGGGCCCGGCACGCTGGCTGTCACCAGCCTCCGTCACGATGGGAAGGAGCCCTGCCGGATCGCGATCCTCATCAACGGGCAGGAGGTTTTCAGCGGCCCGGACCCCGCGACCAGTCGAACGTTTGAGTGGGCCGAGCACAAGTTTCCTATTCCCAGCACCACGTTGCGCTCGGGCAAGAATGAGCTTCGCATCAACAACATCGAGGACTCCGGCAACTTCGGCTTCCCGCCTTGGTACGGGGTGTATGCGGTTGAGCTGCAGGGCGCCCTGTTGCCGGACTTCCCGCCTGTCGTCAGCGAACCGGCGCGGGCGGCGCTCCAGACGTACGACCGCGTCTTTGAGCTGCTCGCCAGGAAGGACCCGGACCCCGTCGCCAGGCTCGACCAGGCCCTGCGCCAGGCCAAGAGCGTCACTGCGCCGGAACTCCAGCCGCTGGCCGCCGTCCTGGACAAAGCCCAGGCCCTCTACAACCAGGCCGTTGCCGCTCTCGTCAAGACGCCGCCAACGGAACAGGTCCAGATTGAGAAGCTCAAGCTGACCGGCGCCGTCGTGCGTGTCGCGGGCGGCAAAGCCTTCATCAAGTCGCAGGGCATCGAGATGCCCGTGGACGTCTCCGCGCTCCCGCAGACGGTCTTCCTCAAAGCGCTGGCGTTTGATGACTCCAAGGCCGCGAGCACCGCCGACAAAGCCGCGTATCTCTTCGGCCTGGGTACTATCGAAACGGCCCAGCAACTGCTCAAGCGCCTCAAGAAAGAGGACACGCCCGCCTGGGCCGCGCTCTTCGACCAGCGCGCCGCGTTCGACCGGCTGCTCAAGTTTGAGGCTGCCGTCGGCGCTGCTGAGTCCGCGGTGAAGAGCGCGAAGCCCGCCGACGCGCTCCCGCTTCTCGCGGCCTTGAAGAAAGACTATCTGGATCTCTACGAGGCCAACAAGGAACGTATGAACTACCTTGCCGCTGTTGCGGAAAGCGCGCCGAAGTAAGGGAGGCAGGGGATCGGATTTCGAATTGCGGACTTGGGATTTGGGGGTTTGGGACTTGAGACTTAGCGTTTGGGGTTCGGGTTTGTTCGCCGCCATCGAGGAGATGCCGGGCATTGAGCATGCCAGCCAGGACAATGGCTGGGGCATGCTGCTCATGACCATCCTCATGATCGCGCCGCCCATGCTCGCCATCGCCCTCGCCAAGCGCTGGAAGCGGCGCGGCGTCGAGATGTTCATCCGCCGCATCCCCGGCATTGACGCGATAGATGAAGCCATCGGGCGCACCGTCGAGATGGGCCGCCCCATCCTGTACACGTTCGGCCTCTCCATCGTTGATCCGCTCTTCTTCGCCTCCTTGGGCGTCCTGACGCACATCGCCCGCCAGGCCGCCCGCTACGCGACCCGCCTCTTCGTGCCGCAGAACAACGTCGAAGTCATGGCGATCACGCAGAGCGCCGTGCGGGAATGCTACCAGCGCGAGGGCCGCCTGGACGTCTATCGCGAAGACGACATCCGCTTCATGTCGGATGAACAGTTCGCCTTCGCCAGCGGCTACATGGGTCTGGCTCATCGTGAAAAGGTCGCCGCCTGTTTCCTCTTCGGCTCCTTCGCGGCCGAATCCCTGATCCTCGCCGAGGCCGGCCAGCAGGTCGGCGCCATTCAGGTTGCCGGCACGACCGACAGCGCCCAGATTCCGTTCTTCATCACCACCTGCGATTACACGATCATCGGCGAAGAGGTCTACGCCGCCGGCGCCTATCTCTCTCACGATCCCGTCCAGCGCGGCTCGCTCCGCGGCCAGGACGTGGCCAAGATGATCCTGTTGACCGTCATCATCGTCGGGATTGTGGCCGCCACCGCCAACCCGTGGGACCTCACCGGCGACTGGATGCCCTACCGCTCCTGGTGGGCGCATGCCCTGGTGCCGCCCACGGGACAGTAACCGGAGCGTGAGCCGCTATGGCTGCCGACGAATCCATCGCCTTGCCTGTCGCCGCGCCGCCGGAGAAGCGCGGGCGTTTCCGCACGCCGCTGGCGGGCTGTTGCCTCGCCGCCGGTGGGGCCATCCTGCTCCTGACATGGTGCATGTGGGAGATGCTCTGGGGCTTCGCGGGGCTGGAGCGGGATTTTGTCTGCCGGTTCCACTTCGGAGCGAACTCCTCGGGGGCCGACATCGTCATCTGTCCCCTGGAACACTGGCCCGCACGCTTCGCCGTGCAGGTGCTCATAGGCAGCGCTTTCGTCGGTTTCGGTGTGCTGCTCGTCCGCCGTCGTTTCAGCCTCCACCGTAGCGACCGCGGAGGCATGCTTTGACCCCGACCTCAGCCCGGAGCAGATGAGGTCCCTGCATAAGCGCCTGCAGCCCGTTTCCGTGGTGGCGTGGCGCCCGGTGAACTCCACCGTCCGGCCGCCCACTGAAGCTGAACTGGCCCAGGCCCGCTACAAGGTCAGTGAGGAGAGCGGGCAAGGCGTGCTCGTCCAGTTCGAGTTTGCACGGAGTTCCTTCGCTCGACGCGACGAGATACGCGACTTCTTCCTTGATTTCTTCGAAGCGCAGGTCTCAGCGTTCGCGAAGGAAGCGGGCTTCGCGCCCCTGCGCCCCCAGGACAAGCGTGTTCGCCACGAACTGCTTGAGAAATAGCCTTGCCCGCTTCTTCCGCTCCGTTCACGGCTACGCCACTTTTCATTTTTCATTTTGCATTTTGAATTGCCTCCGCCCTCCTTCATAATCCCCCCGCATTCATCCCACTCTGGGGGTCGCGTAGCTTGTCGTCGTCTTCGTCTCCGCACATTCCCGAACCACTGGCCAATCCTGGCAAGGATGCGCCCCCTTGGTGGGCTGGAGAACTGTCCCCTGAGCGCCGCGAGCAGTTGCTCGACCAGGCCGCCGAATGGGTCGTCCGCAAGGGCCTCGAAGCCCCCGTTCTGATGTTCCTCGAAATGCACAGGCCGCTCACTACGTTGGCCTCTGTCGGCTATACGCTCGGCCAGCCGCCCTTGATGTTCCTCTTCGGTTTCCGCCGCACTGAGGAACTCCGGCTGCTCTTGTCCGACCGCGACAACGTCGAAGCCCTGATGCAGCGCATCGAACGCCGCTCCAAGGAGCGGCGGGCGCCCGCGACTCCCCCCAGGAAAGCGGGTGCGCCGTGATGAACGCCCCGCTTTCCGCTGCCATGCTGGTTGCCGCCCAGCGCATGCCCGGCGTCCAGCACGCCATGCAGGGCGACAGCTACGGCATGCTCCTGGTCGCGCTCCTGATGATCGCCCCGCCGATGATCATGATCGCGTTGGCCAAACGCTGGAAGCGTCGCGGCCTGGACATGTATATCCGCCGCATTCCCGGCGTGGACGCCATCGAAGACGCCGTCGGCCGCACCGTCGAAATGGGCCGCCCGATCCTCTTCACGTTCGGCCTCGCCGACGTCGGGCCGCTCTTCTTCGCCTGCCTGGGCGTGCTCAGCCACATTGCCCGCCTGGCCGCGCGCTACTCCGTGCGCCTCTTTGTGCCGCAGCGGGATATCGAAGTCATGGCCATCACGCAGAACGCCGTGCGGGAGTGCTACCAAGCCGAAGGCCGCCTGGACAGGTATCACGAGGACGATATCCGCTTCCTCTCCGGCGCGCAGTTCGCCTTCGCCAGCGGCTACATGGGCATCGCCCATCGCGAAAAGGCTGCCGCCTGTTTCCTCTTCGGCAGTTTCGCCGCCGAGTCGCTCATCCTGGCCGAAGCCGGCCAGCAGATCGGCGCCATCCAGGTCGCGGGCACCACCGATAACCCCCAGATCCCCTTCTTCATCACCACCTGCGATTTCACCGTCATTGGCGAAGAAGTCTTCGCCGCCGGCGCATATCTCTCGCACGATCCGGTGCAGCACGGCTCGCTGCGCGGCCAGGACATCGCCAAGATGCTGTTGCTGCTGTTCATCGTGATCGGAATCCTGACCACGACGTTCGACCCGCTCGACATGACCGGCGGGAAGGACTGGAGTCCCTACAGCTCCAACTGGGCGCAGTGGCTGCTGCCGCCGAGGGAGTGAGGGTTACCGCCGATGCGCAAACGTCTGATCATCGCGGTCACCTTCCTGGGCGGTGTGTACTTCATCGTCGAGTTCCTGCTGCCGGAAC
>JAPLOD010000387.1 GCA_026692735.1 Planctomycetota bacterium | reverse complement strand
GCGCCGTGGCGCGCCGCGCCTCGTGCGCCACGCGCCACATGCGTGCGCAGGCGCCCCTTGCGCGCGGCTGCCGCGGCAGCCTTCTCGCGCAGCCGCTGCGCCATGGACCCGGCGGGGGCCGCCGCCTCGGCGGCGCGGGCGGGCAGGACGACCTGGCCACGGCGCACTCCCGTCGGCGGCGGCGCCGGGGCGATCGCGGGCACGTCAGCCACACCGGAGAACGCCGCCTGGCGGGCCTGGCGCAAGTCTTCGAGCAAGGGGCCGACGGAATCGTACCTGTCGTCGGGTTCGGGCCGCAGGCACTTCTCAACCATGCGGCTGACGTACGGCGGGATGCCGGGTTCGAGTTCGCGCGGAGGACGCGGGGCCTCGGAGGCGATCTTCAGACCCACCTGGAGGACGTTGGTGCCTTCGTGAGGCGGCCGGCCGGTCAGCATCTGATAGGCGACGCCGCCGAGACTGTAGATATCCGAACGTTCGTCGGCGTTCTCCTCGTCAATCATCACTTCCGGCGGCGTGTAGAGCGGCAGTGCCTCTTCGCCAAGCTGCTGCGCGACCTGGCGCAGGTTGAGGGAGACGTGCTTGGGCGTGCCGAGGCCGGACAGGCGCACAATGCCGTCGAAACCAATCAGCACGTGCGCCGGCCGCAGGTCGCCGTGGCGGAAGCCCTGGGCATGGCCATAGGCGAGGGCTTCGGCCACCTGGATCAGGACGTCCATGGCTTCAAGGACGGGGTACTTGCCGCGCTTGGTCAGGCTCTGCCGCAGCGACTCGCCCTCGACGTATTCCATCGCCAGGTAGATGCGGTCCGCGTCAACGTTGATGTCCAGGATGCGCTGCAGGTTGGGATGGACCAGCTCGCTGGCGGCCTCGCCGGCGGAAAGCCAGTGCTCGGCATCCTCGGGGTCGCTGGTCATCGAAGGGTCGAGGATGCGGAGCGCCACGGCGCTGCCGGTCCGAGGATCGGTGGCCTTGTAGAGCACGCCGGAGCTGTCGCTCCCCAGCTTGGCCCCCAACTGGTACGGCCCCACGACGGCGTTCATCAGGCGGCTGATGGAGCGCGACGGCGGCGCCTGCCCGACGGGCGGCATGACGGCGCTCATGTCCACGCGCACATTCTCGTCCGCGGCGGCCGGCGCGGCCTGCGCTCCCACGGAGACGCTGGGCGTGCGGAAGGCGGACTTGCAGCGCGGGCAGCTCGCCGTTGCGCCAGGCGCCACGCCGCTGACGTTGAGCCGCGTATTGCAGTTCGGGCAAGCGACGATGGCCTTGCCCTGGTCGCGCAACACGGCATGGACCTGGTGCGGCCGCAGGGCCCCGCGCGCGACAAGGATTTCGCCAAGACGCTGGTAGCTGCCGCAGGCCTTGATCTGCTGCTGGACGGAGAGCGCCGCCTCGACATCCGCGGGCTGGCAGAAGTGCATGGCCACGGCGATCTCGCCGAAACGCTTCGGCGCGCTGGCCACCTGGCCTTTCACCACGGCCTGGACCTGGGCTTCGGTGATGTAGCCGCGCTGCGTCAGGATTTCCCCCAGGCGGGGGACGGGCTGGCCGGTCTGGTGCAACTCCCGCTGGATGAGCAGCGCTTCCTCGACCTGTTCCTCGAGCACGAAGTGGTAGCGCACAGCCAGCGTGCCGAAGAGGCTGTCCTGGATGGGGCTGTCGGCGAACGAGGTATTGGGGGCCATACCGAGGGCGGCTCCGGATAAACGCTGCGTTTCTGACTCCTTAACAATAGTACAAGGAATTGTATTAAATTCAAGAAGTCCTTAGACTTGCGTCCATTCTTCCGAAGCGCGCGGCTCGGAGGACCCCGGTACACGGAGGGTGAGCATGGCCGGTGCACGCATTGTCCCCGTCATCATGGCCGGAGGCGCCTCGTCCCGGCTTTGGCCGGCGTCCGACCGGCAGAAACCAAAGTGGAACCTGCGCCTCTTCGGCACGCGGAGCCTGCTGGAACAAGCCTGGCAGCGCGCGCGCGCCGTGGCGCCGGCCGCCGACTGCTATGTCGTCGCCGGCGTGGCGCAGGCGGCGCTGGCGCGGCGTTCGCTGCGGGAACTGCCGGCGCGCAACCTGCTGGTCGAACCGCTCCCGCGCGACACGGCCGGCGCCATCGCGCTGGCCGCGGGCGCAATCAGCAGGCGTGTGGCGGCCGACATCTCACCACGAAGCACACGAAGACCACAAATAAGAACTCAAACAACCGCGCCCGTATCGTGTTCTTCGTGCTCTTCGTGGTTCAATCCCGTGATGCTGGTGCTGCCGGGCGACCACATCATCCAGCCGCTGTCCCGGTTCAAGGAATGCGTGCTGGCCGGCGCGCGGGCGGCCAAGGAACAGGACACCCTGGTCACGTTCGGGATCCTGCCCCGAAGACCCGCGACAGCGTATGGGTACGTGCAGTGCGGACCTGAGATCAGGCTGGCCGGGGCAAAGCGAGGCGCGCCACGCGTGTACCAGGCGCTGGGGTTCCGCGAGAAGCCGGACCTTCGGACGGCCAGGCGGTACGTCGCGTCGGGGCATCACTACTGGAACGGCGGCATTTTCCTGTGGACCCTCGCCGCCCTGACCGCGGAATTCGAGCGCCAACTGCCCGGACACGCCGCCTTCATCCGCGCGCTTGCCGCCTGCCCGCGCGGCGGGCGGGGAGAACGCGCCTTGCAGGCGACAGTGCGGAGGGCCTTTCCCGCGTTGCGGAAGATTTCGGTTGATTTCGGCATCATGGAGCACGCGCGGAGAGTCGCAACGGTGGCGGCCGACTTCGCCTGGGACGACATCGGGTCCTGGAGCGCCGTCGCGGAGCACCTGGACCGCACGACGGGCAACGCGATCGGCCCGGGAACGGACGTCATCGCGGTGGGGGCGCGGTCCAACGTCGTGCTGGCGCCGGGGAAACGGGTCGCGCTGGTCGGCGTGGAGGGCCTGGCGGTGGTGGACAGCGACGGCTGCATCCTGGTGTGCAGGCTGGACCGCGACCAGGACGTGAAGAAGGCCAGTGAGCTGGCTTTCCGTCGGCGCATCTGAAACCTGAACCGCGCTCATTCGGAGGCCATTTTGCATAAACTCCGGGCGGGCCCGCCGCCCTAACCTGTGTTCGTTCGTTTGTGGCCTTTTGCGCTCTGTACAGGCGGACCGGTTCCTGCTAAAGTGGAAGGACGCTTTACCATGGCGAGCTTACGGCGGGGAACGCCTGATTTCGAGGAGGCACTATGCGCGCTGTACTATGGCGGTCACGTGCGGTTGCATTGGCCCTGGTGTTTGCGGCGGCGGGCTTCTGCTACGCAGTCGGCACTTGCGGTGTGACCGGCCCGAGCGCCGGCGCACGGGCTGTCGGGTCGGGAACGCCGTTACGGTTCACCAACCCGCCTGTCGCGGCGAGGCCAAGCGAGTATGACCTGGGCGATGCGACCTTCGGCTCCATCATCACGCGCTACATCACGGCGGAAGGCGGGCTGAAGCCGTACCGCTTCACATCGGCCGGCCCACAGAGCCTTGTCAACGTTCTTGAAGGCTACCCGACGACGCTGCAACTGGGCCTCTCCGGCGTCCTGGCGGGGTCGCTGCCGGGCCGTCCGATGGACCCCGTGACCAAACAGGCGCTCCCCTTCCCTTCGCATACCTACTCGGATGGCAGTGGCCCGGCGGGCTTCTGCTTCCAGGTGCAGGTGCAGGACGCCAAGGGCACCAACCCGGAAAAGCAAACGGGGCTGTTCAACCTGTTCCTGTTCGACGGCGGCCTCTTCCGCTTTGCCATGGACAAACTGCCCGACGCGGGGCTGGCCGCCAGCTATCTGGCCAAGATTGACGTCCTGGGAGGGCTCGGTGCCGTGACGTTCAAGGTGCTGGGGGTGGTGGACGCCACGGGCGCCTCGATGAACCAGAACGACCTGGGCATCTTTGTGACGCCCGACGGCACGGTGATAGGGCGGCCGCTGGTCCTGGGCACGTTCAGCATGCTGGTGCAGTGCAAGGACGGCGCCGGCAACACGGCGGCGAGCCGTTTCGGAACCGGCCTGAACCAGGCGTTCACGATCATCGTCCGGGATGAAGCCGTCACGTCCACCGACCTGACCACGGAGCAGTGCAGCATCCGGGGGGACGGAAACAGCTTCGGGCGCGACGTGCTGCGCTACAAGGGTTACATCAACGCGCTGGGGCAGGACAACTTCCAGTTGCTGAATTCCGACTTCTCGTTCCGCGTCGGCGGCGCCGGCTTCTCCTGCCGCCTCGACGGCAAGGGCCAGTTCTCCGGTGTCCTGCCGCGGGACAACTCCAAGGTGAAGGTCAAGGTGAACGCCGCCAAAGGACTGCTGGACATCACCATCTCGAACGGGTCGCTCACCGCCGGCCTGGAGGCGTATGACCTGACCGACGGCCTGACGCGCAGGCCGGTCCAGGTGACGGTGGGCGATGCGGTGGCCAGCAGTGAGGTGCTCGATTTCAAAACCCGCGTCTCGGGCGCGCGTTATCAGCTCGACTACAGGCTCGGCCGCGCCGGGCGCCGCGGGGCGACCTTCGCGGGGACGAAGGCGGACGGGGTCAAGCGGCTGAAAGTGGACTCGCAGCGGTTCGTCGGCATGCTGGAGACCAACGTGATCAGCTCGAAGGCCACTGCCATTCCGCAGGCCATCCGGGCACCTTCGTTCGGGAACGTTTTCTTCCCGCTGGGCCTGGACCTGACGCGTGGTACCGGCGACGCGCCGTTCAGCGGCGAACACGCCAAGCGCATCTTCGGCCTGAAGGAACAGTACCGGGACGCGCCACCCAAACGGTAACAGGTGACAGGTTACAAGTTACAGGTTGCAGGTTACAGACATGCGCCGCGCGACTGGACGACACCTGTAACTTGTAGCCTGCAACTTGTAACTTGCCTTTCATCGAGGATGCCAGATGCCGGACAACGCCACCCCAATCGAAAATCCGAAATCCGAAATCCGAAATCCGAAATCGGAAATCCCAAATCCCAAATCGGAGATCCCAAATCCCAAATTGGAAATCCCAGATCCGAAATCCGAAATCGCAAATCGCAAATCGCAAATCGCAAGTCCAGAGCCAGTCAACCCGTGGCAGCTTGCCGAGGAAGGCTGGGAGGACCTGCTGCGGGCCGCGGCGACGATCCAGGCGGCGGCGGACGCCATCAAGAAGACCGAGCGCAGTGTCGAGGGCTACAATATCGAGCGCTCGCTGAACAAGCACAAGCCCGACCTGATGCCCAGGCACCTCGAAAACCTGCGCGACCACCGCAAGGCAAACAAGCTGTAGGGCAGACATTCCTGTCTGCCCCCTCGACGGCCTGTACTGCAGTTTGGCAAATTGCAGTACGCGCCTCGTTCGTAGTACAGTATGGCGGACACAGACGAGGCATCATTGCCGTGGCTCTTGCCCAAATGCACGCCAAGAATGGCGTGGCACCCGAATCACGGGCGACACGGCTGTAGGACATCACTTCTCGTGCCACCCGCCACGGACGGAGGAAGGCGCTCACTCTTTCCGCTCAGGCTTCCTGTCGGGAACAGCATTCCCACGTGCCCTTCGGACTTCCTCCCATGTCTTCGCTATTCCGTTAGCCTCCAGGAACCCATTCGTCGGGTAATACTCCGGCTTCCCCTTCGTAAACGAGTACCGCAACTGAAGAACCTTCCATAAAACCTCGCTGTTACACTTTGCTGCCGCCAGTTCCGCCGCAGCCGAAGACACTGGCTCCTTGTCGTCAATGCAAATCAGCGCGTAATGCGCGACGTTTGCTGGATCAACGTCAGCAAGCCCATATAGGCACGCCGTTCGAGTACGAGGGTCTGTTGTTAGCAACATCCGCAGATAGATGCACTTAAGGAGCGCTTTCGTCTCGTCGGTGGTAAGAAAGCGCAGATTCGCCACGAGAATCCGCTTGGCCTCTACCCTCTCCGGAGTTTCTTCGGCACGCCGATCAAGGCTGAGAAGGAAATGCGTGGCAGCCAAACGCCGATCTTCGTCAGAGAATTTAGCCTTGTCTTCAAAGTTCTCTATCCTTATCGCAAGAGGCATGTCCGACTCAATGAGGCCGATTAGCTGTGCGCTCTTGTCATGCCCACAGGCACGGCCCATGCAGAACAGCGCACAAAATGCCGCCAGCGTAAGCATCAGCTTGCGGCCGCATTTCCCGCAGACGAATTCATATTTCTCCGTTGGGCTGAGCATAACGCTATCTCCGCTGCTGCGGCGGCACGACGCGCAGCCGGCTATCCGGCACGTCGTTGGGATGGAACCTCCCGTCCACGACCCATTCGCCCGCGCGGCCTTTCCTGACGGCTTCGCTCAGCCATTCCGCCGCAGGGACCGGCACCGGGCCGTGGCCCGTGAAGACCCAGTCGGGCGACGCCCGGCAGAGCTTCTCGAGGCTCCGCAGCGTGCTCTTCACGGAGAAGCCGTCGCTCCCAGACCAGCTCAAATGTCCGCCGGCGCCGTACAGATCGCCGGTGAAGACGGCCGTGCCGCCCTCGACGCCAACCAGATAGCTCATGCAGCCGGGCGTATGTCCGCGCGTGTCGAGAGCGAGGATGTGCAGCCCGCAGAAGGGCAGGTCGTCTTCATTATTGGCGACGATATCCACCTGCGTCGGCACGACCCACTCGGGGTACTCGTACCAGACTTCGCGCCCGCCGTCCCGCAGGACCCTCGCCGTGTAGCGGGAGCTGACCAGCTTCATGCCCATCTCGCGGAAGCGGTACGCTCCGAGCGCGTGGTCCACGTGGCAGTGCGTGAGGAGCGCGTACTTGACGTCCTCGATCTTCCGGCCCAGCCGCGCGATGTTCTTCAGGATTTCCTCTTCGCCGGAGCTCGACCCGGGGTCAACGAGCACCGCGCCTTCCGGTCCGTCAATCAGGTAGGTCGTGCACTGGAGATACCCGCCAGCGCAGACGATGTGGATACTTGACGGCGTGGCCATGGTTATTTCGTCCCCGCCAGGTTCCTGATCTCTTCGTCGCTGAGCACCCGGTTGTAGATGCGGACATCGTCAATGATGCCCTTCGCGGGCCAGGCATGGTTGTCGCGGGTGCTGGGGTTTGCGGCGCCGATGCGCCACGGCTCATCGCCGTAGGGCCGCGCCTGCGCGTTGGCGTCGAAGCTGCTGCTGCCTTCGAGCTTGCCGTTGACGTAGATGCGGGCCTCGCCTTTCGCTTTGTCCACCACGCCCGCAACGTGATGGAACTGGCCCGGCGGATACGCGCCGGCCGTCGCGGCGCCGCCGCCCTTGTCGCCTGCCAGCCAGTGAGAGAGCACGAACTTGCCGTCCGCGGCGTAGGTCAGGCCCTCGTGGTAGCCCTTCTTCATGATGATGCCGTAGGCCGCGTTGTAGGCGTTGCCGGTGCCGGGCGGAGTGCTGGCGGGCCTGAACCACGCGCAAAGAGTGTAGCTGCCCTCCTGGACGTTCTGCAGGGCCGGCGAGTTGGCGAGTTCCACGTGGGAGTTCTCGCCGTCGAATTCAAGACCGCGGCCGAGCTTCCCCTCCACCCAGCACTTCGCGGCGTCCATGTTCACAAGCTTGCCGTGGGCGCCCGTGCGCGACGAATCGGCCGCCGTGTCGCCGTGGCCGTCGTCGAGCTTCCAGTGGCCGATCAGGCCCGCCGAGTACATGAACTTCGCCACGGTGCCGGCAGCGATGACGTTGGCCGTCCTGGCGCGGTCCTTGATGCTCCGCACTGTCAACGCGTATGGCTTGTCCGCCGCGAGCTTCGAGATGGTCAGCGTGACGGTCTTCAGGTCGGCACTCAAGGCCGCCG
The DNA here is from genome assembly GCA_026692735.1 of Planctomycetota bacterium. Classification (GTDB taxonomy): domain Bacteria; phylum Planctomycetota; class SZUA-567; order H5-PLA8; family H5-PLA8; genus JAPLOD01. The sequence continues at coordinate 11,645 of JAPLOD010000387.1, read as the reverse complement.
CGGTGACACTTGCGTCGTTGTCGAGCGCATAGTTGGCGACGGCCTCCGCGGAGGGCTGCTCAACGGGCTCACTGAAGACGACCTTGATGTGCGTCAGATCGTCCACGTCAACGGCGGCCACCGCGGGTGCGCCCGTGTCGGCCAGCGTCCTGGCCTGCCCGGGGGCACTCTTGGGGCCCTCGAGGTCCGCGCCGTTGACCGCCGCGACGCAATACGTGTACGCCATCTCTTCGCGGACGTCCCTGTCGGCGTAGCTCGCCTCGCGCGCTTCGCCGATTTTCCTGTCGTCACGATACACGTTGTAGTGGTCAACGCCGCTCTCGGGGTCTTCCACTTTGCTCCATGAGAGGACGATCTGCGGGTCGCCGGGCACGGCCTTGATCTCGTTGATCTTCGGCGCGTCCGCCGGTGGCGTGGTGTCGCTGACGAACTTGATGTTCTTCGTGTGCTGATTGACTGCAATCTTTCCCGCGGCGGCGTTCGCGATCAGCTTGCCATGGATGCGCAGGTTATCGAAGGTCACGTCTTCGATGAGGTGCGCCGGATCGGCGCCGGTTAGTTCCGAGGAGGCGAAGGGCCCGCCCGTGACGGCGACGTTCTTGAGGACAACGCCGCGGAGTCGGCCGCGTTCCTTGTCGTGGCCCCAGAAATCCTTGCCGATCCAGAAGCGGATAAGGCGGTTGCGCGTGTCCTCGACGCGCACGTCCTCGAAACGGATGCCGCTCACGGTGGCCCCGTCGCTCATATGGATGGCGATCGAGCCGATGCCGTGGTCGTGGATGATGTCGCAGTCCTTGAAGAGCGCCTCGCTGATGTTCTGGCGCGTTTCGTAGGTGACGCCTATGGCGTACGCGCGGTCGTTCCACACGACGCAGTTCCTGACGGTGATGTTCTTGCTTTCCTGCGCGGGCGCGGGCGAGGTCGTCTTGATGCAGATCTCGTCGTCGTTGTTCCTGAGGAAGCAATTCTCGACGAGGACGTCCTGGCTGTTGACGATGTTGATGCCGTCGCTGTTCTCGCGGTGGCAGATCTCCTTCAGGTTGCGGTAGACGACGTTCTTGCAGCCGAAGACCGGCGTGCACCAGCAGGGCGAATCCTTGATGATGATGCCCTCGATGAGGACATCGGTGCAGTTCGAGATGCAGATGGGGCACTTCGAATGCCACGGCAGCGTGCTCATGTCGAGGATGCCCCGCCCGCGGACTTTGACGTTCTTCGCGTTCTCGATGCAGAGGAGGTTCGTGTAGACCTTGTTGCCGGCCCAGTTGCGTTCCTGGATTGGTTTCTCGCCGGGCATGATTTTGCCGCGGACGATGGCGCCGGCGGCGATGTAGACGGTCTTGTTGCTTTCGATCTTCGTCGTGCCGATCTCGTGCACGCCCGGCCCGAAGTAGAGGACGTTCGGGTCGTCGGGCCTGGGCGGGTCAACTTCCAGCGGATTCGCGAACAGCAGCAGCGGGCGCTCGAAGCCGCCGTTGAGCTCGATGCTGAGGTACCGCGGCTGCGACAGGGCGAAGGCGACGGTGTTGCCGACGACGGCCGGCGTGATGCCGTACGAGGAAGGACGGACGACGGCCTTGTCCACCTTGCGCGTCGCCGTCACCTTGACGTTGACCGTGCCGGCGCAATCGAAGTACGCGAACGACGCCGGGCCGCCGTGCAGGACGTTGGCCGTGTACACGAAGACGGCCTGGCCGTTGACCTCCACGCTGAAATCGCCGGACGGTTTCTCGCCGGCGGGGGCGGGGTAGATGACGAGCTTCTGCGCGGGAGCATCAGCGGCCACGACGAAGAAGGTACCGGACGATAGCACCAGCGCAACGACAATGAGCGTGTGGAGTGTGCCTGGCATTGGCGGCCCCCTTCTGCTCGTGGCACGGGCGTCCCGCCCGTGCCCTTTCACGCCACCCGAGTATCGCCGCAGTGCCGCCGGAAGTCACTTCCCCTTGCCGGCTATCCGCAACGCGACCTCCGCGACGCGGCGGCCAAGGCCCTTCGCCGTGTTCACGCCGGACTCATCCTGGCTGATGTCGTCCTTCTGGTTCCAGAGCGTGGCGCCGCCGTGAGCGCTGGGCCGGCCGTCGCCGACACAGATCATCTCCATGCCCAGCAGGGACTGCATCAGGGACTGGACGACGTTCTCCTGCCCGCCGTTGCGCGCGCCCGCGACCGCCAGCACGCCGGCCACCTTGTTCGAGAGGGCGAAGCTCTTCTTGTACGGCCCCCAGTGTTCGACGAATATCTTTATCATGGAGCTCATGTTGCTGTAGTAGACCGGCGATCCGAGGATGATGCCGCCCACAGCCGGATCGGATATCTTCGCGGCAAGCTTCTCGAAATCGTCCTTGAAGGGCGCGCCCGGCTGCACGGGGTCAAGCTTGTAGTCCACCAGCTCGATTAGTTCGGTCTCAATGTCGTCGCTGACGGTCTTGGCCGAGTCGAGGGCGATCTTGAGAGCGGCCGCGGTCGTCTTGCCTTTGCGGTGGCTGCCGCAGAAGGCCAGGATCTTCACCTTGCCGGCTGCGGGAGCGGGGCCTTCGGCGGCGTTGGCGGACTGTGCGCCGGTCAGAGCCACGGCGGCGCCGGCGGCAACGGCTCCGGCGGTCTCAAGGAAGCGGCGGCGGTCGAGGTTGTCGGTCATGATGGTCTCCTTGTTGTGCGAAACGGGTTCGCAGTATCGGCGGCGACACTGCGTAGGCTTTCCACGCTCCATGAAGCTGTGTATTCTACCTACACTGCAGTGCAGGTAAGAGAACGAGGGAATCCGGGGGGACATGCCACGATGGCTTCCTGCGGCGGCCGGCCACATGGGGCCGCCCCTGCAATGGCGCGGTCGGCGACGCGCCCGCAAAAAGCAGCGCCGGGGCGTGTTTACAGTTGAGAAACTCCGGCCGTGCGGCTAGCATACACGATAACATTGGCTACCCGAACGGTGCGCGGAGGGCATGTGCGATGAAGCAGGCTTTGCTGGCGAGCGGTCTCCTGGCGTTCGCGTTTCTCCTGGGCGGGTGCACCGACGACGACCGCACCACGGACGAGAAGCTGCACTCCCCGCCGCCGGAGTTCACGACGCGTTACACTATGGCCTGCCCCAAGTGTGGGGCGCCGCAGAAGCCGTTCCGCATTAACGCGGTCAAGAGCTTCTACCGCTGCACCGGCCAGCCGCCGCGGTTCCCCTATCACCAGGAGAAGCGCTGGGAACACAAGATCTGCGACGAAAAGGACAGCGTGGAGCAGTAGCATCGGCTCCCGGCCGCAGCAGCCTGACGGCGGGTATTGAGTAACACGTGACGCGCCATACGTAACACGGAACCGCAACGCGGCGGAAGGTGGCGGCCGGGGCAGCCCCCTCACCCGCCACGCGCTGCGCGCGTGTCCGCCCTCTCCCCACGGGGGAGAGGGGGACGGTCAGTTCTTGTCTTTCGGCGGCGGCGTAGCCTTGTCGGGCTTGCTGAAGAGCGCCGGATCGAGCTGCGGGTTGAGCTGCAGGGATTCCATTTCGATGAGCTGCGGCCCGGCGGGGTCCTTGTCCACGATGTTGCGGGCCAGCATCAGGCTGCCGCGCCTGGTGTGGTCGGAGAAGAGCTTGTCGTATTCCTTCTGCGCACCCTCCGCGACGTAGCGTATCTTGGCGATGAGCCTGGTCTGTGCGTCGAACCAGATCTTGATCCGTCCCAGGGGCCGCGACTCAATCTCCACGCCGATCAGCTCGCGGTCGCCATCGCGTGTGGGGTCAAGCGACTGGACATTGTAGCCCTCCTCGGCCACGCCCAGTTCGCGCATGATGCCGAGGTCGGACTGGAGCAGCGTGCGTAGGTTCTTCCTGGCGTCCTGCGGGCTCATCTCTTCGACCGACCCGCCGGACGCTTTCCAGGCCGCGTCCTTCGCCATGATCTGGGAGATCGGCCCGAGCGGACCGGAGACGTCCACGCGGACGAGGTCCGGCAGTTGGCCGCGCATGCAGGCGTTCAGCCGCATGCCGCGGACGGTGAGCATGACGTCCGCGCGGATCGTCTTGATGCCCTTGAACGCCCCCACGCCGCCGGCGGCTTCGAGGCAGACGGCGAGGATGTTCCGGCCTTCCTCCGTGCGCCGCGGGTCAATCGTCATGGGCTCCGCGTGCGGCTGCGGGATGGCGACATCCAGGACCTGCACGTCCTTCAGCGACAGGAAGGACTTGCTCTGGTCGAGCGGGCGGCCCGCGGAATCAACGGCCGCGTTGCCCACGCCCAGCAGGACGACCTTGCCGGGGTCGAGATATTTCCTGGCGGCCTTGTTGACCTCCTCGACGCCGACCGCTTTGACCGCCTCAAGCTGCCGCTCGGCGAAATCCATGGGATAGTTGTAGAACTCGTAGGTGATCTGCCGGCCGATGATCTTCGCGGGTGTGTCGAACTCGAAGAGGGATGAGTTCAGGATCTTCTCGCGCGCCTCCGCCACGTCGGCCGCGGTAACGCCCTGCTCCTTCAAGCGCACGATCTCCTCGCGAAGAGCATCCACGGTATCGAGCGCCTGTTCGTTGCGCGTCAGGGCGCCGCAGGTGAACACGCCCGGGCGGTCGAAGGGAATGTAGGCGTAGCCCCACACGTCGTAGGCCAGGCCCTTCTTGGTGCGTATCTCGGTGAACATGCGCGCGCCCATGCCGCCGGACATGATCTTGTTCAGGACGCGCATGGCAGGGTAGTCCTTGTGGTTGCGGCGCATGTCCACGATGTGGCCGAGCCGGATGGCGGTCTGGTTCAGCTTGGGCCTGTCCACGAAGAGCGCCTTCCTCTTCTTGGACGTGGAGATCGAAGGGACTTCGGGCAGCGATACCTTCTTGCGCGGCCAGTTGCCGAACGCGGCCTGTAGCTTGGCGAGCATCTCGTCTTTCTTGAAATCGCCGACGGCGCCGACGATGAACAGATTGGGGTGGAAGTACGCGCTGTGGAAATCGCGCAGCGCCTGCCGCGTGATCTTGTTGACGTGAGCGTATTCGATCACCTTGGCGTAAGGGCTTTTCTCGCCGTACAGCGCCTTGCCAAACTCGCGGTCCGAGATCGCATTGGGATTGTCGTTGCGCTTCGAGATCCCCGTGCGGACCTGCGACAGGTACAGGTCCAGCTTGTCGTCGGGGAACGCCGGGTTGCGGAGCACGTCCACCAGAATCTCCAGGCCCTTGTCGAAGTCTTCCTTAAGCGTGGAGAGACTGGCGGAACCGGAATCCAGGCCCATGCCGATGCCGAGGTGCGCGGCCATGTTGTCGAGGATCTCGTCGAGCTTGTCGCCGGGGTACTTCGTGCTGCCGCCGGTGCGCATCACCGTGGCGGTCGCATCGGCCAGCCCGACGCACTCGGGCGGTTCGTGGATCTCGCCCGCGCGCAGCGTCATGGACAGGTCAATCAGGGGCAGCTCGTGGTCTTCCAGCAGGAAGACAACCATGCCGTTGGGCAGCTCGAAGCGTTCCGCGACGGGCGGCTTGAAGGCCTTGAGCTCCGAGCCCTGGACGTCTTTCCAGAGCTTGAGCGGGGGAATCGCCGCGCGCTCGCCGGCAGGCTCAGCGCCCGCCGCCACGAAGGCGAGCAGCACACAGGCCGGGATGAGAAGACGAATTGCAGACTTCATGGTCGCTCCCGCAGCGTTGAACCTGGCGTACGCCCCCGACGGCTGTAGCGCCGGCGTCTCGCCGGCACGGCAGGGCGAATGTACCCCGTCGCAACGGACGCGCAACCGCACGGCGGGAAATCCAAGAACGACTGTAGCGCCGGCGTCTCGCCGGCTGGACGGGCGGCGTCTCGCCGCCCGCCCGCGTGTCCCGCAGGATTTGGCATTTGTCGTCCCTCTCGCCGCCTGCTATGACGGCGGCATCACCGTGTCGAGAAGAGATGCCCACAAAGGGGGAACACATGGCAACGTTCGCTGAGGAGCTGAGCCGCGGGCTGCAGGCCATCGAGGCCGCGGGGAGCGCGGATAACGAGACCATTGAGCGCATCAAAGGCGAGCTCGACTTCGCCGCCAAGCTGGCCGCCGTCTCCGAAAACAAGCGCGCCGAACGGGAAGGCTTGGTCCTGAAGGCCGTCAAGGCCGCGGGAGAGGTGCTGGCGAACGGCGCCGGCCCGCAGACGGCCTGCGCGGAGATGGAAGCGATGCTGGCGCCGCTCTCGGCCGCGGCCAAGGAGTTCACCATCCACGTCGTCGGGCACGCGCACATTGACATGAACTGGCTGTGGGGCTGGCCGGAGACCGTCGCGACGGTGAACGACACGTTCACGACTGTTGACCGGCTGCTGCAGGAGTTCCCGACGTTCTGCTTCTCGCAGAGCCAGACGTCGGTCTACCAGATCATGAAGGACTATCTGCCGGAACTTTACGCGCGCGTGAAGAAATGGGTGAAGGCGGGCCGCTGGGAAGTGACGGCGAGCCAGTGGGTCGAAGGCGACAAGAACCTGGCCAGCGGCGAGATCGTCTGCCGGCACCTGCTGTACACGCGGCGGTTCCTCAAGGAGGAGTTCGGCCTGCCGCACGGCGCCGTGACGATTGACTGGGAGCCGGATACGTTCGGGCACATGCACACGCTGCCGGGGATCCTGAACAAGGGCGGCGTGCGGCGGTACTATTTCCACCGTTCGGCGGAGGGGCCGGAGCTGTTCTGGTGGCAAGGCAAGGACGGCTCGCGCGTGCTGGCCTTCGACGACCGCGCGCGCGGCTACAACGGCGGCATGAACGCCTCGGTCGCCGGCCACTCGTGCGACTTCTACAAGGCCACCGGCCTGAAGGACTATCTCTTCGTCATGGGGGTCGGCGACCACGGCGGGGGCCCGACGCGCCGCGACCTCGTCCGCGCCGTCACGATGAACACGTGGCCCATCTATCCCAACATCCGGCTCAGCACGACCGACGCGTTCTACTCCATCGCCGAGCGGCAGGCGCGCAACCTGCCCGTCGTGGATTCCGAGATGAACTGCATCTTCGAAGGCTGCTACACGGCGCAGAGCAGCGTTAAGCGCGCGAACCGCGGCAGCGAGAACGCGCTGGTCGAGGCCGAGGCCGTGGCGCTGCTGGGCCGCGGGCTGCTGCGGATCCCCTACCCGGCGGAGGCGCTGCAGGCGGCGTGGCGCAAGGCCATGTTCAACCAGTTCCACGACATCCTGCCCGGCTCCGGCATCCATGCGACCTACGAATACGCCCAGGGGCTGTTCCAGGATATCCTCGCCGCGACGACGATGGTCAAGACGCGGGTGCTGCGCGCCATCGCGGCACAAGTGGACACGACGCCATCCTGCGCGTGCGGCTGCGAGGGCGCGTGCAAGTGCATCGCGCCGGGGAAGGAACCCGGCGACACGATCGGGCCCGGGATTGGCGGCGGGCCGGGCGATGTGCCGCGCGACGGCGCCATCACGCGGCGCGGGGCAGGCAGCGCGTGCTGCGATCCGTTCGTCGTCTTCAACCCGAGCCCGTGGAAACGTTCCGAGGTCGTCACGGTGCGGCTGTGGGACCGCAAGCACCCGGACAGCGAGATCGTCGTCAAGGACGACATGGGCAGCACGTTCCCGGCGCAGGTCGTGGACCGCGGCAACTACTGGGGGCACGATTTCCTGGCCGTCGCCGTGCCGGCACATGACGTTCCGGGGCTCGGCTGGCGCAGCTTCTGCGTGGCGCCCCGGCACGGCCACGGGCTGCTCCGGCGACAGGAAGAGCAAGATCGAGAACGAGTTCCTGGCCATCGAGGTCGAGCAGGCTTCGGGCGCCATCATCCATTTGATTGACAAGCGCACGGGGGCTGACCTGGTGCCGCCGGGCGGGCGCCTCGGCGTGCTCGAATACTACCTCGAAGCCCCGCATCCAATGACAGCGTGGATCATCGGGCAGATCGTCAAGGTGGCGCCGTTAACGTCGGGCGCAACCCTGGAGTTCCCGCATGCCGGGCCGCACATGGTGGCGATCCGCGCGCACCACAAGTTCGGCGACAGCAAGTTTGCGCTGACGATAACGCTGGCCGCCGGCGTGCCGCGCGTGGACTTCAACCTGGAAGCCGACTGGCTGGAGCGCGGAACGCCTGAGACCGGCGTGCCGATGCTGCGCGTGGCGTTCCCGCTGGCCATCCGCCAGGCCATCGCTTCCTTCGAATGCGCGAACGGCCACGTGACGCGTTCCACGAACCCGAAGGACATCCCGTCATTCACGGCGAAGCTGCTCGGTCAGTATTTCTCCAACAACGCCGCCGTGGACCCCGTCCCCGCCGAAGTGCCCGCTCAAAAGTGGATGGACCTGACGGGCGCGCACGACGGCACGGCGGAGCCCGCGGGCGCAACACTGCTCAACGACACCAAGTACGGCCACAGCGTCAACGGCAGCACGGCGCGGCTGACGCTGCTGCGCAGCAGTTACGACCCGGACCCGCTGCCCGAACTGGGCCATCACACCATCCGGTTCGCGCTGCAGCCGCACGTGGGCGCATGGAACGCGTCGGAGGCCACGCGCGCGGGCTACGCGTTCAACCTGCCGTTTAACGTCGTGGGCACGGGGATGCAGGCCGGCAAGCTGCCTGCGCGGAAAGGCTGCGCGGAGATACTGACGCCTAACATCATGCTCAGCGGCATGAAGAAGGCCGAAGACGGCGGCGCGCTGATCGTGAGGCTGTACGAAACGGAAGGCCGCGCCACGACCGCGCGCGTGAAGCTCGACGAATGCCTTGCCGCGCCCGATGCCGCGGCCGTGGAGACGGACGTCATGGAGCGGCCCCTGAAGACGAACACGGCGAAGATGGCCAAAGGGACGCTCAGCGTGAAGGTGCTGCCGTTCAGCATGGTGACTGTGCGGATACGGTGACGCTACGAGCGCGTACCACGGACGTCTCGTTCGTGGCGGCAGCCACGCCGGCCGCGGGCCGCTTACGGAAGCAGCGACGCGAGGAACGCTTCGAAGAGAAACGTCGCCGCGCCGACGAGGAGGACCGCCAGGCCGCCGATCAACATGCGTCTGGCGGGATGGGCTGCGCCGCCGGCGGCCAGGAGGACGCGTCCTCCGCCCCAGCCCGCCATGACCAGCGCGGCGGCAATGAGGACCAGCAGGCCACGCGTCTCCATGCCGAACCTCCATGCGCCGACCGCTATCGCCAGGAACACGCCGCCGGCAAGCGTCACCCAGACGCCGTCGCGCGCCTCGCGCTCGCCGCTGAGAGCAGCGGGCGGTTCGTCCAGGTCGTCGGCGTTGCGGACGAGCAGGGCGAGCAGCACCAGCAGCAGGCCGCAGAACAAGACGAGCAACGTGAGCGCGCCCATGAGCCAGACGGCTCTTGGAACCAATGCGTACGGGTTGGGCCGGCCGTACTTCCTCATTGCGGCCAGGCACACGAGAGCGGGCAGTGCAGCGGTCATCAAAGCGTTCATCGCTCAGTTTCGCGCAAGCTGTCTATGATGCTGTAGTCCACCACGCGCCACACTCCGGCCGCGTCTTTCCTCACGCGCGCGCGACAACGCACCGTCGCCCACGCACGGCCGGGCGTTTGCGCATCCACGGGCGCCAACGAACGCACCTTGCCCGTCGCGGTCAGTTCCATTGTCGCGGCGTCTTTCCCAACGGGGCCGGAAGCCGCCGGCGGGCTTACAGCCACAATCTCCCACGCATCCGCGGAAGTGTCCAAGACCTTCGCGAAGTCGGCGGCCTTACCGGCATCGAGGTTGGCCAGCGCCTTCTGCAGAGCGCCGTCGGCGATAGACTGGGCGCGCGCGAACTCGTGGTGCAGGTCGAGGTGCGTGCCCGCGGGCCGCAGCAGGATGGTCCCCGTGAGCGCGAAGAGCAGCAGCAGGCCGACCAGGACTATCACGATGATGATGACGTTGCCTGAAGGGTAACGGGGCTGGAACACAGTCATGGGCCCACCTCCCCCTCCGATGCCGCACGCAGCGCTGTATCGAGAACGAGCACGCGGCAGGGAGTGCGCAGCGCCGCGGGAGCGGCGGGGTCGGTGTCGGCATCGGCCGTGCAGAGCCACCTGGCGCGCAGAAGGCACAGACCGCTTGCGTCGGGCTTGGCGTTCGAGAGGGCAAAGTGGATGGACCGCACCGTCGGGCCGGCAGCAATCGGGCCCCAGGCCGCTCCCGCCAGGCGCCTTCTGACAGCCCGCTCCAGCCTGCCATCGTCGCCGCGCCGGTATTCGACGACGGTATCGGCCAGGGCCAGCTCCACGCTGTCGCCTCGACGCGCCACCGTGACGAGACGCGCGCCGCGCACGTCGTTGCGGAACCGCTCAGCGAAGTCCGCGGCCAGCAGCAGTTCGGCGGCGCCGCGGGCGGCCTGTCCCGACGAGCGCGCCGCCCAGCGGACCTGCCCCAGGGCTATGAGGATCAACATGCCGCACAGCACGCCGGCGACGATGAGTTCGATGAACGTGAAGCCCCGCCGCGGTCCGCTCATGGCGTCACTCTCCGCAACAGCGTCCGCGTGAGCGTCCTTGGCTGGCCGCGCTGGTCCCATTGGACCACGGCTTTCAACTCCCGCAGGCCGCTCTGCCCGGCAACCGGCGCGACGTGAAGCACGACGCGCACGCCGAGCTGCTTCTCGGCCCCCGTAGTGCTCAGAGGAGGGAACTGCACGGGCACGCCTTGCGGCGGCGTCAGCTCGCAGCGGTCGGCCGCGAATGCCTGTTCGAGCGCTGAGGCGGCCAGCTCGGCGGCAACAAACTCGTCCCACAGCAGTTCCTGGTGGCGATTGGACCTGCCCAGCAACGCCCACACGGCCACCAGGACGGTCAGGAAAATCCCGAACGCCACAGTGACCTCCAGGAGCGTGAAGCCGCGACGCCCGCCAGGAACAAGACGTTCCTGGTACCACGGGCGGCGCCGTGGAAGGCAAGAGCGTGCGGCTGTGAACGCAAAGGTGCGCGGCATCGTCACCACACTCCCGGCATAGGGGGGATCACCGCGGCGCGCATGGCGTTGATTGCGGCGAAGACCCCGCCGTACACGCACCCGACGAGCAGACCCGTCGTCGGAATGGTGAGACACGGCAGCAAGGTGGCCATGATCCGGTCCAGGCGCCGCGCTCGCGCCTCATGCCATTCCGCGGCCGTAGCCATGGCGAGGGCCATCTCTCCGCCCGCGGCGCCGGCGAGGGCCAACGCGCTGAACGACTCCGGCAGGCGGGCGGCGCGCAACGCCTCGGCGAGCGGGCGGCCCTCTTCCGTGGCTTGCGCCAGCCGCGCGAACGCCGGCGCACACGGCCCGGCAAGCTCCGGCACCGCCACGTGGCGGCAGGCCTGCGGCAGCGCCATGCCGGACTCGAACATTGCGCCCAGCGCGCGGGCGCAGCGTGCCAGGCTGCGCTGGCGCAGGCGTGCGCGGAAGAGCGGGAGGCAGCCCTCTATGTAGCGCAGCAGAGCGTCGCAGCCCCGCCAGAGGGGCGAGACAGACGGGGGATCAGTGGCCGCGGGCTCGGACATGACACGGATGAGCGGCACAAGGAAGAGCACGGAGGAGGCGTACACGATTCCTGTCGTCACGCGCGTCATAGGCGGCCACCAGGCCAGTCCCGGCGGAGGAAGCGCGCGCAGGATATCGGCGAACTTGGGCAAAATGAAGATCACCAGGAACAACGCGACCGGCAGGCACACCGCCCACACGGCCAGCGGATAAGCGATGGCCACCCCCAGCGCGGCGCGCGCCGTG
>JAPLOD010000386.1 GCA_026692735.1 Planctomycetota bacterium | reverse complement strand
GCTTCATCCTGCGCCACCAGACGCCGATGCTCACGCTCGGCGGCGGCGTAGTGCTCGACGTCGCCCTGCTCAAGCGCAAGCGCAACCAGCCCGAAGTCTTCGCCGAATTGCAGCAGCGCCTCGAATGCCTCCAGGACCTCGATGCCTTCGTCGCCCACATCCTGGCTGTGGCGCCGGCGCCCAAGGCCCTGGCCGAACTGTGCAGCGAAACGGCGTCGCTCCCGCGGGATATGCTGAGCCTGCTGGGCGGCCTCGTGAAACAAGGCGCGGCCGTCGCGCTGCGAGCCGACACGGTGTTCACGTCGCCCGCGCGCCTGGAGGAGCTGCTGAAAGCCGTCGTGGACTGCATCCAGGAGTACTTCAGGGAACACCCCGCCCTGGGCGCTGTCGAGCGGCCTGAGCTGCGCCGCCGCGTGGAACTGAAGCTCGGCGCCTCCCGCGCCGCGCACGGCGATGATCTGCTCGCACTGCTCGGGCCCGCCTGGAGGGCAGCCTGGCGGAACAGGCCCGCCAGGTGGAAGCGGCCTTTGCGGCGGGCGGCCTGGCCCCGCCCTCTCCCCGCGACGTCGAAGCCCAGCTCAAGATCAACCCCAAGACGCTGCGCGAGATCATGAAGTACTTGCTCGACACCGGCAGCCTTGTCGAAGCCGCGCCGGAGATCGTGTTCCATCAGCGAAGCTACGAAAACGCAAAGGCCGAAGTCCGGAAGCTCTTCGCTGGGAAACCGGAGCTGACCACGTCTGAGATCCGCCAGCATCTGGGCATGAACCGCAAGTACGTTGTCCCGCTGGTGGAGTTGTTCGATCGCAAGGGGCTCACCGTCCGCATCGGCGACAAGCGCAAGCTGAAGACGGAGGGCAGCAGCCAGTAGACGGTGCAACACTCGTCACCCGTCACCCGTCACCCGTCACCCGTTTCTCATCTCAAGTTGCCTTCGCGGGTGTATACAGTAGTGCTGTGGTTCCTTTCACGAAGGAGAGCATGCCGATGAGCCGCATTACCCGCCGAAGATTCCTGACCGCTTCCCTGGCCACAGGCGCCGCCGCGTGGCTGACGCCGCGCAGCCGCGTGCTGGGGGCCAACGATGATATCCGCATCGCCATCGTCGGCTGCGGCGGGAAGGGGGGGGACCATTTCAAGAGCTTCCGCGGCATGAAAGGCGTGCGCGTCGTCGCCATCTGCGACCCGGACCAGAGCCACACGGGAGGCTTCATCAAAGCCGCGGAGAAGGACAACCCCGGTAAGATCGAGGCCTACCAGCAGTACCAGAAGCTCCTCGAGAACAAGGATATTGATGCCGTGGTGCTGGCCACGCCCAACCACTGGCACGCGCTGGGCACGGTCTGGGGCTGCCAGGCGGGCAAGGACGTGTACTGCGAGAAACCTTCCTCGCACGAGATCTGGGAAGGGCGGAAAGCGGTCGAGGCGGCGCGCAAGCACAACCGCATCGTCCAGGCCGGGACGCAGCATCGTTCCGGCCCGGGGTTGCAGGCGGCGTTCGAGTACCTCCACAAGGGCGAGATCGGGAAGATCCTTTACGCGCGCGGCTTCTGCTACAAGCCGCGCGGGTCCATTGGCAAGGTCACCGCGCCGACGCCCATTCCGAAGGGCGTAGACTATGACCAGTGGTGCGGCCCGGCCCCCATGGACCCGCTCATGCGCAAGAACCTCCACTACGACTGGCATTGGGTCTGGCCGACCGGCAACGGCGACATCGGCAACCAGGGCATCCATGAGATGGACCTGTGCCGCTGGGCACTGAACCAGCCGGGCCTGCCGGCGCGGGTGTTCAGCTTCGGCGGGCGTTTTGTGTACGACGACGACGCCACCACGCCCAACACCCTCATCAGCTTCTACGACTACAAGCCCGCGCCGCTCATCTTTGAGGTGCGCGGCCTGCCGCGCAAAAAAGGCAAAGACGAACCGATGGACGCCTACAAGAACAAGGTGCGGATTGGCATCGCCGTCATCTGCGAGGGCGGCATCTTCATGGGCGGCGCCGGCGGCGGCGGCATCTATGACAAAGACGGCAACCCGGTCATGGGCAAGGACGGCAAGCCGCTGAAATTCGTGGGCGAGAGCGACCACAGGGCCAATTTCCTCAAGGCCGTGCGCAGCCGGAAGAAGGAGGACCTCGCCGCCGATATCGAGCTCTGCCACCTTTCCAGCGCCCTGTGCCACCTGGGCAATATCTCCTACCGCCTCGGAAAGAACGCCAAGCTTGAGGACATCGCGGAGATCGCCAAGGCCGACAAGGAAGCTCAGGACAGCCTCGAACGCTTCAAGGCGCACTTGACGGCCAACGAGGCCGATCTCCTCAAGACGCCCGCGGTGCTCGGCCCCTGGCTGACGTTCGACCCCGATAAAGAGCAGTTCACCGGGCCGCTGGCCGAGGAAGCCAACAAGCTCGTCACCCGTGAGTACCGCAAACCCTACGTCGTGCCTGAGCAGGTCTGACCGTGGGCGGCTGAGGGTTCCGTCCACCTCATCCGCACGGGAATTCCTGTTGCGCCGGGAGGCATTCCGGCGCGGCAGGTGGTAGTATGTGCTACGGATATTGCCTCAAGGAGCCGACTATGGACGCCGACGGCTATGCTGGCGAGCCCAGGCGGAAGAAGAAGCGCGGCGGCATCGAGCTGCTCATCGCCTTCGGCGCTATCGCGCTCCTGGGGGTTATCGCCCTGACACTCTACGTTATCGGCGAGCAGAAACGGAGGGCCGCGGCGGGCCGAGCGGCGGCGCAGGAGGCGATCCTCCAACGCAACATGGCCCTCGCCGGCGGCACGTATGCCCAAGCCGAGAGCGCCGGAATGCTGTTCGTTATGGGGAAGGACCCAGGTGCGACCAACGAGACGCTGTTCGGTCCGTTCCGGACCAACGAGGCCGTCTGGAACGTGATCTACGACCGCAACTACAAGGAAGGGCGACCACCGGCGCTCAGGACCGAGCAACGGGCGATGTTCCCGGACCGCCTGCGCTTCGACAAGGTTGAGCACACAAGGGAGGACAACGGCGTGCGTCTCAACTATGCCTTCGCCGACAACATGGCCACGCCCGTCGTGATCGCCAGCAAAGCCATCAAAGGCGCCGACGGTGATACCGCCAATCCCGGCGGCGTGATCACGGTGGTCGTCAAGGCCGAGAACGACGATCGCTTCGAGAATGCCAAGCGCAAGAAGGCCGAGAAGGCAGCGGAGCCGGCAGCAACGAAATAGGTTGCGAACCGGATGTTGCGCCGGGGGCCGGCGCATACTACGGTTGTCCGCACGAGGGGAAGGCCATGGCTGCAATCGGACGATGGTGTCTCGCCGCGACACTGGCCGTCGGGGCGCTCGTCCACGCCTCGGAGCCGCCCGAAGCGCCGGCCTATCCGTTGCAGCCCGTCTTCCGCAAGCCCGGCGACAAGCTCAGCGATAGCACGTGTGGTTCTCGCGTTCTCCACCTCGATAAGAACCGCGAAGCGGAGATGGACTTTGCCACGGCGTCGGGCAAGCTGCGCTTCCGCATGCTGCCCGACAAGGTCCTGATCGGCCCGCACGAGATCGGGTATAAGTTCCTCGTTGACCGCAACGGCGACGGAACGATTGACGGCGCCGACGGCGAGGCAGTGGCGCCAAAAGAAGTCTTCACGGTTCCCGTCACGCTTGGCGGCAAGCCCTTCCAGTATCCGCTGTCCATCATCCAGGTGTACAGCCTTCCGTTGGGCGAGCACGCGTACTGCGCGATAAACGTTGCGAGCATGGTCTACCTCGAGGCCCAACTGGGCCCGCCGGCAAAGCTGTACGATTCCAACTGCAACGGCCGCTTTGGCGACATCGCCGGCAGCGCAAGCGCAGGGAAGGACGATCTGCTTGAGTTCGGCCTGAAGGGCGAGGCCAGGCCGGTCTCCAAGTGCGTCCTCCTGCCGGACGGGAAGCTCCACGAAGTGCAGATTGTCGGCGGCGGCGAAGGCATACGGTTCCCGCCGTACGCGGGGCCGCTGGCAACGCTGACGGTCAACACCAAGGACGAGTGGCGCGTCCGGATGCGCTTGCGCCATACTGACAGCGGGTTCGAGACCGACGCCTCCACTGGAACGGAGGTCGCGCTGCCGCCCGGCGCGTATCAGGCCAAGTGGGTGAACGCGGAGTGGCGTCCCAAGCCGAATGACGCCACCGGCGCCGCGCGGCCCGCCGTCACCTTCGTGGGCCTCGGAGCGCTTGGCCTCCAACTCAAGGAGGGCGAGAACAACCTTCCCTTCGGCCCGCCGTTCAAGCTGGACTTCACGGCCGCCCGGTCAACCGAGGATGACGCAGACATCGAGGTCGCCGAAGTGTCGCTGGTCGGCGCCGGCGGCGAACGCTATCGGCCAAGGGTGTTCAGCGCGGGCGGTCCGAAGACGATCGGCGTCTCGATCCGCGCCGGTGGCGATGAACAGCGAGTCTGCACCTTGGCGTATGGGTGAGGCAGTCTCCTGAACGGCTCCGTGCGAGTCCCTCGGGAGTTCACCGGCAGAGAAGAGGCGGCGGTGGTCTTCAGTTTCGACTGCCCTGCCAGCGGCGAACTGCAGGCCGTCAGGAAACTCTCGGACCTGCCGATACGCAAACCGTCGGTCCAGGGCCTCCTGCGTACAGCGGCCACGCTGGCGGGACAGGATGAGCTGGGCGCGCTCCATGCGTACGAATGCGCCCACAGGATCCATCCCTGCGAGCCGGCTGTGTTGATCGCCCTGGCGCGCTTCAGGCTGGACGCCCGGGACGAGCGGCTCCGGGACGCGAAGCAGGCCGTGTCGCTGGCGCGCGAAGCGGTGAGGTTGACTCATGCCCAGAACGCCGCCTGCCTGGACACGCTGGCTCGAGCGCTCCATGCCAACGGCACGCTCATCGAGGCCGCTGCGTACGCCAGGCAGGCCGCGGATCAGAATCCCTACGATGAAGACGCCGCCGCGCGCGCCCAGGCCTTCGCCAAAGAGCTCGGCAACCGGAAGTAGAGCAGTTCACGCCGGGCTGTGCCCTCGTGGAACGGCCTTCCAGGCCGTGGGAAGGCGGGACACCTCAGCCAGTATGGCGCGAAGTACGAAGTGCGTGGCGTGCTTGGGAGGCCGCGTGCAAGGCGCACGAAGGTCGTGACTGTCTGGATCATCCGCCGCGGAGAAGCTATTCCTCGCTTCGTCACGGCGCATCCGGAGGAGAAGCCATGAAGTACAAGGCGCTTGATACCGTAGTCCTTCAAAAAGACCTGCCGGACCACGGTCTCTGCAAAGGAGATCTCGGGGCGGTCGTGGAGGTGTACGAACCGGACGGAGTGGAAGTGGAGTTCGTCACCGCCTCAGGTAAGACCCAGGCTCTGGTAACGCTGAATGTCCGCGACGTGAGGGCTGTTCAGGACACCGACTTGGTGGCTGTCCGGCCCGTGCAGCACGTAGCGTAAACCTCGTGCCACTGTCCGCGGGGTGGCCCGGGGCGACGAGCGGGCGCCGAAGGCGCCAGAAGCTTCTCCCTGCGCCCCGCAAAGCCGACGGCGGTCGTCCATGCCCCTTGGGCACTCCCAAGCGAGGTGTTTGCTCAATCCCCAGTCGTCAATAGCCGAAGACGGTACGCTACTTCGTCAGCAGCGCCGCCAGTTTCTCCTTCAGTTCGCGGAGTTCCGCTTCCTGCTTGTCGCTGTAGTGGCCGCGCTGCTGGGCGTACACGTCCATCCACGTCACCAAACGGTCGAAGCTGTCGGCGTCCAGCTTGATGTTCTCGTGGTCCTTTATAGTGGGCTTAGTTGCCGGATCGCCCCAGGGCAGGGATGCCAGCAGTTTGCTCTTCTTGGCGGGACAGTCGCCGACGATGGAGCGGTCCTTCTCGAACGCCAACTGCTGCAGGTTCTTGCCGCCAAAGTTCAGCAGATTCTGGTACGCCTTGGCCTTGGTCAGGTCCAGCGCCGCCGCCTTCGCGTTGCTGTTCCCGGGCGCGTGGCAGGACACGCAGTGCTTGTCGAGCACCGGCTGCACGAGCTGGTCAAAACGCAGGGGCCAGGAACCTTCAGGGCCGGGGGTAATCTTCGACGGCTCGCGCGACGCCGCCACGGCGCGCCTGCCCGGCACCTGCGGAGCAGCCTCTCGAGGCTCATGACAGCCGACGCAGGAGAGTGTCTGTCCCGGCTGCACATAGGTCAAGCTGCGCATGGTCTGGAGCGCCAGGCCCTTGTCGTCCATGGCCTGGAAGAACACAGGTATGCCGCTGGGCGCGCGGAAAAAGGCGGACCCGTCTTCTTCCACCGGCACAGTGCCCAGCACGTACTTGCCGGGGTCCTCGGCCGACACGCCCAGGTTGGGGCTGTTCATGTTCGGTTGGACCTTGGACGGCACGCCGACGATCCGCAGCCGCTTCACGGTGCCACGCTCGATGCCGGGCAGCCCCTGGTACACGTCCTGCAACAGGAACCGCCCTTCCTGCGGCCCATCCCAGGCGACGGTGTCGGCGAGCACCGGGGGCTTCGGCCGCGCTTTGAGGGCAACGGGAGCCGCGCTTGATAGCTCCGGGTCGCGGTACAGCAGGTTCAGGTTGCCGAAGGCGTCGTAGAGGTACAGGCCCGTGGCGTTCACCGGGTTCTGGTTCGTGTCGTCCACGCGGCAGTGCGGTGGCAGCTTCCGGTCGCTCCATGCCACCAGGAAATGTTCCTCCGACAGCGGCCAGGGGTTAGCATAGTACATGTTGCCCAACGCTTCCGTTTCGGGGAAGGCGACTTCGGGCGTCAGCCGCGTGATCGGCTCGGGCCCCTCCAGGCCGCGCGAGCGGTCGAGCAGCACCAGCGAGCCGCCTGTGATCGAATGGTGCGCGCTGGCCGTAAAGACGAACCTCGATGAACCCGGGATCGCCCGGATGTCGGTCTTCACCTGCGGCCGCACCGTGTAGTTGCCGTAGACCAGTTGCGAGTTCGTGCCATCGGGATTGGTGGACCACAGGCTGAAGAAGTGGCCGTTGAAACGGTCAATATAATCCCAGCGCGTGTAGATCAGGCGCCCGTCGTTGGAGACCGTGGGCATCCATTCGAAGTTCTCAAACGCCGATATCGGGCGCAGGTTCTGCCCGTCGGCGTTTATCGCATGCAGCGTGAACACCGGCACCGGGCGGTACTGATCGCCGCCGCACCGCACGTAGCTGTCCGGCATGTCGGCTTTCTCGGTCGCCGCCGCGCTGGCCTTGCAGACCTGCAGCGCCACGCCCTTGCGCGTGGAGGTGAACACGATGTCGCCGCTGGGCAGGTAGCGCCCGTCGAAGTCGTCGTAGCGCCCCTTCGTCAACTGGCGGCAGCCGGTGCCGTCCAGGTTCATCTCGAAGAGGTGGTAGAAGGCGTCCTCCGGCACGTGCACCTTGCTGGCCTTGTCCCGCAGGTTCGCGACGTGCTCGTAGAACTTGCAGTAGGCGAACAGGATCTTCGTCCCGTCGTACGACAGCTCCGGACGGATGAAGCTCCCCGGCGCGAAGTCCGCGGTCAGGCACTTCAGCTTCGGGGTGTCGCCTTTGATCCCCTGCAGCAGGTAGACGCCGCCGCCCGGCCGCGACCACCAGCCGTAATACTGGTCGGACATGTGCGGGAACCGGCCCGGCGCGCCTTTGACGAAGAGCACCGTGTCGAAATCCAGCAGGGGATTGCGCAGGGCCATCTTGCGCACGGCCCAGCGGACGTCCATGTAGAGCTTGCGCTGGGTCTCATCGGGAGCATTGGCCGGAAGCTGTTTGAGTTTCTCGGCGGCCTCCTGCAGCGTTTTCACCTCGGCGCTGACGTCAACGTCCTGCCCGCGAAGGTTCTCGGCGAGCTTCAGGCCGCGCTCAATCGCCTTGCCTGTGTAATACGGCCCCGCAGCAACGGCGGCGGGCGCGCTGCTCTGCGCCTTGCCGTGCGCGACGGACCACGGGCTCACGCTGCTCTGCGTGGCGGGCTTGCCCTTGGCGATGTTCTCCTGGCTGCCGGCGGCGTAGACCTCCACCTCGTCGAGGTGGAAGTAGCTCTTGCCAGACAGCGCCAACCGCACGTAGCGTGCGGACGCGCCTTTCATCGCAACCGACAGCGGCTTCTTGTCGCTGTAGCCGGAGAAAGGGGTGCCGTCGTGCTGGTACGCCTGCTTGAAGGCCTTGGCGTCGTCGGACAGCAGCACCATGATCCGCACGTTGCGCCCGCCGCAGTCGTCGCAACGGTTGTAGAGCACCACGCGGTCGAGGGCCGTTGCCTTGCCGAGATCAACCTGCCACCACGGGTTATCTTCGTTCTCTGTGTGGAAGCCCCATTTGCCGTCCTTGACACCGTCAACGCCGCCCGCCGCATCCTCTTCCGGCTTGACGCTCCCGCCGCCCTGGTTCACCGCGACGCCCGGTTTCTCGCGCAGACTGTCGGCGTGCAGCCAGTCGGCCTCAATCTGCTGCGCGCCCGTGCCTGCGTCCACCCATTCGGCCTTCTTGCCCTGTTCCTTGGGGGCGTCGGCGGCGAGGACCACGGCTGAGAGGAGAAGCAGGTGGCCGAGCGCGGCGGTCCTGCAAAGGAATCTGTTCATACCCATCCTCCTTCTATGGCCCAGTCTGGCAGATTGCGCGGCGTTCTTCAACGCAAGTTCGTACTGTTCCCCGACGGCACCAGGCCATGCCCCAGGCGACTCGAAATCCGGCCGGCGTGCTCCTTCACCAGTTCGCCAAGCCGCGGGAAGGAATCCAGCGGGACGCGGTTGCTCGGGCCCGTCAGCCAGACCGATGCGACCGGGTAGTTATGCTGGTCCAGGATCGCCGCCCCCACACAATGGCAGCCCTCGATCTCCTCCGCACGGTCCTCCCCATACCCGCACTCGCGCACGCGCTGCAGCTCCGCCCGGAGAGCGCTCAGGGTTGTGATTGTGCGCGCCGTGTAGCGCGTCAACTTGAGGCCCCGCAGCACCGTCTCCTGCTCCCTGGCCGGCAGGAACGCCAGCAGCGCCTTGCCCGGCGCCGACGTGTGCAGGCTGAAGCGCGTGCCCGCATCCACCATGAACTTGAAGGGATAGGACCCGAACACCTGCTCCAGCACCACGCCCTCCGTGCCCAGCAGCGCCCCCAGCAGGACGGTCTCCCGCGTCTTGTCGCGCAACTCGCGCATGACATCCATGGAGTTCTCGACCACGGTGTGCTTGTTCGTGGCGGCGTATCCCAGAGCCAGCAGCTTGTGCGACAGGAAAAAGGCCTTGGTCTCTTCGTCACGCAGCACATAGCCGTGGCGCAGCAGCGACATCGAAATGCGGAACACGCTGTTCTTCGGAAGGCGCAGCGCCTCGGCGATGCGGCTCACGCCGGCCCCCGGGTTCTGAGCCAGGAATTCCATGACGACCAGCGCGCGTTCCAGGTTCGGAACGTGGTAGTCTGAATCGCCGTTCCCTGCCGACGCCTTCTTCCGCATGCTGTATCGCCCTGTTTGATCTGTAGCCCGGCGATCTATATATGGTACACTTGGCAGGGCCAGCCAGGCAACATGTTTTTCGCAGAATCGCAGAGCCGGGGTGCATGGCAGTAACTGTAGCGCCGGCGTCTCGCCGGCTGGACGGGCGGCGTCTAGCCGCCCGCCTTGCGAAATGGCGGTTGCCGCTGCCCTGGGGGGTGCTATGCATTGCCATGCCGCAACAAGGCGTCACGAGCGGGACGCCCGTGGTACCACGAACGTCTCGTTCGTGAGGGAGGGGGAATCATGTCCTGGGCATACCGGCTTACTGATGGCCAGTTGAACGCGCAGTTCCTGGAGTCGCAGCCCCGCGCCGACAAGGAGCAGCCCAAGAAGTGGAAGCCTTTCCAGCCGTCCGGAACGCCGCCGAAATACTGCCGCGACCGCGTCGTGGACGTGCGCCACATCAAACTCGAGATAACGCTGAACGTGCCAGGCAAGTCCTTCAAAGGCCGGGCGAGCTTGACGGTGCGGCCGATCGCGGACGAGGTCCGAACGCTGGAGCTCGACGCCGTCGCACTGCGCATCAGCGCCGTGGCCTGCAACGGCAAGCCTGTGCGCGAGTTCACTGCCACAGGGCAGAAGCTCTCGATGGCCTTCGACAAGCCGCTGGCGCCTGACAGGAACGTCACACTCACGATTGACTACTCGGCGACACCTCAGCGCGGGCTCTACTTTGTCGGGCCGGCCAGGCACTACCCGAAGAAGCGGCTGAGCGTCTGGAGCCAGGGGCAGGACGAAGACAGCCGCTACTGGTTCCCGTGCTTCGACTACCCCAACGAGAAGGCCACCAGCGAGCTGCTCGCCACGGTGCCCGGCAAATGGTTCTGCCTCTCCAATGGCCGGCTGCTGGAACGGCGCGCGAACCGCGACGGCACGGCCACATTCCATTGGCGGCAGGACGTGCCGCATTCGGCCTATCTCATCACGCTCTGCGCAGGCGAGTACACGGAGGTGGCAAACGAGTGGGACGGCATACCCGTGAACTTCTACGTCCCGCCCGATCGCGTGGCCGACGGCCGGCGTTCCTTCGGCCAGACGGCGAAGATGGTCGCGTTCTATTCCAGGCTGATCGGCGTGCGCTACCCCTTCGCCAAGTACGCGCAGATCACCGCGACCGACTTCATCTTCGGCGGCATGGAGAACACCTCCGCCACCACGCAGACCGACCGCACGCTCCACGACGCCCGCGCCCACCTGGACTTCTCGTCCGAACCGCTCGTGTCGCACGAGCTGGTCCATTCGTGGTTCGGCAACCTGCTCACCTGCCGCGACTGGAGCCACGCGTGGCTGAATGAGTCCTTCGCCACGTTCTTCGACAACCTGTGGTATCGCGAAAGCCGCGGCGAGGATGAGTTCCGCTATGAGATGTACAGCGACCTGCGCGCGTACCTCGATGAAGACCGCGGCAGCTACCGCCGGCCGATCGTCACCAACGTCTACCGCGCGCCGATTGACCTCTTCGACAGGCACCTCTACCAGAAGGGCGCCTGCGTCCTCAACCTGCTGCGCAACATCCTCGGCGACCGCCTCTTCTTCAAGGCCGTCACGCTGTATGTCGAGCGGTTCAGCGGGCGCTGCGTCACCACGCCGGACCTGCTCGGAGCCCTCGAGAACGCCACCGGCCGGAACTTCGACTGGCTCTTCGAACAGTGGATCTACAAGGGCGGGCACCCGGAGTTCGCTGTCTCGGCCACATGGGACGACAAGGCCGGCTCGCTGGCCCTGGCGATCAAGCAGCAGCAGAAGCCTGACGAGCTGACCTCCATCTTCCGCCTGCCCGTCAAGGTGCGGCTGGTGGGCAAGGGCTACGACGAGACGCGCGAGTTCGAGCTGACGGAAGCCGAACACACCTTCCACTGTGCGTTGCCCGCGCGCCCCAAGTGGCTGGCGTTCGACCCGGCCAACACGATCCCGAAGACCCTGGACCTTCAGCTCGACGAAAACATGCTCACCGCCCAGTTGGGGAACGACAACGACGTCATGGGCCGCACCTACGCCGCGCAGGCTCTCGCCACGAAGGGCTCACTCCAGGCCGTTGAGGCGCTGGGCGGGGCCTTGCTCGACGATAAGTTCTGGGGCGTGCAGGCCGAATGCGCCGCCGCGCTGGCCAAGGTTCATACGCCGGGCGCCTTCAAGGCGCTGCGGGCGGCCACGAAGGTGGCGCATCCCAAGGCGCGCCGCGCTGTCGCCCGAGCCCTGGGGGAATGGAGCAATGATGGGGCCGCCGCCGCCCTCATGGGGCTGGCACGGCAGGACAAGAGCTACTTCGTCGAGGCCGAGGCCGCCGAGGCGCTGGGCAAGACGCGCAGCAAGCGCGCTTGGCCGGAGATCGTCCGCTCCCTGCGCAAAAGTTCTTGGCAGGAGCTCATCCGCGGGGGCGCGCTGCGCGCGCTTGTGGCCGCCGATCCCGCCCGGGCGGTGAAGACCCTCGAGGGCTGGTGCACGCTCGGACGGCCGGAACCCGCGCGCTTCACGGCCTTGGCGTTGCTGGGCCGCGCCGTGCGTGAAGCCGGAAAGGGCGACGGCGCCGACAAACTGCGCGTTCGCCGCCTCTATGAGAAAGTCCTGGACGAAGGCGTGTTCCACGATCGCCTCGCGGCCATCCACGGCCTGCGAGAACTGCGCGACCCCGCAGCCATTCCGGCGCTCACGCGCTTCAAGGAGTCCGCGCTCGACCAGCGCATGGCGCGCTCGGCCGAGAGAGCTATCGAAGCCATCCGCGAAGGCGCCGGCGTGCCGCCCGAGGTCAAGGCGCTGCGCGAGGAACTCGACAAGCTCAAGGAAGAAGCCGCCAAGTCGAAGGAGCGGCTGGAGAAACTGGAGAGCCGCGCGAAGGGAAAACGCGCGGCGAAGAAGAAGCGTCCGTAGCACGGGCGTCCCGCCCGTGCAATAAGCCCGTCACTCCCCACGCACGGCTACTTCTCGCCGCCCGGCTTCAGCGTTTCCTTGCCCAGCTTGTTCCACGCTTCGACCAGCACCTTGAATATGTCCGGGTCGTGCACCATGAGTTCGCCGCGCACGAACGGGTAGAAATCGTTGGTGCCGAAGAAGGCTTCCGTGCATTCGGCGAAGTATTCCTGATCGTTGCTCAGCGCGTAGTGCCGCACATGTTTGCCTTCGTAGTTCACCACGCTCTCATAGGACTTGGACTCGACGGCCTTCTTGAAGGCCGCCTTGATCGGCGGGTAATCGTAGCCCAGCACCTGGTGATGGTAGGCGTGCGCCAGTTCATGCAGCACCATGTACGGCTGGTGCTGGGTCCAGGCCACGAAGTTCTTCGCGTGGCCCAGCTCCACGCTCTTGGCCTTCTCGGGATTGTACCCGTGGCCGCGGAGCCATTCGACCGACGGGTGATAGCACATGCACTTTTCGTTCTTGTCCGTCAGCTCCACCCAGATCTTGACCTTCTGCAGTTCCGCCAGCGCCTTCGGCGGCACTTTGCGGGTGACCTGGTAGAGTTGGTGATCGAGTTCGGCCAGCACGGCCTTGGACAGTTCGGCCTCGGCGAGTAGCTTCTCGTTCACCAGGACGTTCGTGAAGCCCTGCAGGCTGTGTGGCCGGTAGGCGCTCGTGGGATCGAACTCCGGCGGCGCCTTCTTGTCAGCCGGCGGCGGTTCCGCCTGCGCCGCCGGAGCGGCTCGTGTTGCGCCGCCGATGACCACGCGGCCGATCTTCTCTTCCGGCACGTAAATGCCCAGGCACCTGCCATCGTCGGTTTCGAGCAGCCAGGCGTGAGTGACGTAGGTGCTCTGGCTTGCCACGCCGCCCGGCAGCACCACGCCATAGCTCTTGCGCTTGCCTTCGAAGTCCAGCCAGAACATTTTGACGGGCTTGTCCGTCGTGTTGACGAAGATGACCTGCGTGGCCGGTTGGTCCCCCTTGGAGAGCACCTTCCCCTCGGAATCCGCCGGGAGCGCGGGCAGATCGCGGGTCTCGACCACCTGCGGCTTGAGCTGGCCCGTGTAGATCGCATCGAGCAGCGCGTAGGCTTCCGGATCGTAGGAGCGCAGCCACAGCGCGCCCGGCCTCGGCGGCGGCTTCAGCTTCCCGTAGTCGCCGCGGCTGCCGAGATACCACATGGTCAGTTCCGCGAAGAACTCGTCCGCGTTGGTCGCGGCATACATCGTCTTCCAGCGCCCCGCGTCGAGGGACGTGCGCCACTGCGCCTGCCACTTGTCGCGGATGTCGCGCGAGAGACCGAAGGCGAGAATCGCGTGCGCAAATTCATGGGAGCAGATGTCCCGGTGGTCGCTGAAACGGTCGCTGGGCAGCAGCAGCAGGCTCTCCTCGGCGCAGGATGCATGCAGGCCGCCATAGCCCCGGCCACGCTCGTCCATCGTCGCTTTGCCCTCGAAGGGCTTGCCTTTCATGTGGCGGTATTCGGGCAGGTCGGACACCTGCTGGTCTTTGCCGATGACATGCATCTGGACGCCGAACAAGCGCAGGTTGGCCGTTATCTCCGGCGCGCGCGCAAGCAGCCGGTCAAGCCGCCGCGCCGCCTCTTCCAGAGCCGCGTCGTTCACGTCCGCATGCGACATCACGGGAATGCCGCGAACCACGATCCGCTTGCTGTAGAAGCCCTGCTCCGGCGGGGCGATGGTCTCGATCTCACCCACGATCTGCGCCGCGACGGCGGCACTCGTCGCGGCCGCCACCATCACAGCCGCCTGCAACAGGCGCCGCCGAAGTGGCGCCCCGACGGCCAATTCTGAATTCCGAATTTTGGATTCTGAATTCTGAATCCTGAATTCTGACTTTTTCATTCTGTATTCCGCTGTTCTCTGTGTCTCGGCGTCTCGGCGGTGAATAATGCGGGGCTACCCATGTTCTCCGGCGCTGTCTCCAAGCACCCGCTGCCGCGCCTTGATCCAGGCGCGCCGCATGTCGCGCGCCTCGCGGTCTGCCAGCGTGACGGGCTCTTCGGCCTCGAGCTTCCGGAGCTCCTCCTCCAGCGCGTCGCCGGCCAGTTCCCCCGGGGTCAGGGCTTCGGGCGTGAGCACGCTGACCTGATTGTCGCGCACTTGCAGGAAGCCGCCGCGAATGGCCAGGCGCTGCGTTTCTTCCTCTGAGATGCCGACGCGCATTTCGCCCGTGCCCAGCAGCGCCAGCATGGCCGCGTGGCCCGGCAGCACGCCCATCTCGCCGTCGAACGCGGGTACCACGACGGACCTGGCCGTGGCGCTGTACGCCGCCCTGGCGGGGGTGATGACTGTCACACGAAGGGTCTTGACGTCAGCCATGCTCAGTGTTTCCTTTCAACCCGTCGTTATCCGCCCGCCTTCAGTTTCTCCGCCTTCGCCACGGCGTCCTCTATCGGGCCGACCATGTAGAACGCCGCCTCAGGCAGGTGGTCGTATTCGCCGGAAACGACGGCCTTGAAGCTGCGCACCGTGTCGGCCACGGACACGTACTTGCCTTCGATGCCCGTGAACTGCGCCGCCACGTGGAACGGCTGCGACAGGAACTTCTCGATCTTGCGCGCGCGCGCCACGATGGCCTTGTCTTCCTCGCTGAGCTCGTCCACGCCCAGGATGGCGATGATGTCCTGCAGGTCCTTGTAGCGCTGCAGGATCTGGACCACGCTGCGCGCCACGTTGTAGTGTTCCTCGCCGATGAACTGCGGGTCCATGATGCGGCTCTTGGAGCTGAGCGGGTCCACCGCCGGGTAGATGCCCTTCTCGACGATGCCGCGGTCCAGGTTCGTCGTCGCGTCCAGATGCGTGAACGCCGTCGCCGGCGCCGGGTCCGTGTAGTCGTCGGCCGGAACATAGATCGCCTGCACCGACGTGATCGAGCCGCGTTTGGTGGACGTGATGCGTTCCTGCAGGCCGCCCATCTCTGTCGCCAGCGTCGGCTGGTATCCCACCGCGGACGGCATGCGCCCCAGCAGCGCCGAGACCTCCGAGCCCGCCTGCGTAAAGCGGAATATGTTGTCAATGAACAGCAGCACGTCCTTGCCTTCCTGGTCGCGGAACGATTCGGCCACCGTCAGCGCGGACAGCGCCACGCGCCGGCGCGCGCCCGGCGGCTCGTTCCTCTGGCCGTAGACCAGAGCGCAGCGGCTCTCCTCCGGTTTCGCCTCGTTGATGACCCCGCTCTCCCGCATCTCCAGCCACAGGTCGTTGCCCTCGCGCGTGCGCTCCCCCACGCCGGCGAAGACCGAATACCCGCCGTGCTTCATGGCGATGTTATGGATCAGCTCCATGATGATGACGGTCTTGCCCACCCCGGCGCCACCGAACAGGCCGGTCTTGCCGCCTTTAACGTACGGTTCGAGCAGGTCCACGACCTTGATGCCCGTCTCAAACATCTCGATGTTCGGGTTGAGCTCTGCGAATTCCGGCGCCGGACGGTGGATCGGCCAGCGCTCCGCCGGCGGCAGCGGACCCCAGTTGTCCACCGGTTCGCCCAGCACGTTGAGGATGCGGCCAAGAGCCGCCTTGCCGATGGGCATGCTGATGCGGTTGCCCGTGTCCAGGATGGGCGTGCCGCGGACGATTCCGTCGGTGGAGGCCATCGCCACGGCGCGCACACGATTCCTGCCGAGGTGCTGCTCGACCTCGCAGACCAGCTTCTTCTTCGTCGCGGGGTTCTCAACCTCCAGCGCGTTGAAGATGTCCGGCAGATGGTCCTGCTCGAACTCCGCATCCAGTGTGGACCCGATCACCTGCACGACTTTGCCGACTTTAGCCATTGCTCGCTCCCGTGCCTTCGTTCCGCCTCAACCGTTCCTCACGCCGTCAGCTTCTTGCGCCGCGCCGCCTTGCCGCCTGGCTGTTCCGATGCCAACCGCCGTTCCAATTCGGCGCGGGAGATCGTCTTCTCCTTGCGCCAGGCACGCGCCAACTTCCAGAACTTGGCGCTCGTCCCGAGTTCAACCTGCTCCAGGTCAAGCCCTACGACTTTGGCGACCTTCGCCATGGTTACTCCGCTTTCTTCTGTTCGCTCTTCTTAAGAAACTGCCTTATCTGTTCTAGCTGTTCCTCTTCCAACTTGGCATCAGCCTTGGCCTTCTTCTCTGTCTGCTCACGAGCCTTCTCTATTGCATCGCGGTTCTTTCGTTCCCACCGGCTAGGCACGCGTTGCCGGTCTTGCCAATCCTCAACCCGTCTCCGGATCTCACCGCTACCCCACGTGCCCGCGTCGTCCGACGCTTCCGGGCGTGTCTGCACAAAGCCCACCACGCCCCTCTGACCCACGACAACGACTTTGCTGGGCCACGTCCGGTCGGGAGGTGGGATTTCCCCCTGGGGCGGGGCTGTCTCCTGGTATTCCACGAGTATGTATGGTGAAGTCTCGAAGTCTGCTTCGATGACCCGCTCTATCGTGACCCCGTACCCGCCGCTCTTCTTCTCCCCCGCGAAAACCGCAACGACCGTCTCGTGCTTCCATTCTACGCCCGGCAACTCCGACCTCTTGCCGCCGTCAGCAACCCAAACCTTGGCCAGCTCCTCCTGGGTCGTGAAAACCAGTTGCTCCGCCTCCTTGTGTCTTGGCCATTTGAGCGTGCGGAGTATCTCCGACTCCCCGGCGTTGGCCACACCGGCAGTCAAAAGGCCTACCAAAAGAATCCCGCTTCCGTACCGCATCGCCTTCCCGCCTACGCCAACCCGAAAAGCTTCTTCACCTCAGCGTGCGTCTTGAACCTGCCGGCCTTCATCTCCCGAAAAACGCGCTCGCACTCAGCCTGAAACCGCGGGTTCCTCTCCAGCAGATAGTCGAGCAGGTCGTCGTCCAATGGCAACACCGCGTAACACGCATCCTTCCTGGTTCTCAAGAGCACCCTCCCCGGACTTACCCAAGGTCAATCCACCTTCGCTCTCTTCAAGACGCCTTCATCCAACGCTTCCTCATAGCGGCGGAGAACGCGCAGCTTGGCCCGGGATCGCTCCATCTCGTCCTCGGACTCCTTTATCTCCCTCGCAATCTCCTTGCCTTGGGTCGAATCCAGATCAACGAAGCCGACGCGGCGTCCACGATGCGACCATGCTTCTCTGTTCAGCACTACCACGTCTGACGGCCACGACTTCTCGTTAGGCGCCCCCAAATTCGCCGCCGGCGGCGTCTCGCGGAAGCACACCAGGGCAACTGGCATACGGGGCGTCCCCCATGTCCGCGGGTCATCCTCAACATTCTCAACCCGGATGGAGTACCCGGCCGATCTCTCGCCCGCGAAAACGGCTGCCACAAATTCCGTCGAAAAGTCCACGGGCGGCAGTTCGCTCGTCATTATTGGCTTGTCCAACCCCTCCAGCCAAACGGCGGCCAGCTCATCACGCGAACGGAAGATGAATTGTCCGGGCTTCTTGCGCGTGGGCTTCCAGTCCAGCCGGCGCTTCGGCGCCTGCCACTTGTGCAACACTTGCTGTCCCTCCGCGGTCGTCAGATCGAGACAAACCAGCTCCGCGTCGGTCTTGGGCACGCAAGCCAGCCAACTCGCTTGGTACTTGGTACGGGTGTAGAGAACGTAGACTCGCTTCCGGTCGCGATCAGCACGCCCCTCGTCGTCCAGATTGAAGGCAACACCCAAAACCTGGAATGGCTTCGGGTCAAAGAAAGCCAGAACCGTCTGTTTCTCAAAATCCACCTGCGGCATTCCCCCTTCCTTGCCGCCATCCGCCAACCAGACCTTTTCCATTTCCCCCCGCGATTGGAACACCAATCGCTCCGCCTTCTTGTGGTCCGGCCACCACTCCAGGGCACGCAGTATCCTCAACTCCCCGGCGCTGGCCAAACCGAGAGTCAGTACGCCCGCCCACAGCATGCCCAACCCGTACCGCATGGCTTGCCGCCTACTCAATCTCCGCCACGATCCCCCGCGGGTCGCGCGGGCGGAGCTTCTGCGTCGTGCAGTCTACAAGCAGGTCCAAGACCTCAAGAACAATCGCTCCAAGCAACGCTGTCTTCCGCCTGGGCTCCACCAGCGCGTGGAACGTGCCCTCGCGGCCCAGTAGTTCCACGTGCGCGTCATCAACGAGGTGGCGTTTGGCCTGTCGCTGGTCCGCGTAGCGCACGGAAGCCCACGCCGTCACCGGCAGCCCGAGTGCCTTTGCCGCTTTCGCCGGCAGCACCAGGTTGGTCGCGCCCGAATCAACAACCCCTTCGAGCACGACCTTCCGCACTTTCTCGGGCGCCAGCACCCCCGCCGCCGCGAGATGACGGTCGCTGTTGTTACTGACCACCACCTTCACCGTAAACCGCCCCATGTCGTCCGTCCGTTCCATAGTCAGGTCTCCATAGCATGGTTCCTGACCTAACTTTACCACGCAACGCGTGGCTCCGCTGGTGTTGCGCCGCCGACAGGCCCGATTCCTCTGTCCACGACCGCACATCGTGCAGCATCTCACTTCAGCTTCACCGGCTGCGTCTTCTGCAGCATGTCCTCAACCAACGCCGCTTCTTTCGTGCCTGCCTTCACGAACCTCACCTCTCCCTCCACCTTCTTCACCGCCACCACGTGGCTGGGGTACGTCAGCGCCTGCGTGACGCCTGCGCCGGGCTCCGGCGCCTTCTCGCGGTAGATCACCCACACCGTCTTCTTCGCGGCCCCGTAAACCACCTTCTCGATCTTCACGCTGTGCCCGCCCGTCGGTTTCTCGCCCGCAAAGACTGCCAGCACCATCTCCTTCTCGAAGTTGATCCCCGGCGGCTGGTCCTTCTTCGCCCCTTCGTCGAACACGCGGATCTCGCCGACTTCGTTGTACCGCTGCGGCATGTGTTCCTTCTTGCCGCCGTCTGCCATCCAGACGGCCGCCATCTCGTCCGCGCTGCGGAAGACAAGCTGCTCCGCCTTCTTGTGCTCGGGCGTCCATTGCACTGCGCCGATGATCTGCAGGACGGCCAGAACGATCTCTACTGCTTCCATGCCATTCTCCTTGTCGGCAACCGGCTAGCCACACCTCTTGTGCCGTTCGTCACCCGTCACACGCCACACGGCGGCCGCAACTATTGCGCGTTCGCGCCGCCCACGATTTCCGCAATCTCCTGCGTGATCTTGCCCTGCCGCGCGCGGTTGTAGGACCGCGTCAGCAGCTTGATTATCTCGTCCGCGTTATCCGTCGCGTTCTTCATGGCCACGCGCCGCGCCGCCTGCTCGCTGGCTGCGTTCTCCAGCATCGCCGTGAAGATCGCCATCTTGACCACCAGCGGCAGCACTTGCGCCAGGATCGTCTGCGGGTCCGGGTGGAACAGATACCCCGCGCCGGCCGCGCGCGGCGTGCCACTGCGGGCTGGCCCCGCAGTGCTCTCGCCGCCATTGCCTTGCAGCCCCCTCAGCGGCAGCACCATCTCGTGTTTCGGCACCTGCGACACGGCGCCCTTGAACGCGGCGTACACGAGGTACACCTCGTCGAGCTCGTGCCGCTCGTACGCCGCCATCAGCCGGTCCGCGATCGCCTCGGCCCGCGCGTACGCCGGCTTGTCCGAGATGCCGACCAGGCGCTCGGCAATGGGCAGGTTGAGGTACTTGAACGCGCCGATGCCCTTCTTGCCCTGGACGATGTACTCAAGCTCGCGGCCCTTCGCCTTCAGTTCCCCGATCACGCCCCGCGCTTCCTTCACAACATTGGCGTTGAACGCGCCGCACAGGCCGCGGTCGGAGGTGAGGACGATGACCACGGCCTTCTTCGGCTCAGGATGCTCTTCCAGCAGCGGGTGCTTGATCTCCACGCTCGCCCCCGCCACCTGGCCGATGATCTCCTTCAGCTTGCCGGTATAAGGCCGCGCCGCAACGGCGGCGTTCTGCGCTTTCGCCAGCTTCGCCGTGGCGACCTTTTCCATCGTCTTCGTGATCTTCCGCGTGTTGCGGATGGATTTCCGCCGGCGCAGAAGGACTCGCGTGTTGGCCATGGCCTACTTCTTCCCCGTCTCCGCCCCTGGCGCGTCCGCCGCGGCTTCCTTCGTTGTCATAAACCGCCGCTTGGCCTCGGTGATCGCCACATCCATCTTCCGGGTGATCTCGTTCCACGCCGCCTTGAACTCGGAATCCCCCATCGTCTTGCTATCTTCCAGCGCCTTGATGATCTCCCGGTGCGCGTCGCGGACCTCGGCAACCACGCTCTTCTCGAACTCGCGCACCTTCGCCACCGGGATGTCGTCCATGTACCCCTTGGTCGCGGCGTAGATCACCAGCACCTGGTCCACCTCGGGCATCGGTCGGTACTGCGGCTGTTTCAGCAGCTCCACCAGCCGATACCCGCGCTCCACCTGCTTCATGGTCACCGGGTCCAGCTCGGTGCCAAGCTGCACGAACGCCTCCAGCTCCCGGAAGTTCGCCAGGTCCAGCCGCAGCGTGCCCGCGACCTTCTTCATGGCCTTGATCTGGGCGTTCCCGCCCACGCGGCTGACCGAGATGCCCACGTCCACCGCCGGCCGCACGCCCGCGTTGAACAGGTCCGGCTGCAGGTAGATCTGCCCGTCCGTGATCGAAATCACGTTCGTCGGAATGTACGCCGATACCTCGCCTTCCTGCGTCTCGATGATCGGCAGCGCCGTCAGTGAACCCCCGCTCCCGCTCACGGGCATGACCCGGTAGCTGTCGGCGGCCGGCAGGGCCTTGAGGTCCTTGCGGGCCTCCTGCAGGCCCTTCTCGGCGATGTACACCTTCCCGTTCACGCCATCCTTCTCGCCGATCGTGCCTTCCCGGGTGAGCGGGACGATGACGTGCTTCTCCGCCAGCTTGGCGCTGCGTTCCAGCAGGCGGCTGTGCAGGTAGAAGACGTCGCCGGGGTACGCTTCGCGGCCCGGCGGGCGGCGCAGCAGCAGCGACAGTTCACGGTAGGAGGCGGCCTGCTTGGTCAGGTCGTCGTAGATGCACAACGTGTCCCGGCCTTCCCTGTACATGAAGTGCTCGGCCATCGCGGCGCCCGCGTACGGCGCGATGTACTGCAGCGGCGCCGGATCGGCCGCGCCGGCGACGATGACGATGGTGAAATCCATGGCGCCGGACTGCTGCAGTTTCTGCACCACGCCCGCCACCGTGGACTCTTTCTGCCCGATCGCCACGTACACGCAGATGACGCCCGACTCCTTCTGGTTGATGATTGTGTCCACCGCGATGGCGGTCTTGCCCGTCTTGCGGTCGCCGATGATCAGCTCGCGCTGCCCCCGCCCGATGGGAATCATGGCGTCAATCGCCTTGATGCCGGTCTGCAGCGGCACCTTCACCGGCTGCCGCAGGGCGATGCCCGGCGCCGGCGATTCCAGCGGCCACGACTCCTCGGTCTGGATCGGCCCCTTGTCGTCCAGCGGCCGCCCCACGGGGTCCACCACGCGCCCGATCAGCGCCTGCCCGGTCGGGATCTGCAGCACGCGCGTGGTGCGCTTGACCTGCATGCCTTCCTTCAGGTCGTCGAAGCGGCCCATGATCGCGCAGCCGACGTTGTCCTCTTCGAGGTTCAGCGCCAGGCCGTACACGCCCGTCGGGAACTCGATCATCTCGCCGGCCATGCAGTTGGTCAGGCCGTAAATGCGCGCGATGCCGTCGCCCACTTCCACGATGGTGCCGACCTCTTCCACGGCCAGAGCCGTGTCGTACTCGGCGATCTGCCGCCGCAGGATCCCCACCATCTCGTCAACTTGAATGCGCATGTCTCGTCCCGTCCCCGCTTCTGTACTGCTAAACGCCCGTTTCTTCGCACGCCGCGAAGGTTTCCATTGACATCACGCGCCCGCACGCCAGGAACCCGAAACCCAAGACCGACCCCCCTTGGTTGCGGGTCCGCCGCGCTGTGGTGTTAGCTCTCAACTATTGGCTACTGGCTGTGGCGTCCGCAGCACAGGGCCAGCAGCCGTTAGCCACTAGCCAAGAGCCAAGAGCCAGTAGCCACCAGCTTCCTTATGTCTCCCTCCACAACCCCGCGCCGCCCTTCACCGCCTGCATCCGGCTCACCACTGCTCTCAAGCGGCGCAAGAGCGATGCATCCCACTGCGTGTCGCGGTGCTGCAGGATCAGGCCGCCCAGCAGCTCCGGGCGCACCTCCTCGCGCACCTCCACCTTCCGCTTCATGCGCGCCACCAGCGCCGCCTTCAGTTGCTCCATCTCGTCCGGCAGCAGCGCCCGCGCGCTGGTCAGGTCGAACTCCGCGATGCCCGCCGCGCGGTTGCAGTGATCGTGGAACTCCTGGACGATCCTGTCGAATAGCTCCACCCGTTGCCGCTGCACCAGCAGGCACATGAAGTTCCGCACCGGCTTGGTGAAGCCTGCCAGCGCGGCCACCAGCACCCTCCGCTTCGCCGGGAACGGCACCGTGGGCGTGTCGAAGAACAGGCGCAGCCTCTTGTCCCCGCTCAGCACTTCCTGCAGCGCCAGGATCTCGTTCTCGACCGCGTCCACGTTCCCCAGTTCCGTGGCGACGTCGAAGAGCGCCGCCGCGTACACCTGCGCCAGCCCCTGTATGTTGTCGTTGTGCGCCACGCCGCCCGCCTTTTCCTGCTACGAAAAGCCTGCCTCTAAACCCGCACTATGCAACGCCGAGACGCAGAGACAGAATGCAAAATGCAAAATGCAAAATTGGATGGTTTCATTTTTCATTTTGCATTGTTAGTTCTTCCCCGCTTCCCTGATCGCGTCCTCGATGAAGTGCCTGTGGTCCTCCGGCTTGACCTCGCGCTCCAGTACCTTCGCCGCCATCTCCGCGGACAGCGCCACGACCTCGTCCCGGATCTCGGCCACGGCCGCGTCCTTGGCCAGAGCTATCTCGCGCTTGGCGCGTTCCAGCGTCCGGGCCGCGTCCTTGTCGGCCTCGGCGAGCAAGTCGGTCTTCAGCCGTTCGACGTCGCGCTTGCCTTCGGCGATGATCTCCGCGGCATCGTCCTTCGCGGCATGAATCTTCTTCTCGTAGTCCGCGACCTTGGCCTCGGCCTCCTTGAACTTGGCCTCCGCCCCGCCAATCCGGTCCTGGATCATCTTCTCGCGCTGCTCCAGCGCGAGCATGATCGGCCCCCAGGCAAACTTCCACAGGAGCGCCAGGAGCACCAGGAAGATCGCCACGGACCAGATCAGCACCTGCAATTCGGGCGTCAGAAACGGCGGCACCGCACACCTCCCTCAGCCAAAGCCTAAACCAGCCCGCCGGGCGCGGCACAACCGGCA
>JAPLOD010000385.1 GCA_026692735.1 Planctomycetota bacterium | reverse complement strand
CCAAGCGCGGCGGCGGCGCCGGCCCATTGCTGCGCCTCGGCCGGCTCACCGGACGCGTCGGCCATTTCGGCGAGGGCGAGAAAGAACATGCGCAGGCAGGCGAGGTCGTAGTTGCTGTTGGGCTTGAGCCAGGCGCGGGCGCTGTTGTCGTGGATCTCCGGCGACGACGACAGCGGCAGCTTGAGCACGCCCTTGTCGTCGGGCTTGAGGAGATGACGGAGGCATGCGCCGACTTCGCGGCACCACGGGTAGGCGCGTTCGCGCAGGAAGACATCGTCGCCGGTGTAGCGCCAGTGGAGGTAGAAGAGGTGGCCGCTCCACGCGCCCATCGTCGGCGAGAGGCTGTACTGGCCCCAGCCGCCGAGCGGCTGGCCGGCGAGCGTCATGACGCCGGGCACGGCCGCACCGGGCGCTTCGTAGAATTCCGCCGCGAACCTGCGGAACGCCGGCAGCAGGTTCCAGAGAAAGTCCAGGTAGCACGCGCCCTCGTCGAAACGCCCCGCCTCCTGATAAGCGATGTACGTCATCTGCGTGTTGAGGTCGTTGTGGTAGTCGCCTTTCCACGGCGGCAGGCTGCCGGCGTCGGCCGTCCACACTCCCTGCAGCGGCATGGGCGGCGCGCCGCGCCGCGAGGCCGCGCCGTAGAAATACTGCACGAGGTTGTGGTGGCGCAGGATGTCCACGTCGGGAATCGTAACGCGCGACTTCGCCCAGAACTCGTTCCACCAGGCGCGGTGCGGCGCGAGCAGCTTGTCGTAGCCTTCAGCCAGCGCCGCGGCGACGCGTTCGCGTGCGAGCTCCACGGAGTCAGCGCCGTCCTGCGTTGAGGTCACGGTCGCAGCCAGCAGCGTTGCGTCGCCGTCGCGCCGCGATTCGATGCAGACGCAGTAGCGGAAGCCGTCGGCGGCATTCTGGAGGAACCACAGCGCGCGGCCTTCGCTGAGTTTCTGCGCCGCCGGGTAACCCAGGCCTTTCACGGACTGCGGGGCGAGCAGCCTGAGGCCCTGCGGTTCCGGGCCGGGGATGCGCATAAGGGCCACGGGCTGCGCGGCGCTGAAGAAGACGTCGAGCTTCTGGCCGTTGGCGAAGTTGGCGTGGCCTTCGGCGGCGGCGAAGTCGAGGTCGAAGGACGTGACCTGCTGCGCGGGGTCGAGCGTAATCTCCAGACGGCCGGCGGGCAGTTTCGTCGGCGTGGCGCCGTTGTACGGACTGTCCCACCAGTTGTTGACCGTCCCGAACTCTTTCCTGGCCGCCAATTCCGCGGCCTTGGCGTAGGTGCGTTTCTTCCACCATTCCTTTTCGACGGCGGGGCGTTCGTCCCAGAGGTCGCCGCGGTCGAGCGAGAGGCAGATGGTGTTGGCTTTGCCCCAGAGCAACCCGCCGAGCAGACCGTTGCCGAGCGGAATGGCTTCGTCCCACGAGTCAATCGGGGCAGTGAGCTCAAGGCGCATGGCCTGTGCCATGGGTTCCTTCTCCGCGGCGAAGGCCACGGATGACACGGGAAACACGAGGAGGCATAAAAGGCAGAGCTTCATGTGGCAGACCTCGCATTATTTCGGCGCGAAGTACTTTTCGAGTATGCGGCCGAGAATCTGGAAGCCACGCTCGTTGCCGTGGACCGGATCGCGCTTGAACCAGCCCATGGCCCGCGCCGACTCGGCGATGTACTCGCCCCACGCGGCGGTCATGTCGAGGAACTCGCATTTCTCGTCGGCCGCCAGTTGCATCAGCCTGGCCCCGTAGTCGGCGCCGTTCGGGCCAGGGATGTTCCTCCAGTCCTTGCCCTTTTTCGGGTTGAGCTCGCCGAACGCGCCGGTCATCAGCATGATCTCGGGATTCGCCGCCGCGCGGACCTGCTTGATGACCGAGCGTATCGCTTCGATATCGCCGCGCTGGCTGATGCCGCCGATCAGCAGCAGGTCCGGTTTGTGCTTCAGGACCCACTCCTGCACGCGGTTCTCATCCTTGTACCACCAGCAGCCCGTGGAGCCGCGAACGGACGTCACTTTCACAACCTTGCACTTCGGGTACAGGCGCTCGAGCAGCTTGTCCCACTGCGAACTGCTGGTGTCGCCGATGATGCTGTCGCCGAGCATGACGATGCGCAGCGCGCCGCCGTCGTTCAGCCGTTTCATGGTCTCGGGAAGATACTTCCAACGGTCCGCCGGCGGCACGAACTTCACGGGTTC
Source organism: Planctomycetota bacterium (assembly GCA_026692735.1). Taxonomy (GTDB): domain Bacteria; phylum Planctomycetota; class SZUA-567; order H5-PLA8; family H5-PLA8; genus JAPLOD01. Next base: position 5,212 of record JAPLOD010000385.1, on the reverse strand, counting down.
CATTGCGCCGTAGAGCGCATCAAGGCGCTGCAGCGGCGTCATGCCCTTGTACGGATCGTCGGTCGCGAGGTCGCCGTTGACGAGGAAGAATGCGGGGCGGTAGAAGCGGCCTTTGCTCTCCGGCGGCTGCTTCTCCGCAATGCGCAGTTTCACTTCGTTGACGGCGTTGGCGTCGAGTTCCTCGGCGACGATGCGACAGTGCGGGCGATAGCCCCCCTTCGCCCAGATGTCCCAGTTCGAGCGCGGCTTCCAGTCGCCGCCGTCGAGGGAGAACTCAAGGTCGCCGGTGTCGGGACCGATCGTATCGAAGTAGCCGATGCAGTCGCCCTTGAAGCGAATGGCGATCGTCGCGCCGGGCGTGTCGGAGGCCGCGACGTGGAAGAACCTGCCAACGGGACTCTCCTGGCCGATCTTCCATTTGTCGTCGAGCGTTACTCTCTCGTAGGGGATCATCTTGGCCTTGTCCATGGCGCGGTCGCTGAACGGCTTGGGCATGACGTGCTTGACCGGCGCGGCAGGCTGTTCCGCGGCGTCCTTGCAGCGCGCGACGAACGGCGCCAGGGCTTCCATGTACAACGCGTAGCCTTTGTCGGTAGGATGCACGCCATCCTTGGCGAATTCCTCGAACTTCAGCTCGCCGGCGATGACCTTCTGCGCGATGGACTGGCTCACGTTGACGCTCGGAATACCGTAGTGTTCCGCGATCTTCTCGTGCCACTTAATGCGGTCGGGAAGCTCGCCTTTCTTGTAGGCTTCTATCTGGTCCTGTGCGAGGGTGTAGACGAAGAGGATGTCGCAGAACGGGTTCTGGGCCAGCAGTTGGCGCACGATGCCTTCCATCGAGGCGTACACCTGCGGCTCCGGCGAACTGCCGTCGTTGACAGCGAACTCAATGACGACCAGATCGGTCGGCACCCAGTGATCGAACACATCGGCGCGCAAACGGAACGCGCCGAGCCACGAGGTGGTCCCGCCGATGGCGGCGTTGGTCTCGAAGAGCGTGGCCTTCGGATAGAGCGCGTGCAGGCGTGCGGTCAGGAGCGCGCGGTAGCACAGCGTGGGCTTGCTTGCGCCCGCGCCCTCGGTGATCGAGCCGCCGAGATACACGACGCGGCTGAGGACGTCCTCACCTTTCTCGTTCTTCTCGCCGCGGTTGGCTTTGGCCAGCTTGCGGAAGAAATTGGGAACGCCGCCGCGTTCCTGGACGATGTCGGCGGCGAATGCCTGCGTGACCAGGAAACAGGACAGAACCAGGAACGGCAGGCAGCAATGACACGTCACGAATGCACCCCCTTTATCTGAAGTAGGCACGGTACTTCTCCAGCGCCATGCAGATGGCGTCAATGGTCGGCAGCGGAACGTCGGGGCCGATCTCCGCTTTCAAGCACAGGCCACCGGCGGGGCTGCCAAGGGCTTCGACGGCGTCGCGGACGTGGCGGTCAATGTCCTTCGGCTTGCAGAAGGGGAACAACTGGCGGTCGAGGTCGAGGTCCACGCAGACCTTGCCCTTGCAGACCCGCGCGAGGTCCTCCAGTCCGTTGGCTCGAATCTGCGGGTTGACGACGTTCACGCCGCAGTCAATCAGATCGGGGATGATCTCGACGATGTGGCCATCCGTGTGCATGTAGACAAACAGGCCCTTCTCACGGCAGCGGCCGTACATCGCCATGTAACAGGGCTTCAGATACTTGCGCCACTTCGCGGGGCTGATGGGCAGGCCGTGCTGCATGCCGAGGTCGTCGCCGAAGTAGATGATGGGGCCGGTGTGCCGCTTGAGGAGTTCTTCCAGTTCCTTCAGGTTGTGCTGGAAGACGATGTCAAGGAGCATCTGCAGTTCGGGCGGCTCCTCGGCGAAGTCCATCATCATCTCTTCAAAGCCGCGCAGGTCGCACAGGCGCAGGTACATGAAACCGTGCGGCAGGTGGCCGGTGACCTTGGCGGGCGGCCTGAGCGTATGCACGTCGGCGCGCGTCGGCACGGGATGCTTCGTGACGATAGACTCCATACCGTGCGCGACGTTGCTCCAAACGCAGCCCCAGATGTCCACGTGCGTGCCGGCAACGTAGGTGCCGCCGACGGCGTCGTAGTCGCGCTCGCGCGGTTCGCCGAAGAGCAACGGATGGCGCCGCGCGATGGCGTCGAGCTTCTTGCGGTGCTTTATCCAGGCCGCGGGCAGCACGCCCATGCTGATGGGAATGTACTCGGGGTGCTCGAACTTCAGCGCCTTGATCAGATCGTCTTGCCAGCCCATTGCGATGCCTCCGTTGTCTCAAATGGTACAGGATGCCGGATGCCAGGTACCGGATACGAGATACGAGATACCAGATACCGGATACCGGATACCGGATACCAGATACCGGATACCGGATACGAGATGCCAGATGCGGGATGCCGTCTGGCTGATCCTGCATCCTGCACATCCCGTATCCCGCGTCTCGTAGCACGTATCATGAACCCTCGATCGCGTATGGTGCTATACCAGACTGGCGCCGCCGTCCACCGCCAGCACGGCGCCCGTAACCCAGGCCGCGCGCGGACTGCACAGGAACAGCGCGGCTTCGGCGATGTCGTCCGGCTGGCCCACGCGGCCCAGCGGCGTCTGGCCGGCGAGGGTCTTGAGCGCGAATTTCAGCGCGGCGGGCGGCAGCATCGTTCCGAAGAGGGGCGTATCCGCCGGGCCGGGGTTGATGCAGTTGACGCGCACGCGCGCGTCGGCCAGTTCGAGGGCGAGGCAGCGCGTGAAATGGACAACGCCAGCCTTGGCCGCGGCGTAGGGCGCGAAGTTCCTGACGGCCGCGACGGCGGTGGCCGTGCCGATGTTCAGGATGGCGGCCTTGCCGGAATCCTTATGCTTCTTCAGCTCGGGGATCGCGTACTTGCTCATCAGGATCACTCCGCGCAGGTCCACGTCGAGGAGCCGCGCGATGTCCTCATCGGACGTCTGTTCCAGCGCGCCGAGGCGCGCGATGCCGGCGTTGTTGACGAGGATGTGCAACTGGCCCAACTGGCGGACGCACTCCTGCACCAAGTTCCGGCACTCAGCGGGTTGGGTGACGTCGGCGGGAATGGCGATGGCCTTGCCGCCCACCGCGGCGCTCTCCGCCACAACGGCGGCGAGAGGTTCCTTACGCCGGCCGGCGACGGCCACGGACGCGCCCGCTCGCGCGAAGGCCAGAGCGATGCCGCGCCCGATGCCGGTTCCGCCGCCGGTGATGAGCGCCACGGTGCCGGCGAGCAGGCCCTGGTCCGAGTCCGGAGGCATGGATGTCCTCTCCACGACGGTGTTCAGAGCGGGGCAGCCGCTGGGACGGCCGCACCACACTGCATGATGACAGGACAGACGTTGAAGGTATACTGCAGTGGACCGTCCAGGCAACAGCGTTGCTGCCTGGCGAGGTGGCAGGTACCCGAGGAGAAGAACCATGAAGTTGTGCCACGCGTGTATCGCGATCCTTATGCTGGCGTGTTTCCGGCAGTGTCCGGGTCTCGCCGGCGAGGGCACAGAAGCACCAAAGCCCGCCGGGGCTCCCGGCGCCAATCCTGACATACCCGATCTGCCGAAGGTGCTGGTGGAGGTAAGCTCGCCGGATGCGAAGGTGCGCGAGGAGGCCGCCAAGAAGCTGCTCAAGGGCCTCCAGGAACAGATCGCGAAAAGCGGCAAGCCGTACCTGCCGAAGGTGAATGAGGAGCTGAATGCGGAGAACGCGGCAACTCGCGAGGCCGCGGTGAAGGGCCTGGCCGACGCCCTGGCCGACATCCGCAAGAGCAGCGAGCAGATCTACACGGAGACGATGAGCAAGATCAACGCCAAGGACGCCGCCGAGCGCGAGAAAGCACGCACGGGTCTGACCCGGGCGCTCACGCTTGTCCTGGAGAGCAAGGTGGTCGAGAAACTCATTGATGACCTGGCGTCAGCGGACGCGGCGGTCAACGAAGCGGCCAGCAAGCAGCTTCTGGCGCTCGGCGCCGATGCGGCGGGCGCGCTGGGTACTGCGCTGGGGGATGACCGGCCAGCGGTGAAGAGGGCCGCCTGCGACATACTGAAAGCCATGGGGCCGAAGGCGAAGGAGGCGGCGACCGACCTGGCGTTCCTGCTGGACAACGAGAACAAGGGGACGCGGCGGCTGGCCGCGGCGGTGCTGGAGAACCTGGGGCCGGACGCGGCCGACGCCACGGACGACCTGGTGCAGTACCTGGACCACGAGGAGAAGCCGGTGCGGCGGATGGCCGCGAGCATACTCAAGAAGATCGGGCCGGCCGCGGCGAGCGCGACGACGGACCTCGTTGATCTGCTGACGAACGACGACAAGAACGTGCGTTCGCTGGCAGCGGACGTGCTGATCGGCCTGGGGCCGAACGCCAAGGAGGGCGTGGAGCCGTTGACCGACATGCTGAAGGAAGCGGACGATGCCGACGCGCGGGAACGCGCGGCGGCGGTCCTGGGCGCCATCGGCCCGGCCGCCAAGGACGCGCTGGAAGCTCTGAAGAAACTGCAGAGCGACACGAACGCGGCGGTAAAGGAGGCGGCGGAACAGGCGGTGAAGAAGATCGAGGGCAAGTAGCCACTTCAGCGCAGGCGGTCCCAGCGGCGGATGAGCCATTCGCAGAGGCGGGACACGACGAGGAGGATCGCCAGACAGGCGACGGCGTTGACGGCAGTGGCTATCAACGCGCCCGCCGAAGAGACGATCTGGCCGTGGTACGTGAGCACGCGCCGCCACGGCCAGCCGTAGTTGTAGTAGGAGCCGTCTCCGCTGTAGACGGCGGTGAGGTTCCTCAGTGTCAGCCAGCCCGTTAGGAATGCCAACACGATGGCGGTCGGGAGGCGGCAGTGGAGCCAGGGGCAGGGCGTGGTCTCACCGGGGTTGGCCATGTCATGCAGCCCAGAACGCCGCCAGCGTCTTCTTGGCTGAACCTGTCCGAAGAGTCTTCACACGTTCATTCTACGCCTGCCGGCATGGACTGCAATATGTTGACCGTCATTGCTGTTCGAGCTTAAGAGGGCCGAGCTTGACGGCACCGCTGTCGCCGAGGTTATAGAAGAGGAAGGTAATGCGCTGGATATCGTTGCGCGGCTCGAAGGGGGTGTCGTATTCCTTCCACGGCTGTTTGCTGGCGCCGGATTTCATGTCGCCGAGATTGAGGGGGATGCGCAGGTTGCGGTTCCAGCCCGGGCGCACGAAGACGGGCCGCGTTTCGTAGGCGGCGCCGT
>JAPLOD010000384.1 GCA_026692735.1 Planctomycetota bacterium | reverse complement strand
GAGAAGCGGGCCTTCATCGAGAAACACGGCATGGTCGTCTGGCGCTTTCACGACCATTGGCATCGCCGGCAGCCGGATGGCATCAACGAAGGCGTGGCCAGGCAGCTCGGCTGGGAGAAGTACCTCCGCCCCGGCGAGGACGCCGTCTTTGAACTGCCCGGGACCACGCTGCAGAGCATGGCCGGAGAACTCAAGGAGAAACTCCGCGCCTCCGTCATCCGCGTGGTCGGCGAGCCGCAGATGAAGGTCAGGACGGTGGGGATGCTGCCCGGAGCAAGCGGCTCCGCCGGGCAGATCCGCATGCTGCAGCGGGACGACGTGGACGCGGTGCTGGCGGGCGAAACGCCGGAGTGGGAGACCGTCGAGTACGTGCGCGATGCCGTCACGGCCGGCAAAGCCAAGGCGCTTGTCCTGCTGGGGCACGCGAACTCGGAGGAAGCCGGCATGGAGCATTGTGCGAACTGGCTCAAGGGGTTCATTGCGGAGGTGCCCATCCAGTTTATCCCCGCCGGCGATCCCTTCTGGTCGCCGGCGCCGGCCAAACGTTAGGGGCGCCGTGGACCGGCGAACGTAATCTTCCCGTACAGCTTCGGGTTATTGCAGTCGTATTGCGGCGCCCAGGTGTAGGCGCGGTTGCCGTTGACATACGGGCTGGCGTTCAGGTTCAAGCCCCAGACGTCGCCCTTGCGCGGCGTGCGGCCCAGCAGCTTGAAGGGCAACCAGACCGTGGTTTCCCAATGGTCGCGCGCGGCGTTGAACGCCGTGCGGACGGGCAAGTGCGCCCGTGCATCCATCGAGACGCTGCTGCCTTCCGGCCAGACGATGAACGTAGTTCCCTCTCGGCCTTTGTTCTCCACGTCCACGGACACGCGCATGACGAACGAGTCGCTGCCCGAGCCTTTCCATTTGGCCCACAGCGCTCTGCGCGCGGCAACGTCCGTGCACTCTTCGCGCAACGTAACCGCCAGCGCGTCCCGGGTGCGGAACACGCGCACGAAGAGCTTCTCCTCCCGCTTGTAGTCAAGCGGCCGGAAGAAACCGAGGAAGTCTTCGAGGAAATCCTCGCCCGCGCGGAAACAGTCATCGTGACGCAGTTGCAGAAGCGGCCCGCTGGAATCGTCGCAGGTGATCCGCGGAGGCGTCATGCCCTGCTGCTCATAGAGAAGGTAGTCCCGCCAGCGCCGAACATTCGCGGCGAACTTCTCGTGTTGCGGCGCCTGCAGCCCGGCCAGGGCCGCATCGGCGCCGGCCAGAGCCTTCTGCAGGCATCTGCGCGCGTGGCCCAGCGATGTCTGGTCATGCAGACGGAACGGCCGGATCACGCGCCGGATTTCGTTGAAGTGCCGGCGTGAGGCTGCATACGCGGCAAACGCCGCCGGCGGGAACGACTTTTCCTTGAGATGCTGCAGCAGCTCGCGGGCCAGGCCAATCTCAATATCCGGGTTCAGGTTCAGCATGGTGACGCGGCGCACGACCTTGAACGCGGTGCTCGTGCGGTTCAGGACAAGCCTCGCGACGGCTTCGAGTTCCGCCAGCCCTTTTGTTGCGGCGGCCAACAGGCCGGCGCGCGTGCGCGCAAAGTACAACGAGTACAACGCCATGGCCGCCTTGACCTCACCGCCGACGTATCTGCCTAACAGAGCGTTCTGCTGAATATAGGGCGCAAGCTTTGTGGCCGCGTCAGAGCCCGCCGTGCGTCCGTAAGCGCGCAGCGCCTCCTCGGACTCGCGAATGCATTTCTGCATCAGCCTTACAATGACGCCGGGGTTGAGCCTGGCCTTGCGCTTCGTGGGGTCTACGCAGTCGAGGATGCACTGGTACTGGCGGTCCGGCGTAACGATCGCGTCAATCGTCTTCGTGACCCAGGCGCCCTCGTAGCCTACGTTCCACATCGGCCGGCGGGCCTGATGGTTCAGCTCGGTAACCGGGTAATAATAGAAAGGCTCCTGGATGCACGAATACCGGCCGCGGTTGAGAAACCCGTCGTAAGCCGAGGTAAGCCAGAACTGCTGGTAGGTCAGCAGCACAATCTGGCTGGAGGCGCGGATGGCCTTGTGGAGCGCTCTGCCAGCCGCAGGCGGCACGTCGCAGCGCGCGGCCAGGATCGCCGCCTGCCCGGCAGGCGGCCGCTTTACGCGGTTGGCGTAATCCACCACAGCCTGCAGGTGGAGGAAGTTGTGCCGGCTCATCGCTTTCTCATGCACCGGGAATACGCCGTGTGGATCGGGCAGATCGGCCGAGAACAACTCGCGGTAGCTGTGGAAGGAGATCGAATCGGCGCCTTTTGCCTGCGCGTCCGCCAGGAGGTTCTGTATGAAATCGTAATCGGACCAGAGCTGATCGCAGAGGTTTGTGCCGCAGTTGTGGCAGGGCCCGACGCAATACATGAATTCGATCTGCTGCCCCAAGGCTTGTTTCCATTCCCTGACGCGGCTGTCGGCGACGGGCAGGTAGTATGCGTCATTGGTGTCCATGACTTTGTGGCTCAGGATGATGCGGCCTTTGTAGGCGCGCATCATGCGCTGCATGCCTTCGAAGCTGGTGTAGCCCCACAGGCGGAAGACGACAATCGGTTTGCGGGCCATGCGGTTGAACTCGAGGATCGCCGTGCGCAGGACATGTTCATGGGCGTTGCTGTAGCTTTCGAAGTTGAAGTACAGTCCATCGAGATCGGGCAACTGGCGAAAGACCTCGCGGTAGCAATAGCGGCAGTAACGCTCGACCTCGGGGTGCTCCACGGTGCTGAAACGCCCGGTGGTAGGGATCCGATATTTCCGCGCCAGTTGCGGCGTGAAATGCCCGACGTAGTGCTGGAAGAAGGTCTTGAGCCCGTAGCGGTGGGCGATGGCCAGCCCGCGCTGCACCGCGGCGCGCACCGCGGCGCGCGTTGTGGCGTCGTGGCTTGCGGCGTCAGGGTACTCCGCGTAGTCCAAGACATATTCAAAGAAGTGGTAGCCGGCGTAGAAGACCAGGCCGTTGAACTGGTGGCCGGCAATCTGCCGGCAGAGCGTTTCCCAGATCTCATCCGTGTAGTTGCCGACCCAGCGCGGGCTGGAAGGGTCAAGCTGCAGCTCATGCTTGTAATTGCGCGTGCGCAGGCGCAGGTTGGCGGTGAAGTCCTTCCGCCGGCCGCCGCAAAGGATGTCGCGCAATCTCAATAGGCCGGAGATCATCCCCACCGCGGAGTTGCCGGCTACTTCCGCCCTGTCCTTGCCGCGGAAGCGGACGGCGTAGTCGTCCGGGCCCGCGGCGCCCGCGAAGCGTGCCAACTGCACTGCGGTCGCGCCGCTGCGGATGCCATCATCGGCGATGACAGCCTGCGGGAGCCGGCTGGCGGCCCAGGCGACCCCGTGGTCAGCCGGGCCGAACGACAGTCTTGCGGTCATTGTCGGCATGTTTTCGCCCTTTCCCGCTACGCAAGCGAGGAACGCCTTCGCCACGCGCGGCTATGGTTCTGTTGGCGCCTTGATGATCGAGGCACCGAAGGTGGAGAGGTACATGCGCTTCGGGTCGTCAGGGTCGAAGGTGATCCGCTGGATACTCCCGAAGGGCAGCTTCGTGAACGGTAGCCAGGTCGCGCCGTCGTCCTTGCTCAGGTACATGCTGGCCTCGACAGCCCCCTCGACGATAGTCAGGTAGATCCAACCCTTGTTCGTGGGATGGTAGAATGCGCCGAAGAAGTAGTTTTCCTTAGCGTTCTTATAGATCGTCTGCCAGGTCTTGCCGCCATCCGTGGTGCGATGCAGTCCGGGCTCGACGCGCGAGGTGGGGACAAGGACGGTCTGGCTGTCATCCGTCTTCACCGTGTAGTCGCGAATCCAGTCCCACGGCTGGCCCGCGGTGATCTTGGTCCAGGTCTCGCCTTTGTCGGCGGAACGGAAGACGCCCGAGCCCGCGGGGGAATTCTTGTTCTTGCCTGTGGACGCGACGAAGAGCGTTCCGTCCTGGTGCAGGATCAGCTTCAGGCAGCGCTTGTCCGGGTCCAGGCCGTTGCTCTTGGCCTCCCACGTCTCGCCGCCGTCGGTGGACCGGAGAACGCCGCCGCCAAAGACGGACGCATAGAGCGTCCGCTTTTCCTTGGGGCTTTTCGGATCAACGACGACCGACATGCACGGCAGTTCGACCGGGAGTTTGAGCTTGGCCCAGGTGGCGCAGTGGTCGTTGGAGATCGCGAGGCCGCCGGGCCGAGTGGCCTTGTGGCCGCCGAAGATGGCGTTGTAGTTCGGGATGTCGTGGGAAGCCGAGAACGCGCCCCACACGCGGCCTTTCACCTCCGGATCGAACGCCAATGCGTACGTCGTGTTGCTCCAGCCCTTGGGAAGGTGGAACATCTCCGGCAGCCACGTCTGGCCGGCGTCGAGGCTGCGCGCAAAGCCGATGTCCGTGTAACAGATGTAGTGACGGTTCTTATCGAATGGGTCAATGTAGTAGTTCCACGTGCTCGTGACCACTTCGCCGCTGTTAGCCCAATGCGTACGGCCTTCGGCATCCGCGCGGGTGGTCCCGCGGTGGGGGGACTTCCAGGTCTTGCCGGCGTCCAGGGTGTAGAAGATCGAGCGGCCCTGGTCCATCACGAGCATGTCCGGGTTTGCGGCGTTGATCTCGCAGCCGCGGGTCGCGCCCTGTTCTCGCTGGCCCCAATTCTCGGTCTCCCAATCGGTCTCGACATTACATTCCATGCCCTTCTCCTTGAAGCGCGGATCGGAGAAGAACAGTTCCTGCCAGCTCTCGCCGGCATCGTCGGTGCGATAGAAGGTGGCATGGCACGGCGGATGATACGAGGTGCCGCTGCAGAACACGTACGCGCGCTCCGGCATTTTGTCGCACGCTGCCAGCCAGCTATACTGCGGCAGATCGCCGGCAGCCCACTCGCTGCGCTTCTTGGTATCCTGGTTGATCTTGGCATTCATGCAGCGCTGCCAGCTCTCGCCTTTGTCCATGGAGCGGAACATTCCGCCGGCCAGCTTGCCGTCCTTCAGTTCACACGGCACGGCGGCATACAGAATGGTCTGCTTTTCGCCGGAGCCGGCGGCAAAACCCGTGAGCGCGCCGGGCGGGAGTCCCTGCATCTTGAGCGTGAAGGTCTTGGCGCCGTCGTCGGAACGGTAGAACCCGTCACTGGCGCCCACGAAGTACACACGCTGGGCCGCCGGGCTCTTGCGCTCCACCGCCACCCGGAACACGCGTCCGGCGATGGACGGGCAGGCGCGCCAGGACTTGCCTTCGTCTTCGCTGAGGTACAGTTGGCCCGCGTCCTTGCTCGCGACCCCCACGAAGATTCGTTCGGGGTAATCGGGATCAAGCCAGATGCGCACGACGGCGCCCTGCTTCCGCCATGGCTGGTCGGCGCCGGCCGGCGCCCACGTGACGCCCTTGTCCTTGCTGACCCGCACTTCCGTCTCTTTGACCCAGTAGATGACCTCGGGCTTGGTGGGGTGGAAGGCGGCGGCGCACGAGTTGGAGTTCGACAACTGGCGGAAATCAACCATGTGCCACTTGGCGCCGGCATCGTACGTGATGAACGCGCCGCTCATGTCCGTGGCCACCGTCAGGAGTTTGGTGTCGTGCGGCGAGCAGCTCGCCATGAAAATCGAGCCGCCCGAGCTCAAGCCCAGGAACTCGTACTCCTCACCCGCGCAGGCCAGCAGGGCTGAAAGCGACAACCCGGCCCCCACGCACCATGCTTTTGCGCTCGTCATAAGCATCCTCCCAAACACCACACACGCACCGGCTGCGGCCCATGAGCATATTCCACATGGGGGAATGGGCCAAGACTCTTTCTCGCATAATGGACAAGCCGCGCCGGAAACCCCGCTCGGCACAAACCGCACATTGCGTCTCGCGTTGCCGGTCCTACCATGGTCCTGAATTCCGCATGTACCTGCGGGAGCCGCACATGCCCACGCTGTACGACTGTTTTCTCGATTCCGGCAATCGTCTGCTCGACGAGCGCGAGGCGCGCTACAAACGCGTTGATACGCCGGAGCGCGTGCACGCGCTTCAGCAAGAGCTGCGCGCGGTGGCGCGCGAGGTTTTCGGCTCGTACGTTCTGGACCGCGCGGGAACCGACGCGCCGCCGGCGGTCCTGCGCTCGGGTGTGGTGGAAGTTGGCGGTGTCGTCATCGAGAAATTCCTTTACGAAGCCTTTGCGGATTTCTGGGTTCCTGCGCTGCTCTACCGTCCTGCGCGCGACCTGGGACGCTGTCCGGCTCTCGTGATGCCAGTCGGCCATTGGTGGGAAGGCAAGGCCTTGCCGATGTACCAGCGCCTGATGCGTCTTCTCGCGCGCCGGGGCGTCATCTGCGCCACGTTCGACGCGTGCGGGCAGGGCGAGCGCATCCCGTGGGTCAATACCGCAATACGCGACGCGATGCGCCGTCTGGCTGAGGCGCATCCAGCCGGCGAGCCCCGGCCGTATCCGCTGCAGGGCGCGCCTACGCATGGCTTCTGGGCCGCCAACAACGTTACGTCGGCGCACTGCATCATCGGCGAGCCGGGCTATCTCTGCGGAGTCCACCAACACGCGCTCACGGCCGTCGCCGGAAAGCGGTTGCTCGACCTGCTTGTTTCGCGCCCGGACGTCATTGCGGAGAAGATCGGGGCCTGCGGCGCCAGCGGCGGCGGCACGGACACGCGTCTGCTCGCGGCCCTCGATGAGCGCCTGGCACTGGCGGTTCCCGTCTCGATCGTCAGCAGCGACCGGGCGCTGAGCGGCGGAGACGCCGACCAGAGTCTCTTCGGCACGGTCAATCGCGGCATCTCGCCGAATGACCTGCTGATCTGTGTGGCGCCGAAGCCGCTATTCATCATCGCCACCAGCGAAGACAAGCACGACACGGCCAAGGTGGCGAGTTTCTACCGGCCGTTCTGGAATGTTTTCGGCAAAGGCTGCCTCATCGCCTCCGCCGTGGCCCAAGGCGAGCATGGCTTCTCGCATGAGTGCCGGAGAATGGTGGCCGAGTTCGTCTTGCGGCATCTGCGCGGCGAGGCGCACACGATCCCGGACGCCGAGCACGCCGACCATCTGCCGGTCTGCTCCGAGCGCGAGTTGTGGACCACGTTCACGGGTAATGTCCACCTGGACGGCCTCGGCAAGGGACCGTTCGACCTGATCCGCGAACGAACGGCGGCGCTGGCCCGGCAGCGTCCGCCGTTACAGGGCGCATCTTTGCGCGCGGCCGTCCTGAAGACGCTCGGCGAGACCGAGGAATCGCTCCGGCGCGCGCCGCGGAACGTGCGAACAACTGGCGCTGAGATTGTGTGGGAGGGCGAAGGCTGCGTGCCGCTGCGCCTGGTCTGGTCCGGCGCGGGGGAATCTGTGGCGCTGCTCGTTCATGAAGACGGCTCCACCGGCGCGGAGCATTCGCCGCTGTTCAGCGCACTTTCCCGCACCAGGCTGCGGGTGGCGCGTGTGGATCTCCGCGGCACAGGCGTCAGCGCCACGCCGGAGCCGGAACCCAACAGTGTATTTCTCGCACCGTTGCTCCAGGGCAAACAGGCCGACCTCGCACGGCTGGTTCTGCACCAGGGCCGCACGCTGTCAGGCCTGCGCACCGCGGACCTGCTCCAGGCCGCGCATGTCTTGAGCACAACGGCCGCCGCGGAAGAGATTGACCTCATAGCGGAAGGCGGGATAGGTTTCGCCGCGCTGCTGGCTGCCGCGTTGGAGCCCGGCGTTTTCCGGCGGGTGGTCCTCTTCCGAACTCCGCTAAGCTGGAGCGAGCTGACGACGAGCGCGGGCCGCGTCTGGAACTTCGCGCATTTCCTGCCGGGAGTGCTCGAGCACTTCGATACACCGGACTTGACGCGCGCCCTGCCGCCTCACAAAGTCCTCTGGCTTAACCCCACCGACGGCACCGGCGCCGCGCTGCCACTGGAACGCGCCGCCAGCGAGCACGGCAACGTCACGTTCAAACTGGCGCGTGTGGAGAGCGAATTGGTTCAAGCACTGACACGGTAGCGCCGAATAACGCTGCAGCAGTTGGAACTTGAAGCCCGTCATACAGATAGCAGCATCGCGCCGGCGGTACAATGCCGGCGAGACGCCGGCGGTACAGTGGGGCGACCGATGACGAACGTGAGGGAGCTTGCCACGGTTCTTGTTCTGCTGGCTCCCGTGTTCGCCCAACCGCGCGGGTACGGCGCAGCCACGGCAAGTCGGCAGGGCACGCCCTCGCCGTCGCAAGAGCAGCTCTTTGACAGTTTCAAGCCGGCGAACCGGATTGACGAGTTGGTGCTGGTCAGGCTGTTGGAGGAAGGGATTCCGCCTTCGGAGAAGTGTTCGGACGAGGTCTTTCTTCGGCGCGTCCATCTGGATGTTATCGGAACCCTGCCGACCCCGTCAGAGACGCGGAGCTTCCTCGCCAACAAGCTTCCGGACAAGCGGGCCAAGCTGATTGACGACCTGCTATGCCGCGGTGAGTTTGGCGACTATTGGGGGCTGAAGTGGGGCGATCTGCTTCGGGTGAAGTCGGAATTCCCAAGCAATCTGTGGCCGAACGCCGTCCAGGCCTATGACCGTTGGATCCGGGACAGCGTCCGGGACAACAAGCCCTACGACCAGTTCGCCCGGGAACTGCTGACTTCCAGCGGCAGCAACTTCCGCGTGCCGCCCGCGAACTTCTACCGCGCGTTTCAGGAACGATCTCCGCAACGCATTGCCGAGAACGTTGCGCTCGTGTTCATGGGCCTGCGTCTCAACGACGCCGGGTTGACGGACGAGCAGATGCTGGGGTTCTCTGCCTTCTTCGCCAAGGCGGGTTACAAGATCACCGACGAGTGGAAGGAAGAGATCGTCTTCTTCAAGCCTGAGGGGCAACTGCTGCACCCGAAGACGGGCAAGCCGGTAGTGCCGACGCCGCTCGGCGGGACGCCCCTTGAGATCGCGCCGGACACGGACCCGCGAGTTGTGTTCGCCGACTGGCTGACGGCTCCAGAGAATCCCTGGTTTGGACGGAGCATCGTGAACCGGACATGGTTCTGGCTGATGGGAAGGGGCATTGTCCACGAGCCGGATGACATGAAGCCCTCGAATCCGCCGTGGAGCCCCGCGCTGCTGGCGTACTTGGAAAAGGAACTGGCCAGCAGCAAGTACGACCTCAAGCGCATCTACCGGCTCATTCTCAACTCCAGGACCTATCAGCTTTCGTCGCGGCCAAACCGCTGGAATGCGTCGGACGAGACGGGTTTCAGCCACTACCGGGTTCGGCGGCTGGACGCGGAGCCGCTGCTCGATGCCATCAACCAGATCACGGGCAGCGGCGAGAAGTACTCCAGCCCCATCCCGGAGCCCTTTACGTTCCTGCCCAACGACCAGCGCGCGATCTCCGTGGCCGACGGCAGCATTGAGTCGCCGTTCCTGGAGATGTTCGGCCGTCCTCCGCGCAATACCTCGTTCGAGTCGGAACGGACGGCGGTGCCTTCGGTGTTCCAGGCGCAGCACCTGCTGAATTCGAGCCACATTCAGAAGAAGATCGAGCAAAGCAAGGTGCTCCAGCAGTTGGCCACGGGCACGCCGGCACAGGGATCGGCGGGCCGCAAGCAGCAGTCAGGTGTGACACCGGGGCGGCTGACACCGAATGTGGTTGAGGACCTCTACATCCGGGTTCTCTCCCGTTTCCCGACCGATGACGAGAAGCGGATCGCCGACGTCTACCTGAGGTCGCCCAAACGCACCCCGTACGAGGCGTTCTGCGACCTGGTTTGGGCCTTGATGAACTCGAAGGAGTTTGTACTTAGGCACTGAGGATTGGGACTTGACGCTTGAGGATTGAGGCAGCGCAGGCATACTGTCGGCAAGAGTTCTGAGGAGCTGGACACATGGAACAGGTCACCCCGCCCGCCACACGACGTGAGTTCATCGCGCGCGGGCTATGCGGCGCGGTCGGGCTGTCACTGGCCAAGGGGCTCGGCACGCGGGCGATGGGCGACGATGCCCTGACGATAGGCCCCGCTCTTGCACCCAGGCCAGCAGCCAAGCCCGTGGCCAAAGCAAAGGCCGCCATCCAGATATGGCTGTGGGGCGGGCCGTCGCACGTGGATACGTTCGACCCGAAACCTGCCGCCGGCCGCGATTACTGCGGCCCCTACGGCAGGGCGCTCCCCACCAACGTGGACGGGATTCAGGTCAGCCCGATGTTGCCGCTCCTGGCGAAAATGGCCGACAAGTATGCGCTTCTCCGCGGCATGACTCATGGCAACAATGGTCACGAGACGGCCGCCTACCTGGTCCAGGCTGGCCGGAAACCCGGCGGCGACCTGGTGTACCCCGGCATCGGGGCCATGGTCTCATACTTCAGAGGCTACAGCGCCGGCTACAAGGGCATCCTGCCGCCCTACATCACCCTGACTACGCCGCAGGGCCGCTTCTCCGAAGCCGGCTTCCTGCCGTCGAAGTTCAAGCCCTTCTCGACGGGTGGCGACCCCAGCAGGGATCCTTTCCTGGTCGAGGGGGTCATGGCCGTGGGCATCACGCCTGAACGGCAGAAGGACCGCAGGACGCTGCTGGGTGAGCTTGACAGTTTCGCGAAGGCCATGGGCGACAACACGCTGGTGAAAAGCGTGGATGTCAGCCAGCAGCAGGCCTACGAGATGATCCTGGGCGATGCCGGCAAGGCGTTCCTCCTCAGCGAAGAGAAGAGCGACGTGCGCGATCGGTACGGGCGCAGCAAGTTCGGCCAATCCTGCTTGCTCGCCCGGCGGCTCGTGGAGCGCGGCGTGCCGTTCATCACCATCAACCATGAGGGTTGGGACACGCACAAGCAGCACTTCGAGGCCATGGGCCGGAAACTCCCCGAACTCGACAGGGCGCTGTCCGCTCTGTTGCAGGAGCTTTCCGAGCGCGGCCTGCTGGACAGCACGATTGTCTGGGTCAGCGGCGAATTCGGGCGCACGCCCAAGGTCCAGTGGGAAGCGCCGTGGAACGGCGGCCGCGGGCATTACGGGAAGGCCTTCTCGGCGCTGGTGGCCGGCGGCGGCTTCCGCGGCGGCACGGTCGTCGGCAAGACGGACGAACACGGTGAAACCGCTGTCGAGCGCCCCATCTACCCGTGGGACCTTCTGGGCAGCATGTACGCGCTGTTCGGCATTGACGCCGACGCCACGCTGACCACTCCCCAGGGAGCAACGGTCTCCGTGTCGCCGCTCGCGGCCAACGAGATTCCGGCGAAAGAGACCGGCGGCCTGCTGAAGGAGATCATGTGATGAGAAGGACACTTTTCATCCCGTGCATCCTGGCCGCGTGGCTTGGCACTGCGGGGCAAGCCCGCAGTGGCACGGCGGACAAGCACCCGCATATTGGATACATCTATCCAGCCGGCGGCCAGCGGGGCACGACCTTCGAAGTGAAGACCGGCGGCGAAGACATCTATGGAGCAACTGCCGCCATCGTCTCCGGGAAAGGCGTCTCCGTCCTGGTGACCGATTCCAAGGACCCCGCGGCCGGCACTGAGAAGAACAAGAAGCAGCGGAAGAAGAACCAAACGGTCATTGATGAGATCGTGACACTCAAGATCACCATGGCGCGCGATGCCGAGCCGGTTTCGCGCGAAATCTGCCTCGTCACTCCGGACGGCCTGACGAACAAGCTGATCTTCCAGGTCGGCGAGTTGAAGGAGGTGCGCGAGACCGAGCCCAACAACAAGAGGGATGTGGCGGTTCCGCTTCCGCCGCTTCCGGTTGTGGCGAACGGACAGATCATGCCCGGCGACGTGGATATGTTCAAGTTCTCCGCCAAGCGGGGGCAGCACCTGGTCATCGAAGCCTCCGCACGCGCGCTGATCCCGTACATTGCCGATGCGGTGCCTGGCTGGTTCCAGGCGATCCTGTCGTTGTACGACGCGCAGGGCAAGGAGGTGGCGGTCGCGGACGAGTTCAGGTTCAACCAGGATCCGGTCCTGTTCTATGACGTTCCGGCCAACGGCGAGTACACGCTGGAAATCCGGGACTCGATCTACCGCGGGCGGGAGGATTTTGTGTACCGCGTGCGGATCGGCGAACTGCCTTTCATCACGAGCGTGTCCCCGCTGGGGGCGCCACGCGGCGACAAGCCCGTCACCGTGCAGTTGTGCGGGAAGAACATCCCCATGACTTCCACCACCGTTGCCGTGGACCAGGCGGCGCCTTCCGTCCAGTACGTCTCCGTCACCACGGGCGGTCTGACCTCGAACCGCGTCCCGTTCGCGGTCGGCGACCTGCCGGAGATCTCCGCGACCGAAGCTGCTTCCCGCGAAGGACAGGCCCAGGAAGTGACCTTGCCCGTGGTCATCAACGGGTGCATCCGCGCGCCGGCGGAAAAGGACTCCTACTGCTTCGGCGGCAAGAAGGGGCAGGCCGTCTGCCTCGAGGTCCGGGCGCGACGCCTGGGATCCCCCCTGGACTCGTGCGTCGTCCTTCTGAACAGCCGTGGCGAGAAGATCGGGGAAAACGACGACATCAAAGACAAGGGCGAAGGCCTGCTCACGCACGTGGCCGACTCGGAGCTTGTCTGCACGCTGCCGGAGGACGGAACCTACACCGCGAGGATATTCGACACGCAGGGCAAGGGCGGCAGCGAGTACGCGTACCGGCTTCGCATCAGCCCGCCCGCTCCGGATTTCGAGCTGCGCGCAACCCCCTCGGCAGTGAGCGTCCCGAAAGGCGGGTCCGCGCAACTGACCGTGCACGCCATCCGCAAGGACGGGTTCACCGGCGAGATCGCGCTGGCGCTCGACGAACCGTCGTCCGGCCTGTGTCTCGACGGCGCGGGCATCCCGCAGGGAACGGACAGGGTCCGCGTGACCATCTCCGCCACCGAGAAGGCCGCCGTGGCAACCATCGTTCCCACGCTGCGGGGAACGGCGACCGTTGACGGGAAAACCGTCTCCCGTGTGGCGCTGCCCGCTGAGGACCTCATGCAGGCCTTCATCTACCAGCATCTGGTGCCCTGCAAGGAGCAGGTGGTGATGGTCACGAAGCCGGCGGCGCCGTTCAGCATTTCGGCGCGGCTGCCCGCCAGCGGCTGCCTGGAACTGCCGCTGGGGAAGGAGGTGGTCTTCCCCATCACCGTGATCCGCGGCAAGGGCTTTGACGGCCCGATACGCGTGCAGCTCGTGGACGCGCCCAAGGGCGTGACCCTGAAACGGGGGTGGATCGCTGCGGGGAAGAATTCGGGGCAGGTGGCCGTGCAGGCGGACGAGAAGGTCGAGGCGAAGCTCAGAGAGAACATGATCCTCAGCGGCACGATGACCCTGGAGAAGCCGGGCTCGGGCACGCCGGCGCCCGCCGCGCCCAGCGCAAAACCGGCCGAGAAGAAGGCGCCGGACAAACCGGCCCCCGCGCCTGCGCCTGCCGCCAAGCCCGATCCAGCGCCTGCGGCCAACAACCCGTCCAGCAAGAATGCCCCGAAGCCGGACGAGAAGAAGACGGCGGACGACGCGATGACCGAGTTCAGGATAGCGCCCAGGACGGACGCCGCGCCCGGCGCCGACGACAAGACCGGAAAGCCAACGCCGCCTCCGCCACCGCCACCCCCAACGCCTGCGAAGGTCCAGCCGCCGCCTGCCAAGGCCAACAATGCGCCGCCGCCAGAGAGAGTGACCGTCCTGCTCCCCGCGGTTCCATTCAGGATGGTTGACAACCCAGAGCTCAATGCAAAAGCCAAAACGCAAAATGAAAAATGAAAATGGCAACGGTTCAGTCCTGGACCGGCGTACCAAGGGCGCCCCCTCACCCCGCGTTCGCTTTGCTCACGTCCGGGCCTGCGCCAGCTCGGCCCGATCCCTCCCCGCGGGGGAGAGGGTGAACGGTTACGAACACTGAACGCGAGTGAAGTTGCTGTGGCGCCACTCAGCGGCGCGACACGCTGGTGGGTCCGCCAACGCCGCTCAGGAAGAACTGCCAGCGTTCGTCGAGGTCCCTGGCCGGCCCCACTGTGGCGATCTCGGTCACCGAGTCCTGTGACGCATCAATCTTGAAGTCTATGTCCGCGATGAAGGCGCTCAGCAGTTCGCGCCCGCCGTGCTGGAAGAGTTCGTCGAGCGAAGAGTCCGCAGTGCGCAGCCGCGCCAGGACGACGAAGGCGCTGATCTGCGGCGTGCCGTGGTGTTCCGAGTACCAGTTCGGTCCGGGCCTCGGGAAGACGACCGGCACCACCTCGTTGCCCGCGCCGCTGGCGCGCAGCCGCTGCACGAACTTCGGCGACGCGACGAGACGGTCCAGAATCTCCTTCGCAAAGGCCGGGTCGCGGCGCGTGCGCATCACGGGCGCCTGCACCAGCACCAGCCGCGTCGTGTCGGCCTGGCCCGGCACGACCGCCGCGGTTCCTTGTCCAGTGCCGGACGCCGGGCGCGCCGCGAGCTGGCCCATGATGAAATCCCAGCGCTGCTCCGCGGGGAAGCCCGGCCCCGGCGTGAAGACCTCACCTTCCACCATGTCCTCCGTGTCCGGCCGCGCGAGATTGGCCGGCGCGATGCATGCGCCGCGAACCTGGCGCTTGGACTTGTCTCGCAGAGCGTCCTCGATGCTGGCGCCCTCCGCCAGCGTGCAGCGCATGAGCATCAGCCGCACACGGTCCGGTCCAGCGGGGTCAGGCGGCGGCCCACGGCGCTCGCCCTCGCCGCCGCGCGTGCCCGGTGTTCGCGGCTGGTCGGGCTTCTCGAAGGGAAGACAGAATACGAGCGCAGCGTCCCCGTTGGGCTCAGCCAGGAACCCGAGGAACTTCTGTAGCGCCTTCGACGCCTTCAGCCGCTGCAGCACCCGTTCCGCAAAGCCGCTTGCGGCCGCGTTGGGGCAGGGGCCGCGGACTACAGCCGCACGGCCGGCCTGCACGAAGGCCACAGGGCCGGTCTTGCCGGCTGTAATGTCCTTGGCTCGCTGCGCCGCTGCTTCATCCACCGGCCCCAACGAGACCGTTGTCGTCATGTACGGCACCGTCCCCACAGCCGCCTTGAGCGCGTTGATGAGCCACATCAGCCCGAGACAGAAACTCATGGTCAGCACGAACGCTCCCGCCACTCGCAACGGCGCCGGAAGGTCACGCTTCGACAGCCATACTCCCAGCGGACGCAGCGACCTGTCGCCCGGAACTATGAACGATGTCCGCTCGCGGTAGCGCTCGTACTGCTCGCCGAAGAGACGCAGGCACGCGACCTCTTCGTTCTTCGCGAGGTAGTAATAGAGGAACATCATCAGGAAGAAGGCGAGGAACATGATCGCCCTGCCCCAGGCGAGCAGCAGGCCCAGGCCGAAGAGCGTGAGCGCGATGTACTGGGGGTGCCGCACAAAGCGGTACAGCCCCGTGGTCACCAATCCCGATTTGCGGATCTTGGCCGAGTAAATCTGGAAGGCGGCGGCCAGGAACAGCAGGAAGCCGACCACGACCATGCTGGGGCCACACCAGCCGAGCGTGCCCACGGGGAAGACGAAATGCGTCAGCCACGCTGTGGTGGGATGCCGCCCGAGTTCCTCAATCCGCAGGCCGGAGCCGTACAGGAACCCGGCGAACGGCAGGAGCATCCATATGGGTTCGAGAATCACGAAGAAGGCGAGGATTCTCAGTGCCACCTCACCGATCCGCCGCCAGACGCTGCGTCCTTCTGCGCTCGCCTGCGTCATCTCTCCCCCTCCTGATTGCGACTGTTGTGCGTCGGCGGCGCGACGCGGAACGTGCTGCCGTGCTTCAGGTGGCTCATGACCCCAATGGTGGGCGTTACTGGATTCGAACCAGTGACCCCCTGCTTGTAAGTGGAATCTCCGCGAACCGCCAGGTCGAGACAGAATCGCACAACACTCCCCGCGCAAATGATATAGCGCGAGTCTCAAGAGAACAGCCCAAGACAGCTTTGGACAGCTTTGGACCAACAAGTGGCCCCTGTTGTGGCCCCCGTTGCGTGAAAACGTCACGTGACGTTGCGTACGTGACCGAAATCATCCGGCGTCGCTGGTCCGCGATGTCGAAGCGGCGCCAGGACGCCATTCTGAAACTACTGGGAGAGCGACCATGAGAGGAGGCCCGAGACCCAACTGCGGCCGGCGCGGGCTGAAGACCGTCCCGTGCCGGATCCCCGTGGAGTTGCACGAAGCGATAGCGTGCGGCAGGCGCGACGGCGAGACGTTCCCGCAAGCCGCTTTGCGCCTGCAGCGTTCACAAGGTCGGAGCGGCAGATTGACACCCTGGAGGCCAAAGAGACCCGTGTTTGAAATCGTACGCCCCTTGGCGGGCCTGCTGTGGAAGAGGACGCGACACTCGCGCTTCCGGGTGGCCCGAGACATCTGGGGCATCGGGTTCAAGAGCGCCGACCAGATCGCCGCCAGCCTCGGCATCGGCAAGCAGTCGGACCTGCGGGCGCGGGCCGGCGTCGCCCACGTCCTCCAGGAGCTCACGAACGACGGCCATTGTGCCTTCCCGCGCCAAGGGCTCATCCAGCGGGCCATCAAGATCCTTGAAATCCCGGCGGAGATCATCGGGGCCGCCGTCAGGCATGAACTCCAGGAAGGTCAACTCGTCGAGCGACCGTGGCAGGACGACAACCCGCTCGTCTACCTTGCCGCGCTGGAGCAGGCCGAGCAGCGGCTGGCCGAGAACCTGTCCGCGCTCTCAAAGGGCCGGCATCCCTGCCCGCCGGTTGACCTGCCGAAGGCGATCCAATGGGTCGAGGGCAGGATCGGCCTGAGACTCGCGCAGGCCCAGAAGGAGGCCATCGGCATGGCCGTCCGCTCGAAGGTCATGGTCATCACCGGGGGGCCGGGCGTGGGGAAGACCAGTCTCGTCAACGCCATCCTGAAGATCTTCCGGGCCAAGAAACTGGACGTCGTCCTCTGCGCGCCGACGGGGCGGGCGGCAAAGCGCCTGTCGGAGACCGGTGGCATGGGAGCGAAGACGATCCATCGGCTCCTTGAGTTCGAGCCGAAATCCGGCGGCTTCAAGCACGACGCCGACAACCCGCTGGACGGCGACGTGTTCATCATTGACGAAACCAGCATGGTTGACCTGCCGCTGGCGAACCAGGCGATCAGGGCGATTCCCCGCCATGCCGCGCTGATCCTGGTCGGTGATGTTGACCAACTCCCGTCGGTCGGGCCGGGCTGCGTCCTGCGGGACATCATCGAATCAGGCGCCATCCCCGTCTGCCGGCTGACGGAGGTCTTCCGGCAGGCCGCGCAGAGCGCCATCATCTCGAACGCGCATCGCGTCAACCATGGGCTGTTCCCGGAGTTCCCGCGGGCGAAGGAGGAGAAACCGTCGTCCGACTTCTACTTTTTCGACGCCGAGGAACCCGGGAAGGCCGTCGAGACCGTCCTGCGGCTGATCCGGGAGGCGATCCCGGGGAAGTTCGGCTTCAAGCCGGCCGACATCCAGGTCCTGACGCCCATGCAGCGCGGGGAACTCGGGGCGCGGAACCTGAACCAGGTCCTGCAGGCGGCTCTGAATCCCGCCGGGCCATCCGTCCAGCGGTTCGGCTGGACGTTCCGCGCCGGCGACCGGGTCATGCAGACCGTCAACGACTACGACAAGGATGTCTTCAACGGCGACATCGGCCTCGTATCGTCGCTCGACGAGGAGGAGCAGGAACTCACCGTCCGTTTCGATGACCGCGATGTCGCCTACGACTTCCAGGAACTCGACGAACTGACGCTGGCCTACGCCTGCTCGATCCACAAAAGCCAGGGCAGCGAGTACCCGGTCGTCGTCATCCCCATCCATACGCAGCATTACATGCTGCTCCAGCGGAACCTGCTCTACACCGCGATAACGCGGGGCCGGAAACTCGTCGTCCTGGTCGGGACGCGGAAGGCGTTGGCGATGGCCGTGAAGCGGGTGGATTCGCGGCGCAGGGTCACGAGCCTGCGGGAGCGGCTGGTCGAGGCGGCTGAGCGGGCGGGGAAGACACTCCGGATGCCGGTTCTCGGGGAGGAGGAGGAGTACGGCAAGGCCGCCGAAGAGCCGGCGGAGTATGGGGAGCCGTAGGGGGCGACGCCCCGCTGCCATCCCCGGGCGTGCCAAAAGCTGCAGACCATGTTCCGGTCAGAACCGCTGCGGGTATAGAGCGCCCCCAGCTTCCTCCCTGACGTTCGCGCCCAAGCCAGCTATAGCGGCTCCGGTTCCTGTTACGTTCATCCCGTTCCACCTCAAGGAGGAGCCATTCCATGGCGAATGTGAAGAAATCCACGCGCAAGCCCAACGCGGCGTTCATGAAGCCCATGCAGCCCGACGCGGTGCTGGCGCCGGTGATCGGCGACAAGCCCATGCCGCGCACCGAGGTCACCAAGAAGCTCTGGGGCTACATCAAGAAGAACGGCCTGCAGGACGCCAAGAAGAGGACGATGATCAACGCCGACGAGAAGCTCAAGGCCGTCTTCGGCGGCAAGAAGCAGGTCTCCATGTTCGAGATGACCAAGCTGGTGGGGAAGCACATGGGGTAGGCAACTACGGGGATATATCTCGGCCCTTGCGCGACGGAACGTCCGTCCTCGATGCTTTCCACGGCGACTGGAACTATACTATTCTGCCGCGCGTTTCCTAAATGCATCGGTCATTGTCTCGCGGGCGCTACGGCAGGCGCTTGAGGACGACGAGGGTAAGGTCGTCTTCCATGGGCCGGGCGCCGGCGTGGCCGCGGACGGCGGTCAGGATCTGGTCAATGACCTGCTGGGGCGGGAGGTGCGCGCACCCCAGGAACACATCCTGCAACCGCTCGTCGGTGGACTCCTCGTGCTTGTCGTTCATGGCTTCGGAAATCCCGTCGGTATAGAGGAGGAGCACGGCGCCCGGGAGCAGGGCAATCTCGTATTCTTCGAGCTTCCTGGCATACAGGTCCGGGGCGCCGATGCCAAGGGCCAGGCCCTTGCCTTCCAGCTTGCGGAGGGAGCCGTCCGCAGGTTGGACCAGCAGGGGAGGCGGGCGTCACCGACGAGGAAGCCAGTGAAGCCGGGGCGGACTTCGAGAAAGTGATAGAGGTCGCCGCCGAGTTCGACGCTGGCCTCGTAGAACGAGGCGACTTCATAGCCGGGGATGAGCGGCGGGCGGGAGGGGAGCATTTTGAGCTGGGCGGCACGGGCGGCGCGCAGTTCCTTCTGCACCTCCAGGGCGGAGGTCGCGGTGGCAGAAAGGTTGTCCACGCGCTTGCGAAGGGCCTGAAGCTCCTCTGCCGCCTCGGCCCGTGCGGCGTGGCCGGCGCTGAGGCGTCCGGCGGCGCGCTGGAGGTCTGCGACCGTGACGGCCGTGCGCCAAAGAGTGTCGCGCCCGGGGCATTCCGGGCTCATGAGATAACTGACGATGGCTTCCTGGACCTGCTCGCCCCACGGGACCGCATGGAGATTGATGGTCTCAATGGCGCGCCGGCTGAAAGGACAGACCCAGGCGCCAGTGTCGGCGCAGACGCGGAAGATCTCCTCGTGGCACACGCGGCTGAGCAGTTCGGCGCGGATGGCGCGGTCGCCTTTGGCGCGGAGGAGTTCCGGGACAGACTTCGCCGTGAGCCGGTTGGCGAGGTAGTCCTTGCACTGCTGGAGGTGCTTGAGGGCTGCGGGGATGAACCATTCCAGGGGCGTTTCGGAGCCGTCCCACTGGCGCCGTTCGATGCCGGTGTTGATGCAACAGAACGGGCAGTACCATTCGCCCCTTTCGGAGAGGATGCGATAGTTCTGCGCCTCGCGGAGGCGCATGACGGTGACGATCTCCGCGAGCTCCGGCCAGGGGCGCATCTGGGCGGCGGCGCCCTGGCGCTTGATCTCGGGCAGGCTGAGCAAGTGCTCCATAATCTCGGGAACCTGCAGGATATCGGTGACGCCGTCCCAATGGGGGACGAGGAAGCGTTTGCCGGAGAAGGGGCAGAGCCAGTCGCCGCCGAGGGGCCGAATCTTGGTGCGCAGGTCGGCGGGGTCAATCAGGGAAATGAGGATGTCGAGGGGGTCGGGGGGCCGCTCCGCGTCCCCTTTCTTGAAGAGACCGCCGAGCCTGCTCAACCAGTTCGCCACGGCTGTGTTGTCCTTGTCACATACACGTGAGGACGGAAGTATGCCAGAAAGAGGCAGGACCGTCAAATGTGGACTTCCGCGGGGCTGCATTCAGAGGTCCTGGAGGTAGAGATCGCGGGACGACTCGGCCTGCAGGTAGTGGCCGATGCGTTCACGCCGGAGCCTGTTGCATAACGTTCAGGGCTGGGGGTGTGAGCCGGTCGCCGCAGGAGCGGCAGTCTTCTCGCTGGCAGGCGTGGCGTCGTCGGCGACGCGCTCCGCCATCTCCTTCACGGCCTCGAACTTCACCCGCCGCCCTTCCGGCACCATGACTTCCTCGCCGGTCCAGGGGTTGCGGGCCTTCCTCGCCTTGGTGACGCGCACCTCGAATACGCCGAAGTCGCGCGGTTCCAGGCGGCCCTCCGTCGCCAGGACGGCGACGATGGCGTCCAGCGTCGCCTGGACGATCTCCTTGGCCACGACTTGGTCAGCGCCGGCCTGCCGGGCGATCCTGAGCGCAATGTCGAGCTTGGCTATCTGGGGGTCTTTGCAATAAGCTTGGGGAGATCAGGGCTTTGGAGCCGCGCCCAGCGGCTTGCCGTCGGGGCCGAGTTCGCGGAGCCAGAGGTCCTTGAAGGCGATGGCTCGTCCGTCTCCAGCCCACGCCTGCAGCGCCAGACCCGTTGCGTCCTGGCGCGCCACTGTAGCCTTGACGGCAGGCTTACTTTCAACCTCGACGCTCACCGAAGTGCCGACGACGCGCAAGGCAAAGGAACGCCAGACGCCAACGGGAACTCGGCCAGGTCCAGATTTCGCAAGTGGTGTAGCCCCGGCTTCCCAGAAGTGCACGTCGCCATCAGTGCAGAAGGAAAGTCGAGGCAGAGGATCGCGACCCAGACGGAAAGCCAGAACCCCGCAGAACAGGCGGCCACTGACAGCCTTCACGCTCCCTCGCAGCTCAAAATCAGCCTTGTCAGTGCGCCGGACGGTTTCGCTGCCCTCCGGCAGGACGATGGCCGCATCTTCCACTTTCGGCTTGCCGTTGACCTCCCATCCCGTCAGGTCCCGCCCGTTGAAGATGCACGTCCAGCCGTCCTTGTCCTTCTGGCCGACCTCCAGGCGCTCTGGCGCAAGCTCGCGGTACTCGATGCTCTTCACACGCAGGGCACCTTTGTCCACGAAGAACACAAGTCCGCCTTGATTTGTCGGTGGCCCAAACGTCTTTACCTCCGTGGCCTGACCATCGACAGAGGCAGAAACCTGGTTGCCGCGCCGTGAGAAAATGAGTTCACGCGCTCCCTTGGGGACCGGCGCTACCATGTACGTGCTCTCGGCGGGCGGGCCGGGACGATACATCTTCATCTCAACCCATGCGTTGCCGATGACCTCAAAACAGACTCGAACATCCCCATCGCCAAATTGCGCTTTCGTGCCACAACTCGCCTTGCCAGGCGTGTTAGTGAGCACACCATTCTCCACTCGCCACGCTTCCTTGCCGCCTTCGTCAAGGCACTCCAGCGTCTTCCCGTCGAAGATCGGCTTCCACGCGCGCTCGGCGCCGGCGTCCGGCTTGGCCGTCCCCGCCTCCGGGTACTTCTTCCAGAACTCCGCCACGGGGAGGTAGTTGATTATTTCCAGCGTCTTGATTGAGCGCAGGATGGCGGCGTCGCGATCAGGCTTGAAATCGCAATGGAGTCGTTTGAGTGGGCTCGCGATCAGCGGGGCCAAGGTCATTACCTTTGTGTCGCTGCAAGTCAGCACCGACAGCGGCATCCCGCGAACGGGTTCGAGATCGCTGATCTTCGTATGCGCCATGAATAACGCGGTCAGCCGCAGCTTCCGGATCGGTGACAGATCAGTGACTGACGTAACATCCACGGACAGCTCGGTCAGGGGCATGTTCGCTAATGGCGAAAGGTCTGAGACGGGGGTCTGGGTCATGTACAGAAACCGAAGCGGCATCTCCTTGAGGGGCACCAAGTCGTGGACCTTCGTGCCCCTGATGTCCAGGGCCCTGAGCATGAGCCCATTCAGTGGCCTCAGGTCAGCAAGCGGCTTCGACACCGCCCAATCGCCGAAGCCCAGTTCCTCCAGCTTCGCGAGCGCCCGCAATGGTGAGATGTCGCGTAAGGGGCCGGGTGTGAGCGACAACCCCGCCACGTTGGCATCGTTGATCTTGGGCTCCACCTTCCCGTCGTACCCCGGGTTCAGCTCCTTCAGCTTCTTCACCACCTCCTCGACCTGCTTCTCCGCCGGCTGCGCCTGCACCATCTTGATCCAGGCGTCTGTCACGCCGGTTTCGGGTTTCTGGTTCGTGGTTTGTGGTTGGACGGTGATTGGCACGCCGCCCTCCGACACGTCCAGCGCCAACCGGAAGCCGAGCTTGGTAGCCCGGCAGCCAGGATCGCCCCTGTCACGGTGCGCCGCGCGGCAATGGTCTGGGCCAGCATCCCAGCTACCGCCGCGCAGCACACGGTTTCCGCCGCTCGTCGGGCCTTTCGGATCAACGGGCGGCGACTCCGCGTAGTAGTTGTCGTTGAAGTAATCCTGGACCCACTCCCAGACGTTCCCGTGCATGTCGTACAGACCCCAGGCGTCGGGCTTTCTCTGGCCGACCGGATGGGTGCGCGTTCCCGAATTCTTGCTAAACCAGCCTGCCTGCTCCAAGTCCGAATCCTTGTCGCCGGTGTTGAACTTCGTCGTTGTCCCGGCACGGCAGGCGTACTCCCATAGCGCTTCTGTCGGCAGGCAGGCATTCCGGCCCGTCTTTTTCGCGACCCACTTGCAGAACTCCTTGGCGTCATTCCAGGTGACCAGGCATACCGGATGGTTATCCTCTTGCGGGAAGTTCGGCTTCATCCAGTTGACGCCGCCCAGTTCCTTCCAGCCATTGTCCCAAGTGTAGCCTTTGTTGCCAGCCTTCTCGGCTTCGGTGACGTGCTTCGTGGCGTCAACGAACGCCCGGAACTGCGCGACGGTGACATGGTACTTCCCCATGTAAAACGGCTTGCTGATCTTAACCTTGTGGGCGGGCTTTTCCTCGTTGCCGCCTTC
>JAPLOD010000383.1 GCA_026692735.1 Planctomycetota bacterium | reverse complement strand
CCGGCCTTGACGCGATGCAGGACGTGGAGCCAGTTGTTCGTCTCCCCCTCCAGCACCTCCAGTGCGGGATGGATGCCCGCGTCGCCGGCTAGCGCTTTCTGCACATCCGCGGTGGTTGGCTTCTCCGGCAGCAGGTATGAGCGCCCGCCTGCGGCATTCGTCTTCTGCGGCGTCAGCGCCGGCTTGTCGGGCTTGCCCCAGACCGCCTCGCACAGCGCGGCGATATCGGTCGAAGTCTTGCCGAGCGTCGCGGACTTGGACGGCAGGAAGCCATAGCCGATCACAATGCCGCCCGCGTCGAAGAACTCCTTGGCCTTTGCCATGGAGCCATACGCGATCGTCTCGACCGGCGGCACCACGAGGACCTGGTATGTCTCTTTGTGGAGCTTGAGCTCTTTGCCCGACAGCTTGGCGTCGTCTTCGAAGACATCGTAGGGCACCCAGTCGGTATCGAAGAGCGCATCGTCGAGGGTGGTGGTGAGTTCGTCCGGGCGGACCGCTCTGCCCGCATGCATGCTCTGGCCTGCGAAGAGGAAGGCCACCGGCGCGACATGCCGCCCGCCGGAGAGCAGCAGGCTCAGCCGGCTGGTGTAATCGGCGTACACGCGGTAGAGCGGATAGCGCGGCTCGAAGCCGCCGTTGTAGAAGTAGGGTGGGCAGTCGCCGTCGTAGGGCGCGCGCGGGTTGAAGGAATGCGGGATCATGAAGTTCACGCCGCGCACCTGCATCTGGTCGGTGAGCCACTTCATCTGCGGGTAGGTGATGTTCTGTCCGTACGCGCCGAACATCTCGCACATGGTCACGTCGTCGGCCTTGTTGTAGGCGTGCGTGATCGAACTGCCCAGCTTGGCCATCTGCCACAGCCCGAGCTTCTTCTGCCCCGGGTAGAACTGCTGGCACACCAGGTCAATGCCGCCCCTGTCGCTGTACTTCTGCAACTGGAACATATTGCCCGCGCACAACTGCGGGCTGAACAGATCCGAGCCGTGCTCCATGAAATGGCCCATGGACACGACGTTGTGCTCTTTGCACCACTTGGACATCCCGCCGTACATCGTGCGGCCCCACGCTTCGGCGAACGCGTCGGCGTACTGATACTTCGCGGCGATCTGCTCCTCGCCGGCCAGTTTGAACTTCCATGCCACGAGCGCCTTCTTCCAGTCCACCTTCCGCTCGGCCAGCAGTTTCATCACGTCGGAGCCCCAGTCGCCGGGCGTCTCCGGCTCGTCGTAGAAATACCCGACGATCGTCTTGCCGAAGTCATCCTTGAAGCGGTCGTAGTGCGGCTGGTAGACGGTCTTGATGAACCAGTCCGCGCAGTCCGGGCTGGCGCCGTCAACGGCGATCATCCGCTGCTGCATGCCCTTTGCGCCGCTGAAGCGCCACTTGAACTTCATCGCCTTCCATTTCCCGGCGGGCACAGCCCACGTGAGCGTGCCATCCTTGATGTTCGGAGCCAGGTCTACGAGGCCCGCGCCGTCAACCCCTCCCTCAACCTCCTTGCCTGCCACTGCCCCGATGAACTCCTTGCCGCCGTAGCCGCTCTCCGTGAGCTGCTTGGGTCCTTCCACGCTGGCGGCTTCTGCCTCCATCGTCTTGCTGCCGTATTCGGGCGGCACCTTTCCGCCAATCATCTGGCTGGGCCACCATTTCTCATCGAAGATGTACATCGTCATGTTGTGCTTCTTGGCGGCCTGCAGGCAGATATCCAGGTCGCGATACCAGCCTTCGCCAAGCCAGTCGCGGTGCGGCCGCGACTCGGCGGTGAACGTGCCGTTGCCGGACTCCGCTACCTTGGCCAGGTACATCTCGAGCCGCTCTTTGCTCTCATCGCCATGGAGCCAGAAGAGCGGCCCGGTCAGCCGCCGCGCTTCCATGGGCAGCTCACGGAACAGCTTCTCGACCTGCCCTATGTCCGGCTCCGGCGTCTCGGCCTGCGCGCGGCAGGCGATGGCCAGGGCTCCAGCACCCAGGGCCATAGTCAGCAAGGTTCTGCTCTTCATATGTTCCTCCTCGGCTCGAAAGACTCTCCTGCTCCTGCCGTTACTTGAGGCACTCGGCGATGCGCTGCGCCACCTGCTCGGCCTGTGCGGCTATCCCCTTGGCGTTGAGATGCACGCCGTCCGCGCTGTTGGGCCATAAGTGTAGCTTCCTGCTCTCCCCGGCGCAATCCCAGGCATTCCCGCGGATATGGCGATAGCATCTGCGTGGCGCTCTCGTATTCTTCTGCGCTTGGGAGTGTGTCGCCTGTACTGGGGGTGGGACTGATGGCAGCGCCGCAGGTTTTCACGCATGTCGAACACGTAGCCATCGCGGCGGGAGACCCGCAGCGGCTGGCGGAGTGGTACTGCGCCGTGCTGGGCTTCCACACGCGCATCAGCATGGACAACGGTCCCGGCTGTCCGCGGACGTACCTGGTCGGCCTTGGTGCCGGGCCGCTCATCGAAATCCTGCCGGCGGGGCCCGGCAACAAGGTGACGCTGCGGGCGAACACAGAACCGGGTCTGGTCCACGTCGCGATCCTGGTCAGTGATTTCGACGCCGCTCAAGCCAGCTTGGAAGCCGCCGGTGCCCGAGCCGAGGGCGGCGAGCGTCAGGCGCCTTTGGGGGCGCGCGTGCGGTTCTACCGCGATCCTGAAGGCAACCTATTCCACATTCTCTTCAGGTCCGCGCCGCTGCCGAATGTCCCATAATCATTTCCTTACCTTGGCGTGTGGACGCTCCGCCGCACCGTCATATAATCACGGCGAGGGCTGACCTGCACTATGCGCGAAGGCCGCTTGCGGACGCAAGCTCTGATACTGGCGCTGTGTGATGCGCTGATGGTCCTGCTGGCCATGCAGGTCGCGTGGTGGCTGCGCTTCGACGTCAACAACTGGCTGGCCACGCAGCTCCCGCCCGCCTGGGTCCCTTTTAAGACAGGCTGGACGCCGGGGCAACTCTACGTGCTGGCGGTCTTCGTCACGCTGCCGGTCTTCTGGCTCATCCTGCGGGAGGTGGGCCTGTACTCGCAGCCTGAAGAGGGTTCGGGCGAGTTCCTGCGTCTCTGTGCCGCGGTGTTTGTCGCCAGTGTACTGCTGGCGGCCGTCAGCTTCTACGTGAAGGTCCAGAATGAGCAGGAGCAGTTCCAGTTCTCACGCGGCTACTGCGCACTGTTCCTGCCGAGCAGCGTCATCTGCCTGGCCGCGGGGCGGGGCTTCTGCCGCTGGCTTCTGCGCATGCTTTCGCGGCGGGGCCTCTGGCAGAACCGGATCCTGTTTGTCGGGTCCGGCCCGCTGGCCGAGGAAATGGCGGCGTCCCTGGGTGGGCGAGGCACGAACCGGGTGGTCGGCACGCTTGAGGCACCCGTGGAGCCACCCTCCGATTGGCCGCGCGAGCCCGGGAACCGCGCTGCGAGCGCCGCTGCGCTGCCCGTGCTCGGCAAGTCCTCTGAGCTGGTCGAGGTCGCGCAGCGGCATGCCTGCAACGAAGTGGTCGTGGCGCTGCCGGACGCGCCGCCCGACCTGCTGAAGCAACTGGCCGAAGACTGCTATCGCGCCCACATCCGCTTCCGCATGGTGCCGGACGTCTACGAGATGCTGCTGGACCATATGGATCTGTCGCTCGTGGGCGATATTCCTCTGTTGGGCATGAGGGGCTCGCGGATTGAGGGCATCAACTTCCTGTGCAAGCGGCTCTTTGACATTGTGGTTGCCTCGGTCCTGCTGGTTCTGCTGCTGCCGACGGTCTTCCTGTCCGCCGTCATTGCCATCAAGCTCTTTGATCCCGGCCCGGCCCTCTATTTCCAGGAGAGACTCGGCTACCGGCGCCGCCGGTTCCGCTTCTGGAAACTCCGCACGATGAAAGCCGGCGCGGATGCTGGTGACGCCGTCGCGATGCACAAGGATTACCTGAAGAAGTACGTCGCGGGCAAGGCGGATGGCGCGAAGGACGCAAAGGGCCGCACCGTGTACAAGATCACCGAGGATCCTCGCGTGACGCGCGTGGGACGGTTCCTGCGCATGTACAGCATTGATGAGCTGCCGCAGTTGTGGAATGTGCTGAAGGGCGACATGAGCCTCATCGGCCCGCGCCCGCCGGTCGCGTATGAAGTCGAGAACTACCGGCCCATCCACCTGCGGCGCTTCGAGGTCCTGCCCGGGATCTCGGGATTGTGGCAGGTGTCCGGACGCAACGAGCTCTCCTTCGAGGAGATGGTGAAGCTCGACCTGTATTACATCGAGAATTGGTCGCTGGAACTCGACCTGCGCATCCTCTTCAAAACGCTCCAGGTGGTCCTCTTCCAGCGCGCGCACTAACCGGCGCGCAGCATGGGCGTCTCGTCCATGAACACGGGCTGGAAGCCCGTGCTACGGCGCAACCACAAGCGTGTCTCCCGCCTTCAGGTTCACGGCCGCGCGGAAGCTCACAACCGTCAGACCGTCTTTGGCTCCAGCCTTCGCGCCAACTCTCCGTCCGTTGAGCGATGCGGCAAGGCCCTTGGCCGGAATGCCGAGACGCAGTTCTCTGAAACTGATGCGGCCGGCCGAGCAATGCAGGACGAAGGCCTCGCCGCTGTGCTCAAAGTGTCCCCATCCCGAAGCGGACACCCACGGCGCGCGCACTGCGGGTTGGCGCACGGCCGGGGCGACGGTCAGCGTCTGGCGGGGCACGTCAATCTTGAAGCCGGTGGCAGCCAGCAGAACCGCCCAACTGGACATGGCGCGGTAGTAATGGTCGCCGCACTCAACGTGGTTCCAGAAGCGCCCCGCGCGCAGGTAGCGTTCGTGGATGTTCTTCACCACCGCCGCGCCCTCCGCGGGCATGCCGAAATCGAAGAGCATGGACGCGATGGCGTATTCGATGCCCGTCCACGGCGCGGTGGCTTGCAGGTTCCCATGCGTGGACATCCGCGGCTTGGCGCCCGGCGGATAGCTGGCGTTGATCAGGCCCGCTTCGGTGCTGAAGTTGTGCTTCACGATGGCGCGGAGCGCGGCTCGGACACGTTCGCGAGGAAGGCAATGGCCGAGGCCGATCAACTGCGTGAACCACTCGCCGTCTATCTGGTCGCTCATGCAGCACTCGTCGCGCTCTTTCCCGTGCACCCACAGGCTGTAGTACCTCCCGTTCCAGAGTTTCCGCTCGAAGCTGGCAGCGCCCTTCTTCAGTATCCCACGCCACCGGGCGGCGTGGCTCCGCTGGCCGAGGTCCTCGGCGAGGCGGATGGCAGCGCGCAACGCGGAGAGCCACAGACTGGCGATGTAGGACGGCGTGCCGAAGAAATTCCAGGCGTCGTAGGTATTGCGGCGCGTGTCGTGGTCGGGCAGGCCGTCGCCGTCGCGGTCCAGTTGGGCGGTGTTGGCCATGGCCTTGAGGATGGCCGGCCAGAGGCCGCGCAGGTACTTCCTGTCGCCGGTCCAGAGGTAATCGCGGCAGACGAGCAGCACGAACTGCTGGTTCATGTCCACGCGGTCGAAACCGTTGTCCACGGCGGAGAAATC
Source organism: Planctomycetota bacterium (assembly GCA_026692735.1). Lineage (GTDB taxonomy): Bacteria > Planctomycetota > SZUA-567 > H5-PLA8 > H5-PLA8 > JAPLOD01. The sequence goes on along the minus strand of JAPLOD010000383.1, from coordinate 26,024 downwards.
AGGCGTGAAGAAATGGTGGACTCGGCCGTCGGCCCGCTGGAAGCGGGCGCCCATCGCCATCTGCTGTTTCTGCAGTTCGGGGAAGAGCGCGAGGATATTGAACGAGCCCTGGTACGTGATGTCCGTCGTGTGGAAACCGCAGCAGCCCAGGCCCTCCCAGACGGCAAAGCTGCCGTCTTTGGTCCACCACGTGCACTTGGCGAGCGTCGTGAGCTGACCGGCCCAGGCGTCGGCCTGTTCGGGATCCAGCGTGGTGTCGGCGAGCGTCTGCGCGAAGGCGCAGGTCTGTGCGCGGTGTTGTGCGGCGTTGGACACAAGGAAACGGTTCACGTCTTCCGCGCTCCGGAACCAGTTCTCATACATGTGGCCGAGCACCGGGCCTTTGGCGCTGAAATGCCTGGGGAAATACCACGCCAGCGTGAAGCGGATTTCCTTCTCCTCCGCCGGCGCCACTGTCACCGTGGATGCAAGCGCGCCGTCGCCCCAGTTCTGCTGCGCGCGGTCCTTGCCGGCGAGCACCTCGAGACGCTGCCGCACTTCCTTCAGGAAGGTGGCGAGGCCGGCCGACGTGCGGAGCGTCTTGGGGTCCAGTGTGGCGACGCGTCTCCAAAGGCTTCGGGCGAAGGCATAGCGCCACAGCGCGCGGATGAGCCGTGCCTTGTCGCGCAGTGGCAGGGCGTTGATCTCCCCGTCGGTGAGGCGCAGCAATCCCGAGGGCGCATGGTCGCCTGCCGTGTTGGGCAGCGATCCCGTGGCGCGGAACTCGTGGATGCAGGACTCATGCCGCATCCCGTAGGCGGAGTTCCAGATCAGGAAGCCGTCGAGGTACTGCGGGTACTCGCCTGCGATCCAGCTTGGCTTGCCGCCGCTGACGGACAAGGCCATGCTTCCGTGTGTGGCAGGGCAGCCGGCGGTCGCGGCGGTGCGCATGGTGAGCAACGTCGCGCCGTGAGCGCGGGAGACGGTATTGGTGAGTTTCCGGTCGTCGGCGCCCCAGGCGAGCGGGTTCTTGAGGACGCCGAGCAGAGAGACCGTGACCGGTTCGGCGGCCAGGTTCTTCAGCGTGAAGATGATGTGGCAGCCCGGCGTGCCGCTTGTCCGCGCGTCGTGCGGGATGAACGGCGAGAAGAGTGTGGCCGTGACGGAGACGGGCAGGCCGCCGTCCTTGTACTGCAGCGTTGCCACGGGATAGCGGCCCTCGAACTCGATCTCCCGGACGCTCTTCAGCCACGGGCAGGAGTAGAGGTTGTGCTGATCGGTGCGCATGCCGAGGCGCCGCATCACGGGCGCGCGGCCGGGCTGCCTTGTCCACACGTGAAACGCCAGCGCACCGGGCTGCATCTCCGGCCCGCTCATCGTGCACTGTTCGGGCTGCCGCGGCGCCCATCTGCCGACGTTGAAGATCTGCCATTCGTGAAAGTAGCCGTCGGGGCGGATATCGATCGAGCCCGTGCCGATGCCGCCGAGCGGGATGCCGTTCTCGTGCTGCATGTGCTGGATGATGGTAGCCACAGGGCCTCCTGGCGGGGACTTTCTCCCCGCGGACGAACGTTGAAACCGCAGATTCGCGCGGATGAACGCAGATGAGAAACCATGGCCCTATCCGCGTTCATCTGCGTCCATCCGCGGTTCCATCTACTTCTTCGGCTTCGGCGGCTCCGGCGGCGCCAGCTCGAGGCACTTGGGCGCGGCGGTGGCGATATTCGGCGTCACGTCGGCGTTCACGTTACCGGTCGCCCACGACAGAGCGCCCAGCAGCAGCTTCTGGACGGCCGGGTTGTCCCAGATGTCCTCGCGGTGGCCCAGCGACGTGTAGAGGACGCGCCCCTTGCCGTACATGTGCGCCCAGGTGGCGGGGAAGGGCGGGCGCTGGTAGACGGCGCCTTTCATGCCTTGCGTCTCCTGGACGAGGATGACGTGCAGGTCGGTGGCGAAGTCCTTGTGCGCGTACCATTCCTCCATCCACTCGACACCGTCTTTCAGCGCTTCGCAGCCGGGGAACTTCGGATCGGCGCAGGTCAGCTTGGCTTTCTGCTGCGGTCCATGGCTGATGAACTCGCCGCCGATCATCGCAATGTACGGGTCAACCTTGTCGCCGAAGTTCTTGTTGCGGTCTTCGGGCTTGGGCGAGGTATGGAACGAATCCGTGGCGCTGTGGATCCCGATGAAGCCCTTGCCGTTCTTGATCGCGTCCAGGAGCGCCCCCTTGCCTTCCGCCGGCATGGGCGGGTTGCGGTCGGTGCCTTTCTCTGTCAACATGCCGCTGGTATAGAACACATACGCGTCATACTTGGCGAGGTTATCCGCCGTGAAGACGCTGCCGTCCTTCGTGCAGGTGATCTCGAAGCCGTTCTTCGGGCCGATGTCAACCAGGACCTTCTCCGAGTAGCTCGGCTGCTCGCCCGTCCTCTTCACCGCGCTGTGCTCGAACCCTGCAGACTTGGTGAGATACAGCACGCGGCGTTTGGGAGCGTCACCTTCCGCGGCACGCAGGAGCGGACAGCGCCCGAGGCCGAGTCCGAGGGCTGTGGCGCCCGCACCGACAAGCAGATCGCGACGGTTCATCGTGGTATCTCCGGATTGGACGGTGGACGGGACTCTCGGTTCCGCCCCTGTGGTGCGGAGCCTGGAACTCCGCTACTTGAGCGCGCCGGCCTTCTTCAGGATCTCCGTGTGCTCCTTGGCAATCGCGTCCATGGCTTCCTTAGGCGTTTCCTTGCCGATGATGGCCGCGTTCCAGTGTTTCTGGCATGACTCCAGCAGTTCGGCGTATTCCGGCGTGTTGTAGAAATCGCGCAGCAGCGGAAGGCTGTCCGTGAAGGCCGTGTTGAACGGCGCCGCGCCGCGAACCGAGAGGTCCTTGTACGCGCTCACGCTGGCCGAGAAGCAGCCGCAGTGGCTGGCCCACTTCTTCTGGTTGTCGGTCTGCAGGAACCACTTGATGAACTTCTTGGCCAGTTCCTGCTTGCGCGGCTGTGCATATCTCGAAACCGACATGCCCTGGCCGCCCAGGCTGGCGAACGCCTCGCCGCCTGGCCCCGCCGGCATGGCGAAGTAGCCCGTCTGCGCCGCGTACTTGCACTGCTTCGCATCGGTCAGCGGCGGCATAAGCGCGAAGAAGTTCGTCATCATCGCCACCTGGCCGGACATGTACGCGTTGAGACACTCCCTGTGATAGTAGTTCCCGGAGTCGGGGGGCATGAACTTGGTGGCCAGTTCCTTGTAGAACTCCAGCGCCTCTACGCCTTTCTTCGAATTCAGGACGCCCTCAACTTTGAAATCCTTGTCGCAGTACGCGGCGCCCCAGGCCCACATGACCTGCTCGAAGCCCATTGTCACGGCGTCGTACTGGCCGCAATCGGTGAACATGGCCACGCCGTACAGCTTCTGGTCGGGGCGGGTGAAGAATTCGGCGATGTCGCGCAGTTCCTGCCATGTCTTGGGCACGGCCAGCTCGCGGTTGTACTTGCCCTTGAACGCCTCCTTCTCCTTCGCGTCCTCGAACAGATCCTTGCGGTAGGCCCAGCCGCACGCGTCCATCTCACACGGCGCGGCGTAGTACTGCTCGCTGTACGGCGGGTATTCGCAGAAGGCTCGCAGCGCGGCAGGCTCGATGTCCGCCGTCAGGTTTTCCTTCTTCAGGAAGTCGGTCAGTTCGAGGTAGTGCCCTTCGACAGCGCCTTTGCCGAGCCATTGGCTGTCACCGACGATGATATCGTACGCTGCGGACTTGGACGCGAAGGCCGCATAGACCTTCTCCTGGTACTTCGGCCACTGGTAGAACGCCGTCCTGATCTCGACGTTGTTGTTCTTACCCCACTCGTCGGCCATCTCCTTGAGCACTCGCGAGGGCACCCATTCAGCCCATGCGATAGTCAGAGCGCGGTCTCCGAGGGGCGGCGTGCCCTCGTTCTTGCCCGCATCGGGCGCGGGACCGCTCCCGCACCCTCCCACGACGACCAACACGACAGCCAGGAGCAGTGTTTTGAGCAAATGTGTCATCATGGTAGTCAGCCTCCCATAGCGTTGCACAGTAGCGGAAATACTCCCGTTGTCCCACCTCACGGGCGGCGCTTCGCAACACCGCTGGGCGCCGGTCTGCGTGAGCCTGAACGTCGTCCCTCACATTCGCGCGCCGCCGCCGTCGCTTTCCCGAGAGCGGCGGCTACTGGTGTGTTCCTCTTGCACGGTCGGCTTCTCTGCCTCACCGCCTACTTCGCGTCCAGCATTTTGATCCGGATGTCTTTGAACTGGATCGTCATCGTGAAGCCGCCATGCATTTGGAATGCAATCACTCCATCCTTACATGCCTTCGGGCTGTTGTCCGTCATGTCGGTCGTGACTTGACCGTTGATGCTGTAGACAATGTGGTTGCCGTTTGCGTTGACCACGCATTCGTTCCATTCGCCGCATGGTTTGATGCTCTTCTTGATCTCCGCATCGTTCTTGTCCAACGGAGTGCTCGAGCGCTGGTTCTTGTCGTCCCAGACCGTCTTTTCTCCGCGCTTGCTCATGATGCCGCGCCCGCCCGCCACGCCGCCTTCGCAGTAAATGATGCCCGTGTAATTGTTATCCGCGTCAATATCCGCCTGGTAGCCGCCGACGTGGAACATCTTGGGGGTATCAATTTTGCTGCGAAACTGCACGCCGGAGTTACCCGTCTTCGTGACCATGCGCCAACTGTAACGCAGTTCAAAGTTGGCAAACGTCTCCGGGTTGTCCTTCGTGTACAGCGAGATCAAATCGGACTGCTTGGAGTTCTCCTTGGTTTCGGAGCACTGAATCGCGCCGTCTACGACGGACCAGTAGCCTTCCAAACCTTCCCAACCAGTCAGGTCCTTGCCGTTGAACAGGCTGATCCAGCCGTCGGCATCAGGCTTGGGCACTTCGACCTTCGGCTTGTCCTCAGCCCACAGCGTCGCGCAAGCCATCAACGCCAGTACCACGCACAGTTTCTTCATCTCCAAATCTCCCTTCGCTTTAGATGTCAGAACCGCTCTCATCGCCAAACCCTCATTAGGTCTCGAAAAAAGTGCACATTGTGCACGACCACAGACCGACCAGCACCTTAGGGCTCACACGTGTCCACAACTGCACGTGTGCGTAACCGCTGTCCGTCCGCCTGATTCCTGACGCCCTACTTTAGCAGTTTCTTCAGGAACTTCAGCCCGTCCCTCGCAAGGCTATCCTGCGTCTTGGCCAGAGGCCGCCAGATCGCCGCCGCGGCCGCGATGGACTTGCACTCCGGCGTGAACGACTCAATCACCACTGCCCCGTCGTACTTGATCTCCTTCAGCGCCTTGGCCCATTCCTTCCAGTGCACTTGTCCGGTGCCTGGCGCGCCGCGGTCGTTCTCGCAGGCGTGGCAATGAACCAGCCGCTTGCCGGCCAGTTTCACGGCGCTGGAGACGCACGTCTCTTCGATGTGCATGTGAAAGGTGTCGAGGTGGATGCCGACGCCCTTGCTGTCCACTTCCTTGACCAGCTTCAGGCACTGCGCGCACGTGTTGATGAGGTCCGTCTCAAACCTGTTGAGCGGCTCGAGGGCCAGCGTCACCCCGTGGTCGGCGGCCATCTTCCCGGCTTCTCGCAGTCCCTTGACTGCCAGGTCCCATTCGATCTTCTTCTGCTCGGGCGACACTTGCCGGCGCTTGCCGACCGCCGAATATGCCGGCCCGGCTATCACTTTCGATCCCCACTTTTCGGCCAGCTTCACTGTGGCGCGGATGTAATCCAGGCTCTCCTGGCGGTACTTCGGGTCTTCGTGCGTCAAATCGCGCGTCGGCCCGAACGCGCCGCAGACGATGGCCTTGATCCCCGACTCGTCAATCGCCGCCTTCACCTTGTTGGCGTCCAGGTTCGCCGGGTCTTCGACGGGGATCTCGAAGTAGTCGAATCCCATCTTCGCGGCCTTCTTCATCAAGTGCATTGAGTCGGTGGTGACCGGAGCGGTCCACACCCATGCATTCACGCCAATGCCAATCGCCATGGTTCGGTCTCCTGTTATGTGATTGTGAAAACCTATCCTAGCAGCAACCGCCGTTATTGCCACATGTTCTTTCAATACACCGGCCACGCTTCCAGCCCGCGCGAATTGTGCTATACTTAATGCCCCACGATGACACCCCGGGAGCGCCCGATGCCCGACTTCTCGTTCTGCCCGCAGTGCAATACCAAGTACCGCACCGCCGGTATGCCCGCCTTCAAGCGCCTCCGCTGCAAGAAGTGCCTTGGCATATTCGTCGTACCTGAAGATGCGCCTGATCCGAGCCGCGACCTTCCGAGCCGCGACCGTGAGGGAGCGGTCACACCGCTTGCTGACGCGCGCGGCTCCGACGCTGACGCGCGCGGCTCCGACGAGAAGGACGCCGAGCACGCCATCCCTGCCGGCGTAGGCGACCAGAGCACGCTGGCACGCGCCAAGTTCAAGGGCGGCGTGACGCTGGTGCCCTCTCCCCCGTGGGGAGAGGGTGGCGCTTTAGCGCCGGGTGAGGGGGTGACGCAAGACACCCTCGAGGGCCTGCCGCGCCCCATCGAGAAGAAGATCGAGGCGACGCTGAAGCCCTCCGCCACCGACGAGAAGTACGTCGTCGAAGGCGAGATCGCCCGTGGCGGCATGGGCGTCATCCTGCGTGCCGGCGACCGCGACATCCGCCGCCCGGTGGCCATGAAGGTAATGCTCGACGCCAAATCGTCCAAGGACAAGGCCCGCTTCGTCGAGGAGGCGCAGGTTACGGGCCAGCTTGAGCATCCCAACATCGTGCCGATCCACGAGCTGGGCATTGATGCCGAAGGCCGCCTCTTCTTCACGATGAAGCTGGTTAAAGGGCGCAGCCTCAAGGAAGTGCTGGACGGTTTGCGCCCAAAACCCAAGAGCCGAAAGCCAGTAGCCAATAGCCAACAGCCAATAGCCGGCGTGATCCAAGAGCCAGGAGCTAAGAGCCAAGAGCCGATGTCGCTGGGCAGATTGCTCAACGCCTTCATCAGCATCTGTAACGCCATGGCATTCGCCCACGCCAAGGGCGTCGTCCACCGCGACCTCAAGCCTGCCAACATCATGCTGGGCGACTACGGCGAAGTATTGGTGATGGACTGGGGCCTGGCCAAGCCCGGCGCTGCCCGGCCGCGCAGCAGGACCGCCAAGCCATCTTCCGGCGTCATTGAGGCGGGGACCGGGGACTCGGAAGACGCCGATGGCGCCGACCAGGATTCCCGCGACCGCGAACTGGCCGACGCCGTCCGTAGCCTGCGGCAGGAGACCGGCGGCAGCATGACGATGGACGGTACGATCATCGGCACGCCGCACTACATGCCGCCGGAGCAGGCCGACGGCAAGATCGAGGAGATTGACGCCCCCATCACGATGAAGGCCCTGGCGCGGAGCAAGGGAGATCGCTACCAGCGCGTCGAGGACTTGCGGCGGGACATCGAGCTGTTCATCGAAGGCCGCGCCGTCAGCGCGAAGGAGGACACCTTCGCCGAATCCGTCGTGAAGCTGGTGAAGCGGAACAAGGGTGCCACCGTGGCGACGGCAGTCGGGCTGGCGGCTGTGATGGCCGTCGTGGGTGCGGGGTATTGGCTGAACCTGCAGGAGAAGCGGCGCGCGGAAGCGGAGGCCGACAAGGCACGGATAGCCCGCGATGATGCCAACAGTGCGAAGACGGAGGCGGAGCGGCAGCGGGACAACACAACGAAGGCCTATGAGGAACTCAAAGCCGCACGGTACGCCCAGGAGAAAGCCGAAGTAGCCAAGAGGACTCTCGAAGACAAGGCGGCTGCGGAGAGCCGCCGCGAATGGCATCTGGCGTTCGAAGAGAACTTCTCCATGGCGCACATTCTGGAGCGCGCGCCTCTTGAGGCCGAACTCCGCACCGCTGACGCGGGGACGGAGGGTGAAGTCGCTCCGGAAACGCCTGCCGCCCTGGCGCGGCGGTGGGTCGAATCCCGCTGGGAGATTGTGGGCGGCACCTGGGAGCTGAAGAATGGCGAGTTGCGTCTCCTCGCCGGCAAGGCTGCCTGGATGATTCTCAAGAAGCCGATGCCCGGCGATGTGAAGATCGAGTTCGACTGCCACCAGGAGAGCGACCGGCTCAACGATATCAGTTGTTTCATGAATGCACCGCCGCGGGAAAAGTGGCCCGCCGCCAACACGAACCAGGCGCCGGGCTACCACTTCAAGTACGGCGGCTGGTTCAACACCCGCAATGCCCTTGAGCTTGGCACCAGGACCGTGTTCACCCAGGACGCGAAGCCGGTTGTGCGCGGCAAGACCTACCACGTGAAAGCGGAACGGATGGGCAAGCGTCTGGTGCTGACCGTTGACGACAAAGTGATCTACGACGTTCAGGATCCGCAGCCACCCGACTTGGGGCCGGAGCACGGCGTCGCGGGCCTGTATGCCAGCACCTCCGAATCATGGTTCAACAACATCAAGGTCTACACCCTCGGCAGCCCGCGCAGAATTGACATCCTCGATCTCGCCGAAGACTACGCGCGCAAAGGCAACTGCACGACGGCGCACGACCTGTTCCAGGATATCCTCGATTCAGACAACGACCCGGCGCGCCTCGATCAGGCCCGCGACGGCATAGCCCGCTGTGTCGGCACGCTTGAGTTGCCCAGCTACAAAGCCAAGCTTGCACAGGCATGGCCAGATGTGAAGTACACGCTGGAACTGAAAGCCTACGGCCTGCTGCTGGATATCAGCAAATCGTCGTTGAGCGACCTGAGTGCGCTCGCGGGTATGAAACTCGCGGCCCTCAATCTCGACGCCTCCAAAGTCACGGACCTCTCTCCGCTCAAAGGCATGCCGCTTGCCACGCTTAACTGCGCCAACCTGAAACTGAAAGACCTCGAAGCATTGCGCGGGCTGAAGCTGAGGAAACTGGAGTGCCAGAACAACGAGATCAAGAGCCTCGAACCCCTGAAAGGCATGCCGCTGGCGTGGCTCACCTGCACCACCAACAAGCTGGCCACGCTGGAGCCGTTGCGCGGCATGTCGCTGACCAGGCTGGAATGCAACGGCAACCAGGTAAAAAGCCTCGAACCCTTGAAGGGTCTGCCGCTCACCTGGCTCAACTGCAGTTCCTGCGGCCTGACAAGCCTCGATCCGTTGCGCGGCATGGGACTGGCCAGACTGGAATGCCAGGACAACCCCATTGCCAGCCTGGAACCGCTCTCGGGCATGCCTGTTTCCAGCCTGAACATCTGCCGCACGAAGGTCGCAGGCTTGGCAGGGCTTCGCGAGTTGCCCGCGTTGAAGTCCGTTGACCTCACCTATACCCCCGAACGCGACGCCGCCGCGCTGCAGCCACTGAAGACGCTGGAGACCATCAACGGCGTGCCAGTCGCCGATTTCTGGGCGTCCGACACCACCAGCCAGATCTACTGTTTTGTGGGCTCCGGCTTCGCCGGCTCGGTCCACTTCCTGCCGGACGGCAAACGCCTCGTCTCGGGCCACTCCGACGGCTCAATCAAGCTCTGGGTCGCGGAAACCGGAAAGCTGATCCATACCATGCGCGGAAACCCTGCCGGTGTGATGGGGATCGTGTTGTCGAGCGACGGCAAGCGCGCCTTCGCCGGCGGCTCCGAAAAGTCGTGGCGGCTGTGGGATATCGAGACCGGCAAGGAAATCCGCCACGTCGAGAAAATCCCGCAAAGACCCAATGGCGTCGCTCTTTCTCCCGACGGCACGCGCGCGCTCACCACCAACGGTGAGGGCAACGATGTCCGCCTGTGGGACGTTGAGTCCGGCAAGGAAATCCGCAAGTTCGATGGCCACACCAAGCAGGCCTGGGATGTGGCCTTCTCCCCTGACGGCAAGACAGTCTACTCCACCAGTGACGATAACACCTTGCGCTCTTGGGGCGCTGAAACGGGCACGCTGCTGAAACGCTTCGACGCCAGGACCGGCGTTCGATCCCTGATCCTCGTCAAGAATGGCGCCCAGGCCCTCGTCGGTTGCGGCGACGGTTCGCTGCGGCTGATTGACCTTGCCAAGAACGTCGAGATTCGCCGCTTCACCGGCCACTCCAAGATTGCCTGGGGCGTCGCGCTCTCGCCCGACGGCAAACGCGTGCTTTCTGGAAGTGAAGACACCAGTCTGCGCTTGTGGGACCTGGAGACCGGCAAACAGATCAGGCGCTTCCACCGAGGCAATGGCGGCCTGACCGGCGTGGCCTTTTCACCCGATGGCCGCCTGGCCGCTGCGGCAAGCTCCGACGGCACAGTGCGCGTCTGGACCATGCCCGCACCCGATGCGGATGGGCCGGCGAAGGCGCGTTGAGATACACGCGGCCTGCCGTTCCGAGCGGCCTGGCTGCGAGACGTCCTCGCACAACAGCGCGGGGATGATCTCCGGGTGGTTATGCACTTCGATGGCGATGATACCGCCGTAGTTCGCGGGCGGGTAGGCCGCGATATCGGCGAAGTCGCCGTTCAGGGAGACGAGGACACACTGCCATTCCCGCGCCTTGGCGATAACGGCGGCGTCAGGCGAACGCAGCGGCAGATGATCCCTGAGGAGCAATACCTCGTGCCCGCCCTGGCGCAATGACTCGACGATCTCGCGCGGGACGCAGTGATCGCAGAAGAAGCGCAGGCTCACGCCACCGCCTCAAAATCGGCCAACTCCCGCGCGAAGTCCAGGCAAGCCGCGATGTCGGTGGGCTGCAAGTCCGGGAACTCCGTAAGGATTTGCTCAGTGGCGCGGCCCGCCGCGAGACAACCGAGCAGCAACGCCACGGGAATGCGAGTGCCCTTGACGCAGGGCTTGCCGCGCAGGATTCGAGGGTCGCTCTCAATGCGTTCGTGCCAGGCGCTCTTCATGGCTTGACTTTAGCCGGGCCGCCTCGTGATTGCAAGGGGGGGGGCCGTCCCAACCTTGGACCATCGTCCTGCAAGTCTGACGAAGCCACGCGCGGTCCGCGGCAAGCAGATTCGTTCATGGTATGCTTGCGCAGTCCCCAGGCCCCGCTCCCCGTGTCCCTCATCCTGCATCATCCGCTGTCCGTCATCCGGCATCCGTTATCCGGTATCCGGCCTTACTTCGCCTTCGCCTTCAGTTCCGCGTTCTCCTTCTCAAGCTCCGCCGCGCGCGCCCGCAAAGCTTTCACTTCGTTGCGCATCTTGACCTGCGAACCCACGTCCATCCCCTTGAAGTCCAGGTTGCTCTTCAGGTCCTTCGGGTCGAGGTCCACCTTCGCCCCCGCGGGCGGTATCTCGACCTTCGCCGCCCACAGGAACGCGTTCGTCACCAGCCGCCGGTAGTCATCGTTGGCCCAGAACTTGTGCGAGTGGCCCCCCGTGAAGCCGAACGAACGCCCGCCGTCCGGCCGCTCATACGCCCACGCCGTGGTCTCCGCGCGGCCCGGGTACTTCTTCGCGTCCGCGGTCCCGCGCGTGCCGTCCGGCGGCACTGCCTGCAGGATGCGCGTCAGTCCCTTCGCGTCGGGCAGGAAGTTCATATTGTAGTACCACTCGTCGTTCTGCTTGAACGGCTTGACGCCGCGGCAGATCGGGTGGTCCGGCAGTTCCTTATAGTCCGCCACCCAGAACGGGTTGATCGAGATGCGCACATCGTAGTACCCCCCCAGCCACTTCTGTACCCGTTCTCCTTCGTTCGGCTTCGGGTTGTAGTCCACCGCGTAGTGCAGGCACACGAAGCCCACGCCCTGGTCAATGTACTTCTGCAGCACATCCAGACGCCGGCCGTTCTCCTGCACGAGCGGATGCCCGCCACGGCCGTCGCTGTAACACGCGATGACCTTCGCGCCCTCGAAAATCCTCTCGTTCTTCGGCCAGCCGTCCTTCACAAAGACCGGGAATACCTTGGGGTTCGTCTGCGTGAGCATGTGCGAGAGCAAAACGTAGCCCGCCATGTGCTCGTGGTCGCCCGGCCCGTGGCTGATGGGCCCCGCGATCATCACGATCTTGATCGCATTCGGGTCCGTGGCGTCAACCTCGATCGGTATCTTCGATTGGTCGTACGGGTCCACCTCCTCCTCGGCGCGAACACTCACACTCGCCGCCGCCAACGCCAGAGCCAACACTGTCAGCCATGCCTGTCGCATCGCGTCTCTCCTGTATCCGGTATCCCGTACCCAGTATCCTGCATCCCCTGGCTCACTTTGCCAGTACCATCTCATCCATCGTCTCGCCCTTGGCCGTGACGCAGAACATCTGCACGTCCTTGCCATCAACGTCCACCACCACCGCGAACTGGCCGGGGTCGGCCGTGATCCGGTCGGGCTGGCCCGTCGCGCCGTTGTGCAGTACGTAGCGCTTCTTCGGCGTCACGCTCTTCCCTGTGTCCGCGTCTTTCTTCGGCTTCTCGCTTTCCGGTGCGGCGCCATAGTACACGTCCGCCGGCAGCGCCTCGCGCTTTCGCGTCACGGTGTACACCCGCGCCCCGCCGCCGGCCGATATGATGTACGGGATGCCGTCGCGCACGGTGCGGTAGTAGACGTGATCGTGCCCCGAGAATACCGCGCACACGCTGTACCTGGCGAAGAGCTGCGTCACGCTCGTCTGTTCGTTGGGGATGTCCTGCTTGGACTTGTTGCCTACCGTGAAGAACGGACAGTGGTTCAGGATGAAGATGTGTTTCCGCGCGGCCGATGCCTTCTTCAGTTCCCGCTCCAGCCACTCCTCGCTTTCGCCCTTCGGGTACCGATAGGGCAGCACGATGAACGCGGCGTTGCGGAAGGTGAAACTGTAGTACTCCCGTTCGAGATTGTAGAAGCGCCTGAAGTTCGCCGCTTCGGCGGCCCCGCCGCTTGCAGCCTGGTCATCGTCGTCCTCTTCGTCGTCCTCCATCCTGGTCTTCTTGGGAGGCGCGCCGCCGAGCATCTCGTGGTTGCCGAGCGCCTGCCACCACGGGATCTGCCGCATGGCGTCCCCCGACTCCTTGGCCAACTTGTGCCAGTACCCGATGCCGGCTTTCCCGTTGCCCGCCTGGACCATGTCGCCGGTGTCGAGCAGGAAGTCCGGCTTCACCGTCTCGTACAGGTAACTGACCAGCGCAGGGAAGGTCTTGGCATGACGCGCGTCGCCCAGGACCGCAAACCGGTACTTGTCCGTCTGAATCCGCTCCGCCACCTTGTCCATCAGCGGCTTGGCGTCGAACGGCGCCACGCCCTCCGGCAACGGTGACTCCCGCGTTTCCTCCTTCGCCGCCAATGACGCCAGCAGGACGGCAGCCAGGACCGCTGCATATCCGCGTGAAACCCGAGCCGCTCGTTCCGTCACCTGGACCCCCAGACCTTCGCGTGCCTTTGGGCGAGTGCCGTTCGGCCACGAGATGCTCCCGCCGGCGGACGGGAAGAACCCGCGATCATGACACGGAATACACCAGCCGTCAACGTTCCGCTCCCGCTGCCCTCTCACCGTGCTGGGCCGCGTGATGAATGTGGACGTGCTCAGTGTGCCCGTCGGCGCGCTCGCGCTGCTCGGACAGATCCCGCTGGAGGGCCTGGACTTCGTGGTAGACCCCAGGAGCCAGCGCTTGGCCCCCAATCCCGCAGCGCCGGATCCGGCCATGGCCTTGGTGGACCTGCTCTAGCGGTTGCCCCCTCGGCCGGAACGCACATTTCAGCCGCTGCCATTGACAACTGGCCTATGACGACTGACAACTGACAACCATGAGTTTCTGGCACGCCGCCTTCCTTGCCGGCACCGCGACCTTTGTCATCCCCATCATCATCCACCTCGTCTTCCGGATGCGAAAACGGCGGCTGGTCTTCTCGTCCCTCCGGTTCCTGCAGCAGTCGCTCCTGAAAGAATCGCGGCGCCTGCGCCTGCGTGATCTGATCCTGCTGCTGCTCCGCTGCGCGGCGTGTATCCTCATCGCGCTGAGCTTCGCGCGGCCCTTCCGCCCCGCCAGCGTGTTGGCCGGCGCGGTGGGCCGGCCGCAGGAGGACGTGGTCCTGGTGCTCGACGATTCGCCCAGCCTCCTCGCGCAGGAAGGCGCGAGCGTGCGCTGGCCGTCATTGTTGGAACGCGTGCGTAAGGAAGTGTCCCGGCACGTCCCCGGCGACCACGTGGCGCTGGTGCTGGCCAGCGACCCTGGCCGGGCAGAGATCGAGCTGTCCGGCAACTTCGGCGCCATCACTGCCGCGCTGCAACGCGACAAGCCCTCCTCTCGGCGCGGCGACCTGGCCCAGGCGCTGAATACGGGCATTGAGCTCCTCTCGTCGTCGCAGCAGCTTGTCCGCCGCCTGGTGCTCTACAGCGACGTCCAGGCCAACCAGGTTGACCGCGGCGCGTGGGCCGAAATCGCGCAGAAGGCGGCCGCCGCCGGGCGGGGCATCGGCGTGGAGATCGAGACTCCTTCCGGCACGCAGCCGGCCCGCCTGCCCAACGTGAGCGTCGTGGACGTGCGGCCCAAGACCGATGTGTGGATCGAAGGCCGCCCGGTGTCGTTCGCCGTGCGCGTGGCCAATCACGGCGATGGCGAGCATCCCAGCCTGCTCGTGAAGCTCGTGGTGGATGGGAAAGTCCTCGCGACCCGCACCGTCGGTCTCGGCCCTCGCTCCAGCACCGAAGTCGAGCTCAGCACGCCGCTGCCGCGCGCCGGCGAGCTGTGCGGGCATGTTGAGATCGAGGCGCACGACGCCTTCCCCGACGACGATAAGCGCCTCTTCGCGGTCCACCTGCGGGACAGCCTGAGGGTGCTGGTCATCGAGGAGCGCCTTGCCGAGAAGGACAGCTTCCTGTCCTCGTCGGCATCCAGGCGCTCAAGGATTCGGAACTGGCCATGCTCGAAGACGCCGTTCGCGATGGCCGCAACCTCGTGCTGTTCACGGGGCGTTCCGATGGGCGCCTGTCCGAAGCCTTCTACAACGGGCCGTTCTGGAAAGGCGGCAAGGGGCTCCTGCCCGCTCGGCCTGGCCCGCTGTACGAGGGCAACCGTGCTGAAGGCAAGTACCATCAGCTTGGTGAGTTCAAGACGGATCACACGCTCTTCAAGCCTTTTGTCGGAGCCAACGAGCCGAACCTGCGCCTGGCGCGCTATGTCCGCCATTTCCAGGCCAGCCCCGCCGACCTGACGACGGGTTCTGAGCCGCCTTCCGAGCCGCGACCGTCAGGGAGCGGTGCACGGCCTCTTGCTGACGCGCGCGGTTCGACGCCGCATCCCGCCGGCGAGGTCCTCGCCACGTTCGGCGATGGCACCCCGATGGTCATGGAACGGCCCTACGGCAAAGGCAGCGTGCTGATGTTCACGTTTGCTCCGCGGCCGGAATCCACCGACCTGCCCAAGCGTAAGGCATTTGTGCCCCTGATTCATCAGGCCGTTCGGCACTTCGCGGGCGTCAGTGCCGCGTTGCGGCGCTGTCTGGTGGCCGGCGAACAGTTCGATTTCGCCGATGCCGGCGCCACCCCCGAAGCCAGCATCGCCCTGGAAAAGCCCGGCGCCTCGAAGGAAGTCCTGAACCTCACAGGCAAGGACCACCCCGTCGCGGATGCCGTCGGCATCTACACGGCCGCCTTCCAGAAGGGCACCGTCCGCGAACGCAGCCTGTGGGCGGTCAACCTGGACCCCCGGGAGAGCGAGTTAAATTCCGAAGATTTGGCTTCCATCCGCAATATCTTTGCGTCTAATACTATGGATGCCCGGGCGGTGCCTGGCGCCGGCGGCCAGCGGCAGTGGGATGAGGAACAGAAGTCCCAGGCGCCCGACTGGCGCTACTTCCTTGTGGCCGCCATGGTGTGCCTGCTGTTGGAAGCATTGGTGAGGGATTATTGGGCCTAGTCCGGAGTGCGGCGGCTTGGCGCCGTTTCTCACTCCTGGCGGCGCGCACGCACGGTGAGGGACTTGATCTATGCCCACGACTGACGCACCTCCCAAAGCGGTGTTGGACCCCCCCGCCGCTCAAGCCTGGTCGCGCCTGGAGTCGCGTGTCGTCGGCGTCAAGGCGCGCCATCGCACCAAGTTCCTCGGCACCGGCCTGTGCTTCGGCCTGGCGCTCTTCGCCGCCGCGTTCCTCGGGTTCAGCCTCGCGGACATCGTCTTCAAGCTCTCTGTTGGCAGCCGCGTCTTCGCTTTGCTTTCCACCGTCATCGGCGTCGCCGCCGTGTTCTTCTGGTGCGTCATCCGTCCCTGGACGCGCCTGGGCAGCGCCGTTCAGGTCGCCCGCTCCGTGGAAGGCGTCTACCCGCAGCTTGAGGAGCAGCTTTCGACGGCGCTCGAATACGGCCAGGACCCTGAGCTCAGCCGGAAGACTTCCAGCCCGGCCCTCGTCGGCGCGTTGATGCAGCACACGGCGCAGCGCGCCGAACCGCTCGACTTCGCGCGCACCATCCGCTGGAAGGAGTTCGCCATCGCTGGAGCGCTCGCGCTGGTGTTCGCGTTCTGCGTCGCCGGGTATGCGGCCAGGGAGCGCCGCCTCTTCGGCGTGACCTTCTCCCGCTTCCTCCATCCGACCGCTGACATTGCCCCGCCCACGCTCACTGTCATCACCCGCGTGGAACCGGAGGACACCGGGAACCGTGAATTCCCCGTGGAATCCAGCGTCCCCGTCGTCGTGGACGTTGCCGGCCGCAGGCCCGCGACTGCCACCCTCTCTGTCTTCATCGGCGACAGTGGCGCGGACGGCCGCTGGGAAGACCGTGTCATGGACCGCGGCGATGACAACCGCTACCGCGCCACGCTCCGCCGTCTGCTCGACACCACGCGCTATCGCGTCCGCGCCGGCGACGCCGAGTCCCCTGAGCACAAGATCGAGATCTACCGGATTCCGGAGATCAGCGAGTTTGCCCTGCGCCTGGAACACCCCGCCTATACGGGCAGGGGGATCGAAGTGCTGGCCCCGGGCGTCGGCGATGTGCGCGCACTGAAAGGCACGACCGTTCACGTTGACATGAAGGCCAACACCGACCTGTCGGCCGCTCGGATCACCTTCAAGTCCGGCCACACCGCCGCGCCGGCCGCGGTTGACCCCGCCGACCCGCGGAAGGCGAGCGCTGCGTTCAAAGTCGAGAATGACGACGACTACCAGATGAACGTCGCCAACCTCAAAGGCAAAACAGGCAGCGGCGCCCTGTATCCCATCAAGGCGCTGAAGGACAGGCCGCCCAAGGTCACTATCCGGCAGCCCGAGAAGGACCTGATGGTCCATCGCGCGCAAACCGTGCAGATCGAGATCGCCGCCGAAGACGACATCGGGGTGGGGGAGATCGGCATTTTCCACAGCCTCGGCCTGGATGAGAGCAAGGTCATGGTCCGCCGCCTCGATCCCGCCTCCCCGCGCACCGACGGCAAGCTCGTCTGGGAACTGAGCAACCTCGGGCTGAAGGGCGGCGAGGTCATCTCCTACTACGCGTACGCTCTGGACAACGATACCATCGGCGGCCCGAAGATGGCCAAGAGCGATATCCATTTCCTGACCGCGTACGATGAACAGGAGTACGACAGCCCGCAGAACCCCGACAAGAAGAAGCCCGGCGCGCCGGAAGCCGTCAAGCAGCTCGACAAGCTGATTGACGTTCAGAAGAAGCTGCTCAAGGAGACCTTCGCCCAGGCCCGGCAGCGCGAAACCAACGCGTCGCAGCCCGTCACGGCCCCCGAGAAGGCCGCCGCGCAGAAGACCGCTGAAGCGCAGGGCAAGCTGCGCGACCAGGTCAAGGAACTCCTCGATAAGGTCAAGGATGAGCTCGAACGGAGCGCGCAGCAGCCGGAACAGCAGCCGACGGACAACCCCGACGGCCCCAAGCCGCCCAAGCCGGGCCTCGGCGAGAACGAGCTCAAGCACATGGAGGCCTCCATCGAGAAAATGGGGCGCGCCGAGACCGAGCTCAAGGTGCCCGACACGCCGAAGGCCGTCCGGCCCGAAAGCGAGGCGCTGCGCCATCTGAGCGAGACGCGTCGCCTGCTGCTTTCCGACAAGGAAGGCGACCCGCGCTTCAAGATGGCGATGGACAAGCAGTCCAAGAAGAAGAAACAGCAGCAGAAAAACCAGCAGCAGCAGGACCAGGAACAGGCCAAGCAGGAGCTCACCGAGCTGCCCAAGATGATGGAGCGCGAGAAGCAGCTTGAGCGCGAACTCGAACAGCTCAACGAACGCAAGAAGAAGAACCCGCCTCCTCAGGGCGAGCCGCAGACCGAAGAGCAGAAGAAGGAGCAGGAAGAACAGCGGCGCTTGCAGCGCGAGGAACAGCAGGAACTGGATCGCCTCGCCAAGGAAGCCGACGAACGCACGCGCAAGCTGGACCGCCTGGCCTCCCGCAACGCCGACATGCAGCAGGCTGCCGACAAAATGCAGCAGGCCGCCGAGAAACTGGACAAGGCCGCCGAGGAAGCCAAGCAGCAGCCCGAAAAGAACACCCGCGAGGCGCAGCAGCAGACCAAGGAAGCCCACAACGACACCCGCGACGCCCAGCGCGCCCTGCGCAACGCGCTTGAGAAGCAGATTCGCCAGGAGTTGGCCAATCTGCAGAAAGATGCCCAGGAGCTCGCTCAGCGCCAGCAGGACCTCGCGCAGCAGGCCGAGCAGGCCCAGAAGGAACAGCAGCAGGGCCAGCCGCAACAGGGACAACAGCAGCAGCCTCAGAATCAGCAGGGGCAGCAACCGCAGCAAGGTCAGCAACAGGCTCAGAACCAGCCCGGTCAGCAGGGCGCGCCTGAACAACGGCTGCGGGGCATGGCCGGCGAACAGCGCGACATCCGGGGCGAGTTGAAGGACTTGGCGGATCGCATTGACAAGGCCGGCCAGGAAGCCGCGCAGAAGGAACTCGGCGGCGCGCAGGCGCTGGAGCAGGCTCGGCAGCAGGCCGCTGAGAACAGCCCCGCCAGCCAGTCCGCGCAGAAGGCTCAGGACGCCATGCAGTCCGCGAAAGCCCCGGATGCGCAGCGCGAAGCCGCCAAGGCCGCCAAGGCCATGGAGCAGCTCGCGCGCACCATTCAGGACGCGGCGCAGAAGACCACCGCTGAAGACCTGAAGGCGTTGGCCGCAGCGATGAAGAAAGCCCAGGGTCTCGCCAAAGAACAAGGCGAGATCAACAAGGAGCTCGCAGCCAAACGCGATTCGTCGCAACTCGGCCAGCGCGAAGAGCAGGTCTCAGGTGCGGCGAAGGACGTCGCCGATACCGCGGACAAGCTCGAAGTGCTCCGCCAGCAGGGCCGCCAGGGCGCGACGAAAGAGAAGCTCCAGGAAGCCAGCAAGCAGGCCGACAGCGCCGCGCGGGCCATCAAGGCGCAGGACCCGCCCGCCGCCAAGGTCCCGGGCGAACAGGCCGAAAAGGCTCTGAACCAGGCCGTGGCCGAAATGGAGCGCGCCGCCGGCAAGACGCTCGAAGAGAAAGCGCGTGAAGCCAAGGCGCTCGCGCGAGCCGCTCGCGAGAACCAGGAGAAGGCCACCGCCGCCGCCAAGGAGATGGGTCAGCCCAACGCCGACGAGAAGCTGCCGCGGGAAGGCGAGGCCAAGCGCGACGAATCGGCCGCCAAGGAACGCCAGGCCTCGCGCGATGCTAAGCGCCTCGACCAGTCGCTGGATGGCCTGAAGGAGATGGCCAAGGAAGCCAACCCCGCCGCCGCCGACGCCGCCCGCGAAGCGCGCGAGACCACCGAGAAGGCCGAGTTGCCCAAGGCGATGGACGACCTGGCGAAGGGCGTTGAGAAGATCGGCGACCCGAAGCGCGCTGCCGAGAATGCCGATGCGCCCAAGGTCACGCCGCAGGAAGCTGTGAAGAAGGGCGAGCAGCTCGCGCAGGTCGTGCGTCGGGTTGATAAGAACCTCGACGCCTTCGTTGCCGAAGCCACCAATTCCGAGCTCGACCGCCTGAAGTCAATGGAGAACGCCGCGCGCGAAGCCGCCAAGAAGGCGCAGGAACTGGCACAGGGCAAACCCGGCGACGAGGGCAAGCCAAGGCCGGACAACCAACAGACTGCCGACAAGCCCAAGCCCGACCCGAATGCGAAGGCGGACCCCAAGGACGGCCAGGGCAAAGCCAACAAGGAGAGCACTGCCGATAAGAAACCTGATGACCAGGGCAAGCCTCAGGGCAAGAACACGGGCCAGCAGCCCGCCCCGTCACCCGAAGCTCAGCGTGCCGAGGCGGCTGAGAATCTCGCCAAGGATGTGAAGCGTTTGGAACCGAAGCTGCAGCGCCTGGAAGCCAACGCGCCCGAGATCGCCAAGATGCGCGAGGCCGCCGCGGAGCTCGACAAGGCACGCGAAGCGCTGCGCAACGAGAAAGCCACTCCCGAAGGCAAGCCTGCTCCGGGCCCGCGCAACACCGGCGGCCCGAATTTCCAGCGCGTCAACAAGCACCTCGACGATGTCGCCGGCGGCCTGCTCACCCGCATCGAACGCCTCCTGCGTGCGCGTGAGATCAAGCCCGACGAAGACGAAGACGCCCCCAAGGAATACCGCGCGCTCGTTGACAAGTACTATCGCGCCCTGTCCGAAGACGTGGAAGACGAGAAGCAAAAGTAGGGATAATCACCGCACGAAGGGGGAACGGAACGGATGAGAACGGCATCGCCGCAGCGTCCGCGTTCGCGCGTTCGGCATGAGCCGGCGTGGGACGTGGCCCACATGTTCCCGGCACAGGGGACGTGGACTGAAGAAGACTACTTCGCGTTGATAACACAGCGTGGCTATGAGCTCTGTGACGGGCGCCTGGAGATGCTGCCGATGCCAACGGAATTGCACCAGTTTATCGCCAAGAACCTGTTTCTGGCGCTTAACGCGTTCGTCGAAGCACGGAAGCTGGGCACGGTGTTGTTCATGGGCCTCCGTGTCCGCACCAGGCCCGGGGAGATTCGCGAGCCGGACATCGTGTTCATGCGCGCCGAGAACGCGGACCGGCGCGCCAACCAGGCCTGGTCGGGCGCGGACCTGGCGCTGGAGATCGTGAGCCAGGACGATCCAGGGCGCGATTGGAAGACCAAGCGGCGCGAGTACGCGCGGTGCGGCATTGCAGAATATTGGATCGTGGACCCGCAGAAGGGCTCAATCACGGTGCTTGCGCTGGAGCGCGGCGCGTACAAAGTCCACGGTGAGTTCGGCAAAGGCGACACGGCTGCCTCGGCGCTGCTGCCGGGGTTCTCCGTCGAGGTCTCCCGCGCGTTGAAGCCCGAGGGAGCCAAGTAATGGGACTGACAAAGGTCACGACCAAGCTCACAAGTATCGGGGCGTCCCACAAGTGCTTTGAAGCTCTTTTTCTGGTGGACACCGGAGCAACCGATTCGATGGCGCCGGCCGACGAGCTTGGGAAGATTGGGGTGCGCAAAGAAGGCCAAATGTCGTACGAGTTGGCTGACGGTACGGTCAAAGAGTACCCCTTTGGCCTGGTTCGGATCGAGTTCATGGGAGAGACCACTGCGGGCAGGGTGATCTTTGGCGAGCCGGGCTCCGAACCGCTCCTTGGTGTCACCGCGCTTGAGTCTGTTGGGATCATGGTGGACCCTCTGCACAAGACCCTGAAAAGGCTCCCGGCTATCTCACTGAAATAGGATCGCAATGGAGCAGAGCCGATCCGATACGCCAGAGACAACAGCCGTCAGGCCGATGTTCCGCTATCTGGCGGCCATCATCGCTGTAGTAGGCGTGCTGGGGTTCCCGCCGATCCTCGGTCTTGAACTGCGAACCCGCGGAGTCGCTTGGATGCTGCTAACGCTCGTGCTGGAAGCCCCCTTCCTTTTCGGCTGTGCACATATTGCAGTCACGGGCCGAGCCCCGCGCTGGTTTGGCTGAGGACGCCGAGGGCACAAGCGTAGTTCATCCCCTCGTTATGGCCGCGCCCGTGTCCACGAGTTGCACGTCCACTCCCCACAGACTGAGGCGGCGCCGTGCAGACGAGCCTTCCCACACTTGTGTGTTGTTTTGCGCCTCCATTTCCTGGATACTTGCCCGCGGCGGACAACTGACGACGGACCACTGACGAATGAACCAGTTCCCCTTTCTCTTTGGCACGCCTTGGCCCTGGTGGACCATCGTCCTGGCCGGCGCCGGCGGCGGACTCATCACCTGGCGCGGTTACACGCGCCGCAAGGGCGAAATCGCCGCAGCAAAACTCAAGCTGCTCAACATTTTCCGCCTCGTCGGCTGGACGTTGCTGTTTGTCTGCCTGCTGCAGCCCATCCACCGCGAGTTCATGCGCGACAAACGCAACAGCCGCTTGACGGTGCTGGTGGACGACAGCGAGAGCATGTCCTTCGTGGATTCGCGCAACGGCCCCGCGCGCATGGACGCGATCAAGGCCGCCCTGCTGGGCGACAACGCGGCGCAATCCGGCGGATTGCGCTACGACGACAAGTCGCTTCTGGCCGTGCTCGGCCGCAGCTTCGACGTGCAGCTTGAGGCCTTCGGGCCCTCCTCGCGCCCCATCCGCAACCCGGGCGAGCTGCAGGCGCAGGGTGCGTCCACGGACATCGCCAAGTCCCTCCAGGAATCCTTCGCCCGCCTCAAAGGTCCCGACGCCGGCGGCCTGGTGCTGATCAGCGATGGCGCCGATACGGCGCACGGCAGCTTTGAGCGCGTCACTGCGGCGTACAAGCGCGCCGGCACGCCGATCTACGCGCTGGGCGTGGGCCGGCCCGATCTCCAGGACCTCTCCGTCTCGCAGGTGCGCTGCCGCCGCACCGTCAGCAAGGACACGCTGGTGCGCGTCGAGGTTGAGATCACGGGCACGGGCCTCCCGGACGGCAAGCACACCGTCTCGATAGCGCGCAACGGCAAGGCGGTCGGCACGCCCGTCGCCGTGGACCTGAAGGGCGGCAGGGGCAGCGCGGTCTTTGAGTTTCTCCCGGACGCGCAGGGCTTCTTGGAGTACGAGGCTAAGGTCGAGCCATTCCCTGGTGAGCTCATCATCGCCAACAACAGCCTCGCCTTCGGCATCGTGGCCTACTCGCGCAAACTCCGCGTGCTCTACATGGAAGGCAGCATGTTCGTGCACAGGATTTATGTGAGCAAGACGCTGCGCGATCAGTTCCATCCCATGCAGCGCTGGTGGGAGCACCAATTCACCGAGAACGCGCTGCTCGAAGACCCCGACGTCGAAGTTGACATGCTCGCCAAGGACGAGTTCCCGCTCTCGCCGGACGCCGAACCCATTCGCATGAAGACGGTGAAGGAAGGCTACCCGAAGACCAAGAAGGAGCTCTACCAGTACGATGTCATCATCTGTTCCGACATCCCCTACGAGTACTTCACCGAAGACCAGATTCAGTGGACCGTGGACTTTGTCGGCAAGCACGGCGGTGGCTTCATGATGGTCGGCGGCTACACCTCGTTCGCGCAGGGCCACTATGCCAAGACGATCGTGGACCGCATGTTGCCCGTCGAAATGTTCGATGAAGACCACCTCGAGCGCGACTTCAACTGGAAGCTGACCGACGAAGCGTGGTCCCACCCGATCATGCAGGTCGAGAAGGACGACGAGAAGAACCGCGCCGCGTGGGCCCGCCTGCCCCAGTTCCACGGCTTCTCGCGCACGACGCGCCCCAAGCCCGCCGCCACGGTGCTGGCCGTCGTCGGCGACGACGAATTCGACACCGCCTACGGGCCGGCCATTCTGCTGGCCGTGCAGCCCTTCGGCAACGGGCGTTCGATGGCCTTCACGTCTGACACGACCGGAAGCTGGGGCGCGGAATGGGAAGACTCCTGGGGCCCCGAGGGCGAGACCGACCTGGAGAACCGCAACAGGTATTTCAAGACGTTCTGGAAGAACACCATCCGCTGGCTGGCGCACTACCGCATGCAGGCGCCCAATCAACTGGTCACGCTCGAAAGCGACCGCCTCGTCTACGGCCGCGGCGAAGAGCCGGAAGTCCGCGTGAAGGTGATGAACGAGGACTACGAGCTGACGCACGATGCCAAGGTGCAGCTCACGCTTCTCGCGCCCGACGGCCAGACGCAGCGGCTCAACGTCTTCCCGCGATATGAGGAGCCCGGCATCTACGAGCGCAAACTGGAACTCGGCGCCGTCGGACGCTACGAGATCGAGGCCGTCGCGGTGCTTGACAGGAAGGGCGTCAAGGAGGAGTTGGGCCGGGACAAGGCCATCCTCCAGGTGCGGCCGGCCACCGAGGAAATGCGCCAGCCGGGCCAGAATGTGGAACTCCTGAAATCGCTCGCGCAGCAGACCGGCGGGACGTACCTGCCCCTCGAGAAAGCTGCCGAGCTCCCGCAGCACCTGCGCGAAGCCACGCACGTCATTGAGAAGCACCGCGACAACGACCTGTGGGACAAGACCTGGGTCTTTGTGGTCATCATCGCGCTGCTGTGCGGCGAATGGTTCCTGCGGAAACGGAGCGGGCTGCCATGAGCCGTGAACCCTCTTTATCACTTCTTCCCATCATGTCCGTGATCCTGTGGAGCCTGCTCGCCTTCCCCGCGCCGGCAGCCACCATGGCGCCTGCTGAGCCGCCTCCTGACCCGGGTTTCGAGACATCGGTGCAGGCGGCCGACGTGATTGCGGAGGTGGAGATCATCGCGGGCGGGCCGTTCCGCGCCGTGGCTCAGGCGCGAAAGGTACTCAAGGGCAGTGCCCCCGCCGTCTTCGAGCTGGAGGGCTTCAACAGCTACCAGTGGGATACGGTGCACCAGGGCTTCGCGACCGGCAGCCGCTACATCCTCTTCCTGTCGCGCACCGGCAAGCCCGATCTCTTCGCGCCGCTGACGCCGGCCGCGCCGCGCTTGAGCATCCAGCCGGAAGGCGTGCTGCTCACCCTGGGCGATCCGCCGTTCCGCATTCCTATCAAGAAATCCGACATGGAAGACGCGCTCGCGTTGCTGGTGGAGGCGCACACGACCGGCAAGGTTCCCGAGCGCGCCGCGGCGTTCACCCGCAGCCTGTGGGAGGCGGGCGATATCGAGCCGCGGTATCTGGCCGTGGCGCTGGCGGGGGCCTTGCGCGACACGCGCTGCGAGCAACTGCTCATTGACGCCAGCAAGGACAAGCTGCTCAAGCTGCGCCTGACCGCCCTCGACGCCCTGGGAAAAGCCGGCACGCCGCAGGCGCTGGCGGCGCTGCGCGCTCTCCTGAAGGATGAGAAGGCCACGCTTGCCCGCGAGGCCGCCCGGGCGCTTGTCGCACGGCGCGACGTCGAGTCCTTGCCGGAACTCCTTGCCTGGGTCCGCCGTAACGCCGATAGCGCCGCGCAGGCCGCGGGAGCGAAGAAGACCGACGCGAACCAGACCAAGAGTGAAGCCGTCATGAACGATGTCCTGGCCTTCGCGGCCGACGCAGGCCCGCTGCTGGAGCCGGACGCGCTGGCGCGGCCGCTGTTTGAGCTGGTCCGCTCGCGCAACGAGAAGGTCGGGCGGGGCGCCCTCAGCGTCCTCATCGGGATGGTGCAGGCGCCGCAGATTCCCACGCTCCTCGAACTGGCCGATGACCGCACCTGCGATCTGCATTTTGCGGCCGCGATCGCGCTGCAGCAGATCACGCTGGCGCCGTTCAGAGACACGGACGAGTTCCGCTCGTGGTGGGCGCAGTCCGGGAGGAGCTTCGGCGAGGACTTCAAGCGCGAGCTGGTCGAGAGCGCCGCCAAGGCCATCGCGCAGGTGGAGCCGGGTATGGAGCGCCGCTCGCTGGCGGAGCTCATCCGCATGGCGCCGGGCGACATCGCGCTGGTATCGGCGGCGCCTCTGCTGATGAAGACGGGCAGCACGGTCTTCAGCGCCGCCGATGTGGCCGCGTGGGATTCGCCCCTGGCCGTGCCCTTCCTGCTGGAACGGCTGGGACGCGACAGCATTTCCGAGCGCCGCGACGCGCTGGAAGGGCTCGCGCGCTTCTGCGGACGCCATCCTCGTCTGAAGACGGCGCTGTGGCCGCTCGTCCGCGCGGGGCTGGCCGAGGAAGACAGCACGCGCCGCCGTGCCGCGCAGGCGGCGGCAGGCCGGCTGAGCCAGGCCGACGGCGTCGGTGCGCTGCTCGACGCCGTGCAATACGGCGGCGGGTACGAAGGCCAGGAGGCCGGCAAGGCGCTCTACTCGCTGACCGCGCGGACGCTGGGTTTCTCGGTCAACGAGCCCATCCCCGACCAGAATCTCGCGCGCCTGCGGTTGCGCGGCTGGTGG
>JAPLOD010000382.1 GCA_026692735.1 Planctomycetota bacterium | reverse complement strand
GGAGATGTCGGCGTTCTGGCAGTGCCGCTCGGCGCACTTGGACTGAACGTCCGTGTAGCCGATGTCGGTGTGCGAGCTGGCTGCGCAGTAGATGCGCCACTTGCGCTGCGGCTCGACCTTCACCGTGACCGTTTTCGCACTGGCCCCCGTCTTCGCGGTGATCTTGACATCCATGGGCTCAGGCGCATCGGCAACGCCAATCTCCTGGCTGACGCCGCCGAACGCGCCCAGCTCCTTCACCGGCACCTCGGTGGTCTCGCCGGCCGCCTCGGCGGAGATGACCAGATTGTCCGTAGGCGCTGTGAGCGTCACGTTCACCTCCAGGGCGCGGCGTGCCTTGCCATCGCCGCGAATGAAGAAGGGCGTGGCGGCCGCCCGGATGCTCTGAATCTCCGGCTGCGGCATGCGGCCTTCGGGATCGTTCAGCAGCGTGAGAGCGTCATACTGGGCCCATGAACCGTCCACGCACGCCAGCACGATATCGTTGACGCCCTTGTGGAAGCTGCTCGCGGGCAGTGAGACCTCGATCTTCTGCGGCTTGCCCGCGGCCGGGTCGGCGAGCGACGCGTCGCCGCCGCCGGGCTGCAGGCGGAAGTGCCCCGTTCGCCCGCCGATGGTCACAGTGTAGGTCGGCGGGTGCTGTCCGTGCACGTCGCTGAATTCCACCCGCAGCGTGAACAAGCCGCGCGGTTCGTCATTGCATGTGAAGCGGACGGTGAACGGATGCACGCGGCCTTGCGCCCAGAAGTCCGTCGGCCCGGGATGGATGAAGGGCCAGTCCTTCGCGGCGTCGTTCTTGCCGATCTCGAAGACCAGCGGCTTCCGGTCGAAGCGGCCGGCATAGCCCTGGTAGTTCGACGCGATGGCGAACTCCGAGTAGCTCTTGTCCGGCTTGCCGATCTGCCAGACTATCTGCTCCCCTCCGCGTGCCAACGCGGCGCTCACGATCAAGACGGCCATCGCAGTGCGCACCATGGCGATCCTCCTTGGGTTAGCTCTCTACCCGTATAGTAGCCAGGGGAGCAAAACGCAAATCGGAGGACAAGCGTGGAGATTCCACGGCAATGATGCCGTGGCACCCGGCGCCCCGTCTACTGCGCCTCGGCATACTTGAACTTGAAGGAGTAGTCCGCAAAGCCGGCGGCATTCGCCGCCTTGATGACGAAGTTGCGCTCCTCGCCGGACCGCACCACGTCAGTGATCGTCTTCTCGGCGGTGGTCAGCACTTTGCCGCCCGCCTTCGTGAACTCCACGGTGACGACGATGTCCTTCACCGCCGTGCTCTTGCCGTTCCGCACCGCTCCCGCCAGGGACACGGACTTGTCATCATTCGGCACCGTGTCCGTAAAGATGACCTCGACCTCCTTCAGGTTCTTGAACTTCGCCGCCTCGATCTTCCCCGTCGCGGCCGGCGAGGGCGCCTGGTCCACCTTCTCGTACGCCACTGCCGGCTCGAAACCCTCAAAGGACGGCACGCCCGCCACGGTGAACTCCACGGGCTTGACCTCGCCTGGCTGCAACTGGCCCGGCACCTCGTACGTCTGCTTCTTGAGTTCCTTCTTCTTGGGGCCGAAGAAGGTCACGGTGAGCTTCACCTGGCTGACGGCGGCCTTGAAGCCGTTGCGCACCTGCCCGGCGACACGCAGGTCCGGGCTCTTGGGGTCGCTGCGCTTGAGCACGATCTTGGCGAACTCCACCTCCTCGGCGTTGGCGAAGTCGCCGCCGGCCAGCGCCTGTTCGGCCGGCACATCGTCGCAGCCGACTTTGATCTCATAGCCGCCGTACATGCGCGGCGCGTTGGGGCAGGCGAACGGGATGTTGGCCTCCGCGCCGCCGCCTAGCGTGCCCGCGCCGAGCTTGCCCGACCATTCGTGGATCTTCTGCTTCTTCGTGTCGAAGAACTGGATCGTGATCTTCAGGTTCTTCGCCTCAGCGGTGCCTTCATTCTTCACGCGCACCACACCCGTAAAGCGCCCGGAACGGTCGGGCGTGACCTCGCGCCCCAGCACGACAATGCTGGCCGTCCCCTCCACGGGCGCCTTGCTCTTCGGCTGCGGCTTTCCCGTATCGGAGCTGGAGAACCATTCTTCCCTGGTGCCGCCATACTGAACGACGATCCCATACGCGCTGAACGCCGGGACGAAGTCGCCGACGGCCGTGACCTTCTCCGTGTCACCCGCCTTGATCTGCCCGATCTTCTTCGTGATGGGCGTAGCCGCCTTCTCCCCGAGTCCGGTGTTGAACGACACGGTGACGGCGATGTCGCTGATCGGCGCCTTGGAGACGTTCTTCAGCGTGAAGGTAACCGTCACGCGGTTGCTGCTGGTGATCGTCTTCCGCTCGCGGCTGTACGACCAGCCTGCGGCCTGGATATTGTAGCCTTCTTCCTCGGGCGCCTCGCCCGCGAGACACGGCCCGACCAGCAAGACGAGCAGCAATCCGCTCAACGTTCTCATGGCTTTCCTTCCCACACTCGTGCCCACCGGCTACTTCTTCAGCGCATCCGTACAGAGGTTCAGCGCATCCAGTGCGTACGCCGTAGTCAGCACCGGATCGCTTTCCCACCATTTATCCGCATCATTGACGAACGAGCCGTCTTCTTTCTGCAATGAGATGAGTTGCGCGGCCAGGTCTTTCGCCCAGCTCGCTTTCCTTCCATCCGCCAACTCCAGGTCCTTCACACCCGCCGCGGTAAAGGCCTTCGCGAAGGCAATCAGATAGTAGAAATAGCCCTGCTTGCCAATGCCGCCCGGCTGCTCCTTCAACGAGTAGTTGTTCTTGATCCACTTGAACGCCGCCTGCAACGCCGGATCGTCCTGCTTGACGCCCGCGTAGATCAGGCTCTTCACCGCCTGGTAGGTCATGTTGCCGTAGGGCTTCGGCAGTTCCTTGCCCGACCGGGTCTTCACCTTGCCTGCTTCGCTGTCGCCCGGCAGGTACACGAACCCGCCCGTGTTGTCGCCGCCCTTCATCTCGGCCGCGTCGTTGGTCTCGTCATTGTCCTGGCAGCGCTTGATGAAGAGCACCGCGTTCTTCCATGCCGGCGACTTCTCATCCAGCCCCAGCGCCTTCAGCGCCTCCAGCGAAAACGCCGTGTTGCTCAGATCCGCGCGCTTCGAGTTGCCGTAGCCGAAACCGCCGTACGCGCGTGTGTGCTCCTTGGGATTGTAGCCCAGTTCCTCGTCGAGCTGACAGGACATGATGAACTTCTTCGCCTTCTCAAGCACCTCTTTGTAGGCCGGGTTCTCCAGCGCAACCAGTGCGACCACGACGACCGACGTGTTGTAGTTCTCGATCCCCATGTCGGGAATCGAAATGGCGCCGGACGGCTGCTGCTGCTTCAGCAGGTATTTCACCGCCTTGGCGATGGCGGTGTTGTTCTCGCGCAGCTTGTCGGGGCTTGAAGCCAGCCCTTTGACCACCAAACCCACCTGGCCCGGCACTACCGCGCCCGGTCCTTTGCCGAACGTGCCGTTCTCGTTCTGCTGCTTCATCAGGTACTCGGCGGCCTTCCTCGCGGCAGCGGCTGTCACGGTCGCATCCACTTCGACAGCCAACACAGGCCACGCCACCATGCATAGTGCAAGTATCCACGCTATCCGGAACATCCTCTGCTCCTCCTATCAACCAGACTGCCTTCGGGGGGCCCCGCTTAGCCTATTTTGCCGCCTGTTCGTAGCGCGGGCATCCAGCCCGTGCGCTCACGGGCTGGAAGCCCGTGCCACATCTCACTGCAGCGCCTTGTAACAGACATTCAGGATGTTCAGCGTCAGCGCGTTGACCCGAATGTCCTCGCCGAACGATCCGTTCTTCTGCTGGAGCTGCAGCAGGTTCCCGGCCAGCACCTCGCCCCACTTCACCGTCTTCCCCTCAACAACTTCGACCTCCTTCTTGCCGCTCGCCAACAGCGCACGCACCTGAATGAAGCTCTGCCGCAGCGCACTGGGGTCCGTGGGAGCACCGATCTTGCCGCGGGCGCTTTCGAGTTCCCCGCCCTGTGCCCGTTTCAGTTTGTCGCACAGTGCACGGTACTTCTCGTTGGCGGTGGACTCAAGCGCCAAGCGCACCCACGCCACGGCGTCCGTGCCGTTCTTGTTGGCATCCTTGAACGTCCCGTCCTCGTTGAGCTGAGCCAGGATATACTTCACCGGCTCGCTGATGAACGGCCCGTTCGTTTCCTTGTAGTCGCGCGGGTTGTCGCACAACGCCGCGACGCACATGGCCACGGTCGTCACGTCTTTGGCCTGCTCACCCTTGCCGAATACCTTCTCCTTGAGGTCGAACTGCTCAACCAGCCAGTTGCCTCCACGATCGAGTTTGCGCTTCAGGTCCTTGGCCTCCAACGCGCAGGCATTCGCCGCCAGGAACAGGACCAACACCCCCAGACCTAGTCTTCCGTTGGCCATCGCCAGACCTCCGCTCACTGTTTCCTTCGGACCTCGGACCCCGGGATCCCCGCTTCCCCTCTGTAATAACGCTCCAACTGCGTTCTTGCTGTCAGGGGTGCCACCGTCGGCGACCTCACTGCGCAGCATGGTGAGGAGCTCGCGCACTTCCGGCGCCAACTCGCTCTCAGGCACGCGCCCGATCTTCTTGAGCAACTCCTTCAGTACATCAGCCTTCGCCGCACGCGGCAGCAGGGGGTCCGTCGCCTTCAACTGGAAGACAAGGAGATCAGTCGGATTCAGCACCTGCACGCGCGGGGCCTGGCCGGGCAGCGCGGGCGACGCGCCCAGTCCCGATGAACCGTGTTTGAGCGCGGCGCCCACTCGCGCATCGCCACCCATCGCCCCCGCCCGCTGCTGGGCGCTCGCACGCGGAGGCATGAGCAACGCGCAGCACAGCAGCAGCAGCGCCAGCCACAGCGCCCGGCTCCATTCCGGCAGACGAATGGGGATGAGCTGCCGCGGCCTGAGCCGGCTGGCCAGCGCGAGCGTTGACGCAAGCTGGGCCGCGAGGAAGCCGCGCTGTATCTCGCTGTCCTTGCCGCCCTCCGGCGTGGGAAGACGGCCCCCTGCAGGGGCCGCTCTCAACTGGTGCCACGTGACAAGATGCTCCGCGAGACCTGCCCTGGTATCCAACAGCAGCGCCACGTGGTCCAAGGCCGGCCTGCGGCGGCGATACGCCACGGCGGCGGCGATCAACGCGAGCACGAGCGGCGCGACGATGGCCGCTTGCACGAGCGCGACTTCCACACCGGGCATGACCGTTCGTGACAGCGGGAACAGCCGCAAG
>JAPLOD010000381.1 GCA_026692735.1 Planctomycetota bacterium | reverse complement strand
CGGGAGGGGGGAGGGGGAGGGGCGGCGCGCCGGGAGTTCCTCGCGCAACTGGCGGCCGGCGGCATCCACATCGCTGTTGGCACCCACGCGCTGCTTGAGTCCGATGTTGTCTTCAAATCCCTGGCGCTCGTAATCGTGGATGAACAGCACAAGTTCGGCGTTGCGCAGCGCATGCAGTTGCGCGCCAAGGGCCGCTCGCCCCACGTGCTCGTCATGACTGCCACACCCATTCCGCGCACGCTCACCCTGACGCTCTACGGCGATCTCGATGTCTCGCGGATTGACGAGCCGCCGCCGGGCCGCGGCGAGATCGAGACGCGGTGGGTCAAGGAGGCGGACCGCCCGAAGGTCTACCGGCTGATCGTTGATGAGGCGCGCAAGGGCCACGCCACGTACGTCGTGTTGCCGCGGATCGAGGGGGACGAGGCAGGCGGCGGCTCGCCTGCGGAGCCGCGCGCACCGCGCCGGCTGTGGAACGAAGTAAAGGGCGTCGAAGAGGAGCTCGACCGGCTGCGCAAGCATCTGCCCACGCTGCGCTTTGATATGCTCCATGGCCGCATGGCCAGCGCCGAGAAGGACCGCGTGCTGGCGCTGCTGCGCCAGGGCAAGCTCGACGCGCTGGTCAGTACCCAGGTCATTGAGGTCGGCATTGACCTGCCCACGGCAACGGTCATGGTGATCGAGAACGCCGAACTGTTCGGCCTGTCGTCGCTGCATCAGTTGCGCGGCCGCGTGGGGCGCAGCGCGCGCAAATCGTATTGCTTCGTCTTTGGCGAAGCCGCAACCGATGAGACCAGGGAGCGGATCAGGGCGTTCGTGAGGACGCGGGACGGCTTCGAAATCGCCGAGGCCGACTTCCGGCTGCGGGGCCCGGGACAATTCTTCGGCACGGCGCAGTCCGGCATGCCCGAGCTGAGGATCGCCGATCTGCTGCGCGACGCGAAGATCCTGGATGAAGCGCGGGAGGCGGCGTTCGCGCTTGTCAAGGCTGATCCCGCCCTTGCGCGGCCCGAACATGCCGGACTGAAAGCGCGCGTCAAGGAAGTCCTCGGCGCCCGCCTGCGTCTCGTGGACGTCGGCTGATCTCAGGCCTTGTGGAACGTCAGCCTCGTCACAGAATACGGCGCCAGCGTCAGCGCCAGCTTCCGCCCGTCCTCCACGCGCGCCGCCGTCATCCGTGGCTTGATCTTCTCCGGCTCGGTCTCCGTGTTCTGGCTGTGCCACGCCTCGCCCGCCAGTGTCGCCACTTCGGCTTCGGCCGCAGCGGCGAAGTTGCTCAGCTCCAGTCCCAGCGCTATCGGCCCGGCGGTCGCGCAGCGGTGCACCAGCATCACCACCAGCGACTTCCCGTCGTCTGCCAGAGCCGCCAGCGCGTCCACAACGGGGACGTCCTTCAGCGGCGGGATGCAGCCGTAGCGGCTCGCGGTCGAATAGGTGCCGCTGGTGAGCTTCACCGCGACCGGCTTCGCGTCGAACAGCGCGGCGCCCAGCGTGTGAGCGTAATGCACGGGGTTGGCCCACACGCGTTCCTTTGTCTTGCGCAGGCCGCCGCCATGGTTGACCGTCGCCGAGTGCGTGAATAGCTCCACGAAATCGCCCAGGCGGATGCATTCGTGGACGAGCGTCGAGAAGTACAGCGCTTCCGCGATCGTTGCGGGGTTGAACATCGTTTGCGGCGTCAGCTTCGCGCCCGGCGGCGCTTCGCCCTGGAAGTGCGCGAAAAGCTGGCATTCGGTCACGGCCCAGCGCGGCTTGCTGAGCCCCGCGTTGACCATTCGCTGGCGGACGGCGCGGTACTGCCGGCCCAAGTCTGCAGCCTGGCCCATGTACGCGTGGAATGCATCGGTCGGATCGGTCTGCGCGTTAACGCCGACCCAGTTCAGGATGTGGTCCGTGATGCAGCGCACACGCGAGCCGCCCTCGGCTATCAGCCGCTGGTTCCATTCGGCCTCGGCGGCGCCCTGCGCGCCGCAGGCCAGCAACTGAATGGACGAATCCGCCTCGCGCATCCCCTCGCGGAAGCGCAGATACCGGTCCACGTTGCCGCCGGACGTCGTCCACGATACCTGCCAACGTCCGTAGATTTCGTTGCCTACCTCCCAGAGCTTCACGTTGTACGGCTCGGCATGCCCGTTCTTTGCGCGCAGCTTCCCCATCGGCGTGGTGGCCTTGCCGTTGCAGTACTCGACCCACGCCGCGGCTTCCTCCGGCGTGCCGTCGCCCGCGTTCACACAGATCATCGGTTCGCAGCCCACTTCTCGGCAGAACGCGATGAACTCATCCGTGCCGAACAGGTTGTACTCCAGCCCTTCCCATGCCGGGTTTGGCAGCGTGGGCCGCTCGTCCACCGGACCCACGCCGTCACGCCAGCGGTAACCCGACACGAAGTTCCCGCCGGGCCAGCGCAGCAGCGGCAGCCGCGACTCCTTCAGCATCCGGATCACATCGGGGTCGGCGTAGTTGACGTGGTCTGCCGGATACAGCAGCACGCGGCCGAGAACCAGGTTCGCGTGCGCCGGTGCAGCTATGGAGAACCGGTAGAGCGCATCCGACGGCGCTTCCGGTGGCGCCTCGAACTTGCCGCTGAACGTCTTCCATTCCTTGCCGATGTGTAGGCTCCATCGCGCCACCGGCTCGGCCGCGCTGCCTTTCGCATCGGCCGGCGCAAGCGCCACCTCCACCTCCAGCGCTGATGGCGCGCGTGCTACCATGCGGAACACGTACTTCCGTACGCGATGCAGCGGCAGGTGCGTCCACTGCGCGATGCCGCGCTTCTGGTCCGCCGGCACGCTCAACACCTCGACGCGCTGTGCCCGCCCGCCGTGCGGCCCCGCATCGGGGCTGAGCCGTACTTCGTCTTTGGCGCCCAGCCGGAACCACCAGAACGCTGCGCCGTCTCTGTACGATTCAAGCAGCGGCGCGGCGTCAGGCAAGCCCATGCGGCTGGCATGGTGGCGGACGGACTGCGAAATCCTCTCGAAGTCAATCTGCGGCTGCACGCCGCCGTCAATCTGGCTGTCGCCCGCGCCGAAGCGCCACTTGCCGAACGTCGGATTGCGCAGGATCTGCGCCTCCATGCCGTTGTAGATGTTCGCTCCGAGATGCTCGCAGAACTTCCCGTACAACAATGGACTGATCGCGTGCGTTCCACGCTCGGAGGCGTCCACGGTGAGCGCCGCGCGGGTGGCATCGTTGTGGGAGGTGTGCTGAAAGAGTTTGTCGTTATCCATCGTCTCGTTTCCTTTTGCCCTATGGTCGCCTGCGCTGTCTTCCGCGGCCACGGCGGGGCCGGCTGTCGGTTCACTTCGCCGTGGCGAACGGAAATCCGACCGCCGCCAGTTGCCGCACGGCCGTCACGTAGCTGGCGATCTCATCCGCGCTCAGCGCGCGGTCGAGCACCAGCACCTCATCCAGTGTCATGGCGGGCTGCTGGCCGCTGGCGCCCAGTTCCGCCGTCGCCGTGTCGCCTTCCTTGAAGAGGCGCCCCTTGGGCGCGTGCCTCGTGCGCAGTTGCGCGTCCCAGTAGATGCGTATGTCCGCGGCGCCGCTGACGGTGAGCGCCGCGTGGTGCCACACGTTCGGCTCAATCCACACCCGGCCGCCCCACACGTCGTTGGTGTTCTCCATGCCCGGGAAGTTGTACGCCTGGAAGCAGTACGTCGGCTCCCTCAACCCGCACCACGGCCCCTTGCCGGCGACGAAGTTCGAAATCCACCCCTTGCCTCGCAACGCGACGATGTTGAACCCCGTCTCTTCCTTCATTGGCTCATCCAGCCGCCACCAGAACATCACGGTCAGCGGCTTATGGACGCTCAACGCCGCGCTCTGCAGGACGTAACCGCCCTTCTTCTTCGCTGTCTTCCCGCTGCCCGCCATGTAGCCATTGCCGGTCAACCCTTTCGCCGCCTCGTTGTCGGCCAGCGCCATCTTTGCGCCGATGAGGTTGATCTCGGGCTGCTTCACGCCATTCTCGAACGACTGGTAGAACACCACGCGGTCCGCGATACTCGGCGGCAGATAGAGGAACGCATCGCCTGTATTCTCTCCGGCTTGGCATGTCGCCGTGAGCGCACAGGCGGCCACCACGAGCCAAGAGCTAAGAGCCAAGAGCCAGGAGCGCGTCATTCTCATTTCGCCCCCTTTGGCATCACCCGTAGCACGCGCAGCTCATGTTTCTTCAGGGGAAATGCAAGCTTGCCGTCCTGTAGCTGCACTTCCTCGCCTGTCTCGACATTCGTGACGGTGCAGCCTCCCGCGAAGCCCAGGGCCTTCGCGTCCACGTCAAGGGTGGCTTGTTCGTCCTTCGTGGAGTAGCTCGTCACGGCGGCCACGGCTTCCTTGCCGGGCACGCTGTAGACGATGGTCACGATGTCCGGATTTGCCGCTTTGACGGGCTGCGGGCGGTCGTCCCAGTACTTGTAGACCTGCAGGCCCTCTTTATCGAGCATGTCGAGGACGTGCTGAGCCACCTTGGCGTTTTCCTGGTGACTCTTTACCCAGCCGTTGCCCCAGCCGCCGTAGCCGTCCAGCTCGTGGACCAGGCGCACGGCCGTGAACGTCCGCTGCGTCCAAGGATCGTCGGCCAGCTTGCCGGCGTCGCCCAGCGGCACGGGCCACACTCCCGCCTGCTCGCCCGTCGTGGCCAGCAGGATGTAGTCGCGCGTGAAGCGGTCGTGAACGTCGCCTTCCGAGTACTTCCATTCCCACTCGTACTGGACCGTGCAGAAGGACATCATCGGCAGCGGGTTGAAACTCGTCATGTGCGGGAAGACGATCGGCAGCATTTCGCGTTCGTTCATCATGATGAACGTGCGTTTTGCCAGGTCGCGCAGAGCCCAGATTCCCGCGGCCGGGACGATGGAACCGTCCGCGCGCTTGTAGGCCTCTGTCATCTCCGTGTTGAACGACGGGCAGATGAAGTAGTTGTCCCAGTACACGCCCTGGTTGTTGGCGATCTCGAACGACTTCGCGTACCAATACAGGTTGTAGTCAGTGTACGATGGCGACGGCACGACCTTGATCTCGCCGCGGCTGTTGCCTTTGCCCAGCACGCGGTAATCGTCCAGCAGCCACTCGTCTTTGAACGTCTCGCACTCCGGGAAAAGCTGACAGGTGGCACGATTGTAGTAGAAGACCATCTTGGCGCCGAGGTGCGAGTGCAGGTTATGGCCGACGTGCGCCTCCCATGTCTTCACCGCGTCCTTGCCGTATTGTTCGAAGAGCTTCTTGCAGCGTTCCACCGTCGCCTTCACGTCCGCGTCGCTGATCTTCTCCAGGTTTCCCTTCTTCAGCATTTCCCACAAAAACATGTCCTGTCCCGCCGGGTAGACCGACCCGCAATCGCCCAGCGCCAGCCAGTTGATGTCCGTGCCCAGCAGATGGTACTTGTCGCGGATGAAACGATAGCGCCACCAGTTCGGGTTCTGTCCCGGCGCGTCCAGCATCGGCTTCACCGGCGCGGCCAGCATGCCGAAGGAAATCGTCCGCGGTTCCGTGATCGTCGTCGGCTGGTTGATCAGGTGCACGCGCAGGATGACCTGCCCGCCCTTGCGGACAACTTCCAGATTCGGCGTGGCCGGATTCCAGCCCCAGCCCTTGTCGTTCTCCGCGAACCAGCACAAGCCGCGCACAGGCCCGCCAATGTAGATGTACGGACAGAAGTTCTTGATGAAATCGTCGCACGCTACCTTGCGCGCGTCCCAGACCACGCCGTCGCCTTCCGGAATCTTCTGCGCCACAGGCGCGCGGATGCGGTCGGAATTGGCGTGGATCATCGTCGCGGCTTCGGCCAGGAACGGAATCTCCAGCGTCAGCTCGTCAATCGCCTTGCCGTCTGTCGGTTGCAGCGTCAAGTCCACGCGCACCGTGCCGTCGTAGTCCCACGTGTCGCTGAACTTCGCCTTCAGCGGTCCCGCAGCGACGGCGCCTTCGGTAACCTCTCTGTGTGGCTCCGGCGGCGACTGGGTAAGCGGTTGCGCCTGGACAGCGAGTTCCGCGCCGCCAGCCTTCACGACGTAGCGCATTGGCGCAGCCAGCAGCGGTTTGGCGACGCCTGTGGTTGCGGATTTCGCCACGACTTGGTCCAACAGGCCCGCGTCGTTCAGTGTGTGGTCGCGCAACGCGGTGCGCAGGGTGTTCGATCCGTCCTTCAGGCCGACCCAGATCGGCGTGAACGGCGGGTAGACCTTTGTGCTGCGGCCCGCCGCCAGGTTTTCCCATGGGAATACCTTCCGCTCGAACGTCTTGATCGTCTCGCCCTTGGGACAGTTCTCGCCCTCGACCGCCACGGCGATCTCGTACTCGCCATCCAGCGCCGGCAGATCGAAGCTCGCCTCCTGCCGCCCGTCCTTGAACTTGTCCACCGGGAGATCAATGGTCTTGACGTCCTTCTTCGGCTGAGCCTGCCGCACCACTGCGGTCACGCGCGAAGGTTTGGCGTTCTTCGGCAGCCCGTTGATGTCCGCGGCCAGGCGCATCTTGTTCTTGGACGGGTAGTACGAGAAACGGAAATCTACCGGTGGCGCATCTTTGGGCTTCCCTATCACCCAGCGGTACGGTTCCTTGGCGCGCGACCATTTCGTCTGCCGTTTGTGGTAGACCGTCTTGCCATCCGCCGACGTCACCAGCACAGTCAGGTCGAATA
The DNA here is from genome assembly GCA_026692735.1 of Planctomycetota bacterium. Classification (GTDB taxonomy): domain Bacteria; phylum Planctomycetota; class SZUA-567; order H5-PLA8; family H5-PLA8; genus JAPLOD01. Next base: position 8,302 of record JAPLOD010000381.1, on the reverse strand, counting down.
CGGTTGTCGGGTCGTTCTCCGCGACAGCCATCTTCAGCGTCTCGCTCGCGCCCGGCGCCAGCTTCAGCGTCTTCTCCTCTTTCAGCTCCGGCATGTTGTTGCGAACGAGGCTGAGCGATGCCTTCAGCTCCAGCGGCTTGTCGCACGGATTGCAGACCGTCAACTGGCCCTCCACAGGCGGCACGCTCGGGTCCTTCGACCACTCAAACCGCACCCCCGGAGCCGCGTCGGTGGTGAACGCGAACTTGAGCCCCGAATGCGGATAGGCGCCGCTCAAGCTGCTCCACGCCCAGTCCGGTTTCCAGTCGCGGCACACGTTCACCGCCCAGACCCCGTCCGTGGCTTTGCGGCCTTGCGCGCCGGCGCCGAGTTTCGCGAGCGGGATTGCTGCCTCGAGGTGCCACCAGCCGTCGTGCTGGCCGTGAGCTTGCTGGTAGTCGCCGCGCCACGCGACATCTTCCTTGGCCGCGCCCAGCACGTGGATGTTGTAGCCGCCCTTGCCCAATGAGTTCGTCAGAAACTGGTAGTCCACCTTGTCGGTCGCATCGGGCGTTGGGCAGACGAACACCTCCGCCGCGTCGTCGTACACGGCCTTCAGGCTATCGGTTTTGATCTCCGCCAGCAGCGCGCCCTCATCGGGAAGCTGTGACTGGATGGCCACGTACAGGTGTGTCTCCGTCGCGCCGATGAACCCCCGCGCTCGCCGCCGTTGCAGCTTGCCGTCGTTCAGCGTGATGAAGCCGTCGAAGCCCGCCGCGGCCGACCATTCTTGAGGCTCGATTGTCCCGTCAATCTTCGGCGCCTGCTTCATCAGGGGCACGCGGAAGTCTTCCGCCGCCATGCCGCTGCAGCAGACCGCCAAGACGCCAAGGACGCCAAGGACGGACTGGAGTTGCAGGTTTCTGGTTTCAGGTTTCTGGTTCTTCATGTCGGTCTCCATCATTCGGATCCTATCCGCGTTCATCTGTGTTCATCTGCGGTTCCATTACTCCGCCAGTTCCAGCACAATTGACTTCATCGTCGGCTTGCTCGCGCAGTTGATCGTGTACGTCTCTTCGGCCTGCTTGGCGATGTGCACGTCCTGCTTTGCCTGGCCGTTCTCTTCCCAACTGTAGCCTATCCTCACGGGCCGGAACCCGCCATGCGGCTCGACGTAATCCGCGTCAATCCGCAGGTTCATGAGCAGACACGCGGTGCGCTGGACACCGGTGTATCTGACGAGCGCCGCGCGAGTCCCCGGCGGGATTTCAGGGAATGTGATGAACTTCACATCGCCTCTCCCGGTGTTTCCCGGCAGGCGGTCCATCGTCTTGAACGTCTTGCCGCCGTCGAAGGAGACCTGCAGCTCCCAGCCCTCTTTGGGATCGCGCGCCCGGTAGAAGGCGCCCAGCCGCAGCCTCGTCATGTCGCCGGGCGTGGCGATCGGGAACGTGATGTCGCCTTGCGCGCCCTTGATCGGCAGTTCGTTGCCGCCCATGTTGTTCGCTTGCGGATGAAACTCCTCCACGGTGAGCTGCTTGCCCTTGGTGGCCGGGATGGTGCTGCCTTCAATCGTGATCGTCCCTTCCTGCGGCCCGGCGCTGAAGGCGATCGTGTTCGCGCCCTGGCCCAGAGCCGGCAACGGGCGCTGCGAATGCTGGATGTCATGCGTCAGCTTCAGCGCGTCGAGTCCTGTGCCCTTGCCCTTGAGCACGAGCTTCAGGCGATAGTCGTAACGCCGGAAGACGTGCGGCTTCAAGTCCACCTTCTGCTCGCCGGAGGCGGTGACCTTGGCGATCTCCTTCCAGTCGAGGCCGTTGTTGTCGGAGAACTGCGCGCTGATCTCCCCGCCCGCGCCGACAGCGGCCTTGCAGCTCAGCTCGCCGCCAAGGTACACGTAGGAGCTCGGCATGCGGAGGATCAGCGTGCCTTCCGCCGCGCCATCCTTGACGTGCAGCGCCGGATCGGCCTTGTCCTCCGCTTTGCACGCGAGATTCTCGAAGCTCAGCGCGCCGGCCTTGCAGGAGCCGTCTGCCAGCGGCACATCGTATTCCAGCGTCCCGTTGCCTACGCGTCCGTTGGACAGATCGCCGTACTTGGGCGTATACCGCAGGGAGCTCTCGCCGACCTTCATGCTCATGCAGCCCGGCGCCTCGCCGCCCTGCATGTTGACGTGCAGACCCTTGTTGGACCAGTTGCGTGTCAGCCGTTCGCCCTTGCGCAGTTGGGTGTTGACCTGGTATCCCACCGAGTAGCCCGGCTCGTACGGGAACTTCGTCGAGCCGTCGTACTCCTGCATCTGTGAATACCACCCGTGCGTGAACGCGGGCAGCCAGCCGTCTCCTGAGTAGGTCGGGCACAGGGCCAGGATCTCCGGCCCTTTCCTCCAGCCCGGCCCCTTGAACTGGAACTCGCGCAGCTTCGCGTCATTGCCCTTCAACGCCGGGTCTTTCGCCAGCCAGTCGGATACGCCCGCGATGATCTCCTCGACGCTCGCAGGTTTCCGGTCGGCCTTCGGGAAGTAGCAGATCAGCGACGCATCCAGCAGGTGCCAGGAATCGTCCCACCAGACCTCGGACACGACGTGACGCGAGATCGTCCACCCGCGAGCTTTCAAGCCCGCGTGCCGCGCCAGCGCTTCCACGTCGGCCGTCGCCACGCCACAGAAGCTGTAACCGTAGACGTTGAAGATCTTGATGGCGTCCTGGACGAAGTTCTCGTTATGGAGGAACTCGAATGGCGGCCCGTCCTGATGCTGGAACTTGACGACCGTGGTCCAGATGGCCATGGCCTTCTGTTCGTCAGTCATGCCGTCCTTGAGGCACGCCTTCTTCCAGGCGTTGAGGCTGGACACGTCCTCGACTTTGTCGGAGAGCACGCTGATGTGGCTGACCACGCCCGCGCCATCCGCCGCCGTGGCCCGCGCCATCGTCAACGGCAGGAACACCGCACTCAGAACAAGACTGGCGCGCAACGCGCATGGACGCCGCCCGTGAGCCATGGTTGTGTCCTCCAGGGAAACGCGGTTGATGCCTTTCGTTATCTACACCGCCGCAGCGAGCGCTGAAGGGCCGCGCCTTCCCAAACGAAAAACGCCAAGGAGGCCATCGGCTGCTGGCTTCCTTGGCGCCCTTAGCGTCGTGGTGGTTCCACTCTTGGTTACCCGAAGAACTCCTTGTGCAGCGCCTCGCACGCCTTCGGGATCTCCGAATTGTTCACCAGGAAGGTGATGTTTATCTCGCTCGCGCCCTGCGAGATCATCTGCAGGCTCACCCCCGCTGCGGCCACGGCCTTGAACGTCCGCGCCGCCAGGCCCACGGCGTGCTTCATGCCTTCACCCACCACCGCGAAGATGCACTTGTTGGTGTTCACCTCGGTCCGGCTGGGCATATCCAGCAGGTCCCTCTTCAGGCTCTCAAGCTTGGCGGCATCGGTGATGTTGGTGGTCAGCGAGACGCTGACCTCGCTGGTCGCGATCATGTCAATGACGATGTGATGCTTTTCGAAGACCGCGAACATCCTGGCCATGAAGCCTTCCATGCCCAGCATGCGCTCGCTGCGCACGTTGATCAGCGTCTGGTCTTCCTTATAGACGATGCACTTGACGGGACAGCGCCCGTCCATTTCCGCCTTCGTGGTGATGAGCGTTCCCGGCGCATCCGGATCGAACGTGTGCAGCACGCGCACGGGGATGTTGTACTGCATCGCCGGCGTCATCGTGGACGGATGGAGCACCTCGGCGCCGTAGTACGCCAGTTCCGCCGCCTCTTCGAAGCTCAGCTTCGCCAGCGGGCGCGCATCCTTGATGAGTGACGGATCGCAGGTCATGACGCCCGGGACGTCCTTCCACACCTGAATCTCCTCGGCGCGCAGGGCCGCGCCGAAGATCGCCGCGCTGAAGTCCGAGCCGGACCGGCCGATCGTCGTGATGTCGCCGTTCTTGTCCTTGCCGATGAAGCCCGTCACAACCCACAGCTTGCCCGCGTGCGGCGCGGCCGCCGCGGCAATGCGGTCGTACGTATCCGGCAGTGGCCGCGCGTTCATGAACTTGGAGTCGGTCATGAAGCCCAGGTCGTACGCATCGAACGCCTCGGCGTCCTGGTGGCCGCGCGACCGCATGACAGCCGCGAAGCAGCGGGCGGAGAGGCGCTCGCCGAAGCTGGCCACGTAGTCGTACAGCCGCGGCGTCACCTCCTTGACCATATGGATGCCTTTCAGGAGGTTGTGGAGTTCCCCCAGGAGAGGTTCGGCCACGCTTCGCGCCAGCTTCAGACCGTCCAGGATCTCGTAATGCCGCTTGGCCACGCTGTTGAACGGCGCGTCAACGTCGCCTTTGACGGCCTTCTTCGCGGCGTCGAGCAGCTTGTCGGTCACCTTCGAGTGTGCCGACACGACCACCAGCGGCTTCTTGCCGCTCTGGCGAATCTCCCGTTCGACAAGTTCCGCGCAGCGCCGGATTGTCTCTGGGCTGCCCAGGGACGTACCGCCGAACTTCATCACTTTCATGTCGCCGTCCTTCCGTGTCTGCGGGTTGCGGCCCGCGGCCTCTCCCGGGGCGTCCACAAACTGATGCCAAAAGAAAGCCCGCCCGTGAAACTGGGCGGGAAAAGCTTAGTTTAGACGCTTGCGCCGGGCAGTCAAGTTGGCCTAGAATATCTGTTTCGGGGCATGCCGCAACGTGCGGTAATCTTGCGGCGTTGTTCCGTTCAGGCCTCGGGGCGGACACGTTCCGGGAGGGTGGAGGCCGCCATGCGAGTTCACTACATCGTAATGGCTTTTGTGCTGGTGTTCGGCGCGGGCGCCAGCGCGGTTGTGCAGGGCGCTGCCGCTCAGGGGAACCAGCCGAATCCTGATGACGCAAAGAAGAAAGCCGACGAGGCAAAGAAGAAGGCCGAAGACGCCAAGAAGAAGGCCGAAGAGCAGATCAAAAAGCAGGATGACCCGAAGAACTGGCCGGCCCGCGATCTCTCCGCGGTCAAGGCCATCCCCTCCCCGATATGCGTCTACATCAAGGACCCCCGCCCGAAGAAGAACCACGAGGCCGAGATGCTCGAAGGCAAGGACTTCCTCGGTAATGACGAAGTCCGTGCCAAGCTGCGGGCCTTCAACCGCCTCAAGATCAAGAACGATGGCAGCGACGGCAAAGGCTGGCCCCCGGAATGGATGCAGCACGCCATGAACGGCGCCGTGCTGGTGCTGTCCAGCAGCGATCTGACCAAGATCGCCATCTTCGACAAGAGTTCGCCCAAGGGCGCCCTCACCCGTGACGGGCTTTCCAAAGCCGCGGATGAGATCCTGAAGTATGAGGCGGACCGAAAGGCGGTCGCTGAGGCGAAGGCAAAGGAAGAGGCCGCCAAGGCGCCGCCGCCCCCCGAGAAGAAGGCTGAAGTGCCCGGCCTGGATATCAAGAAACCGGAAAAGGAGAAGAAGAAGACCGGTCCCAAAGAGCCGCAGGACGAATGAGCCGAGTGTGCACGCTCGCCTGCGGCCTGCGCGTCAGCGTCGCCCACGACAGTGGTATATGCTTGCTCCGACACTTGCCGCACCATCAAGAACACAGTAGGGTTTGACCGGCTTATGCTGCCTGATAAGAAGACGGCTGCCGGCACGCCGGCAAAACTGGACTCGGGCTTGAGGAGGAGGCGGAACGGGCCATCGGTTGCGGGGCTGCTCAGCCCCCAATCTGGTGTCCTGACTCCGCGATCGCACCCATGACATGGACACGCAGAGACCTGCTCGGCCTTGAGGAACTCTCCAAGGAGGAGATCGTGGAGGTCCTCGACAGGGCGACGAAGTACAAGGAAGCCTATGCGCGCGGCGAGAAGAAGCTGCCTGTGCTGCAGGGCAAGGTGGTCGTCAACCTTTTCTTCGAATCGTCCACCCGGACGACCACCTCCTTCGCGCTGGCGGCCAAGCGCCTCTCGGCCGATACCATGAGCTTCTCCACGTCGGGGAGTTCCGTGACCAAAGGCGAGACGCTGATAGATACCGCCCTGAACATCCAGGCCATGGGCGTGGATTGCTTCGTGCTCCGCCACCCCGCGCCGGGCGCGCCGCACCTGCTGGCGCGTCACGTGCGCGTGCCCGTCATCAACGCCGGCGATGGCTGCCACGAACACCCCACGCAGGGCCTGCTGGACATGTTCACCATCCGCGAAGTGTTCGGGAAGTTCGAGGGGCTGACCGTGGCGATAATCGGCGACATCCGCCACTCGCGCGTTGCCCGCTCGAACGCCTGGGGCCTGACCAGGCTCGGTGCCCGCGTGATCCTCGCCGGCCCGCCGACGCTTGTGCCGCCCGCCATCGGCGCCGCGCTCGGCGTTGAGGTCAGCCACGACATTGACCGTGTCATCGCGGAGGCCGACGTGCTCAACTGCCTGCGCATCCAGTTCGAACGCAAGGCCGCCAACTACTTCCCCGGCACGCGCGAATACGCTGCGATCTACGGGCTGAATGCCGAGCGCATCAAGAGCTGCAAGAAGAACGCCATCATCATGCACCCCGGCCCGATCAACCGCGGCATCGAGCTGACGCCCGAGCTGGCTGACGGCGACCGCAGCGTGATCCTGTACCAGGTCCAGAACGGCCTCGCCGTGCGTATGGCCGTGCTGGCGCTGTGCATGGGAGCATCCGAGAAGGGCGCTATCGCAGAATGAGCAGAGACATCTTCGATTGCGAACGCCTGCCACCGGCGGTTGATGAGTTGCTGCATGGCACCAACCCGTGGTGGGTAGGGAAACCTGGGCCTCTGGTTCCGCGGTACCGCCGCTGGGCTTTCCATGCGACGCTGAAGAAGATGGAGAGCGGGCTGGCGCCAGCCGTGGTGCTGCGTGGCCCGCGCCAGGTTGGCAAGACCACGTTGCAGCAACAGTTGATCGAGTATCTGATCGGTGAGCGGAATGTCGAGCCGCAACGGGTCCTTCGCGTGCAGTTTGACGAGATCAGGTCGCTGATTGGTCTCCGGGAGCCGATCCTGTCCATCGCCCGCTGGTTCGAGAACCGTGTGCTTGGTTCCTCGTTTAACGAGGCTGCGCGCGCGGGCAAGCCCGCCTACCTCTTCTTTGACGAGGTGCAGAACCTCGCCGATTGGGCGCCGCAACTGAAAGCACTGGTTGATCACCATACGGTGAAGGTGCTGGTCACCGGCAGTTCCGCCTTGCGCATCGAAGCCGGTCGGGACAGCCTTGCCGGACGCATTGCGCAGGTGGAACTCGGCACGTTGTTGCTGAGGGAGATAGCAGGGCTTAGGTTTAGTGGCAGTCTTAAGCCATTCCTGCCGGAAAATGGTCTGGAGCCGCTGTTGCGGCAGTCGTTCTGGCAGGACCTGCAGGCACATGGCCTGACGAACCGCGCTCCGCGCGACCAGGCGTTCCTTGCTTTCTCAGAGCGTGGGGGATACCCGATTGCGCATGCGCACGCCCAGACCCCTTGGCCGGAGATCGCCGACCAGCTTAACGAAACCGTCATCCAGAGGGCCATTCAGCACGACCTGCGCATGGGCAGGAAAGGCATTCGTCGTGACCAGCAGTTGCTGGAGGAGGTCTATCGTCTGGCTTGCCGCTACGCTGGCCAAGCGCCTGGCCAGGCTGTGTTCGTCCCGGAGATTCGGCAGGCCTTGGCAGGCAATATCGGTTGGGCACGCATCCTGAACTACTTGAAGTTTCTGGATGGCGCGCTCCTGCTGAAGCTGGTGCGGCCGCTTGAACTTCGCCTCAAGCGCCGCAAGGGCAACAGCAAGATATGCCTTTGCGACCACGGGCTGCGCGCGAGTTGGCTGCAGGAGGTCATCCCGTTGGACGCTAAGGCCTTGGCATCGTCTATGCTGACTGATCTGGCGGGTCACATCGCCGAGAGCGTGACCGGTTTCTTCCTGGCCGGTCTGCCGCACTTGGACCTCGGGTATTTTCCCATGCGTGGCATCGAGCCCGAGGTGGATTTCGTGCTTACTGTCGGTGAGAAACGCATTCCCCTGGAAGTGAAGTACCAGCGCAGGATTGACCCTCACCGCGATACCATAGGCTTGCGGGCCTTCATAGAGAAGACAGTCTACAATGCGCCGTTTGGCGTCCTCGTCACCCTATGCGATGGCGTTGAGATCCCAGATCCGCGCATTGTGCCTGTCTCGCTGCCTTCGCTGCTTCTACTGCGGTGACAGGCGGGCCACGATGGAGTCTTCATGTTGGGAGGCTGAATGTGTCCACACTCGTTCTAAAGTCCGGCCGCGTCTTCGATCCGGCCCAGAAGCTGGATCAGGCCGCCGACGTTCTGGTTGACACCCGCGAGGGCAAAGTCCTTGGGATCGGCAAGGGCCTCAAGGGCGAAC
>JAPLOD010000380.1 GCA_026692735.1 Planctomycetota bacterium | reverse complement strand
GTGGCCAAGGTGAAGGCGGAGTTTCACACGGCCGAGGCGTTCGACCGGATGGTCGTTGCCCGCCGGAACGGCACGCCCATCCGCATTCAGGACATCGGCCACACGGAAGATGGCCTGGAAGAGGAGCGGACCTTCGCGCAGCTCGATGACAAGCCCTGCGTCGCGCTGCTGGTGCGGCGGCAGTCCGGGACGAACACCGTCGCGGTGGCGGAAGCGGTCAAGGGGGAAGTGGCGAAGCTGCGGGAGGAACTGAAGCCGCAAGACGTGCGGCTGGAGATCGCGCAGGACCAGTCGGTCTACATCCAGCACTCGGTGGACGAGGTGAAGTTCCACCTCGTCTTCGGCGGCGGCCTCGCGATCGTGGTCGTATTGCTGTTCCTGCTCAATTTCCGCAGCACGTTCATCAGCGCCATGGTCCTGCCTACGTCCGTGATCTCAACCTTCATCCTGATGGCCGGGATGGGCTTCACCCTGAACATGATGACCCTGCTGGGGCTGTCGCTGGCCATCGGCCTGCTGATTGACGACGCCATCGTCGTCCAAGAGAACATCTCGCGCCATGTGCAGGAAGGCATGCCCGCGCGCGAGGCGGCGGCTTTCGCGACGAGCGAGATCGGCCTGGCGGTGCTGGCCACGACACTCTCCGTCGTCGCCGTGTTCATCCCGGTGGCCCTGATGAAAGGCATCGTCGGCCGCTTCTTCTTCCCGTTCGCGATGACGGTCTCGTTCGCCGTGCTGATCTCCATGTTCGTGTCGTTCACGCTGGATCCGACGCTCTCGTCACGCCTGCTGCGGAAGCGTGAAAAGCCCGGCTACATCTTCGGCATACTGGAACGGGGCTTCGAGCTCCTGCAGGATGCCTACCGCGGCCTGTTGCGCATATGCCTGCGCCAGCGCTTCGTCGTCGCTATCGTTGCGGTCGGGGCGATGGCCACCAGCCTGCAGCTTGCGAAGGGGCTGCGGAGCGAGTTCGTTCCCATCGAGGACCAGAGCGAGCTCAACGTGAAAGTGCGCGCGCCGCTGGGCGCCCCCCTGTCCAAGACGCGAGAGCTTCTGGAGAACGTTCGGGCGCACCTGCGCAACGTGCCGGAGGTGTCCTATACGTTCTACACCATCGGCGCGGACGAACTGCGGCGCGTCAATGAGGGCATGATATACGTGAAGCTGGTGGAGAAGAACCAGCGCCGGCGCACGCAGGCGGAAATCATGGATGCCATCCGCAACGATCTCCAGGACATCACCGATGCGAAACTCTCGGTGGAGGTGGTCCCGCGCGTGAGCGGCGGCGGCATGCGCTTCGCCTTGGTCCAGTACGAACTGCGCGGCAGCGATTTCGACACGCTCAACGGCATCGCCACCCAGCTCATGGACAGGTTGCGGAAGGCGGGCGGCTACGTGGACCTGGACACCACGTTCGAGATGGGCAAGCCCGAGGCGCAGGTGCTCGTCAACCGCGAGCGGGCGGCGGAACTGGGCGTCTCGCCGGTTGACATCGGCGAGATCGTGCACATGGCCATCGGCGGGCTGGACGTGGCCAAGTTCAAGGCCGAGGGCGACAGGTACGACGTGGCCGTGCGCTTCTATCAAAGCTATCGCGACAAGCCCGGCCTGATCGAGGACCTGCGCATCCCCGCCAAGGGAGATCGGCTGGTCGAGCTGCGCAACGTCGCGAACGTGGTGACCGCAGGCACCCCCGTCCAGATAGACCGCTACAAACGCCAGCGGCAGATCACGGTCCTGGCCAATCTGGACAAGACCAAGGTGCTCGGGCCGGCCACTGAAGAGATCGAGCGGTTCACCGCCGAGATCGGTTTGCCCCCGGGTTACTCCGCCGGCTGGACCGGTTTCGCCGACGCGATGAAGGAGTCGTTCGGCTACCTCTACTTCACCATGGTCCTCTCGGTGATCGTTGTCTACATGGTGCTGGCATCGCAGTTCGAGTCGCTGGTGCACCCCTTCACCATCATGTTGTCGCTGCCGCTGGCTATCGTCGGCGCGCTGGCCGCGCTGGCGATGCTCAAGCTGACCGTCAGCATCTTCTCGATGATGGCCTTCATCTTCCTGCTGGGCTTGGTGACGAAGAACGCCATCCTGCTGATTGACTACACGAAGACGCTGCGCGAACGAGACGGGATGGAGCGCGAAGCCGCGCTGCTGCAGGCCGGCCCCATCCGACTGCGCCCCATTCTGATGACGACCCTGACCATGATCTTCGGTATGCTGCCCGTGGCCATCGGCATGGGGGCCGGCGCGGAATCGCGCCGCCCGATGGCCGTGGCCATCATCGGCGGCCTGATCTCCTCCACGCTGCTGACGCTGCTCGTGGTGCCCTGCGTGTACTCCCTGCTGGACCAGGGCACGGCGTGGGTGTGGCGCCTCTTCACACGGCAGCCTGCACAGGCTGAGCAGACCGCCGCGGGCGATGCGCCATCGGACCGCTGACGGAAGCGACGAGCCTGTGGCACTGCGAACTAGCTCGCAGTGGCACGGCGCGGTTCGCGGCCGCTATGCCGGCTCTTTTGTCCGTCTGATCCTCTCGCGGAGCAATTCGATCGTCTGGTCGCCCGGGTACGTTTTCCCGGCGGCGTCCAGGTGTTGCTCCACGGCCCCATCGTCCGCGCCTTTTTCAAAAAGCTCATATGCCTTGACGAGGTCCTCGACGGCCTGTTCGCGCTGGCGCCACAGGGGGTCGTTGATGCTTAGTTTGCGCGCCTGCTGCAGCAGCGTAACCGCCGCGGGCGCGTCGGTCTTCAGCATCTCCCGCGCGCTCTTGAGGAACACGGCATGCGCCACGACCGTTTCCAGGGGAACAGCCGTGGGCGCGGAGCGCCAGAAGAAGACCAGCACGGCCGCGACGATAACTCCGACCGTGGCCCCCACCGCCACCGCGGTCGCATACGACGCCACTCCCGGCGGCCCGAACAGCGCGATGAGCGCCAGGGCGAGGCCCACAAGGACAATGGCCGCCACCACTGCCAGCGCCTTCGTGGTCTTGCCGGCCGATTGCGGCACGGCGGCTGCCGGAAGCGGCTCCGCCGGCGCGGGAGCGGCCACGGCCGCGGGCTGACTCGGAGCCATCGCGGCGACCGGGACCGGGGGAGCGGCGTCAGCGACGGCCGTCTCTTCATCGCCCGCTGCCTCGGGCAGCACCGAGGTCCGCGGCGGCTGATGGTCTGCCTCATTCGCGGGAGCGTTGGCGGTGTCCTTCGCCGCGCTGGCAATCTCCTCGAGGAACGGGATCGCGGTCGGCGTGGAGGAGTCCGAACCGAGCACCTTCGCGCCGACTTCCTCGGATTTTCGGAGCACCAGCGTGACGCGCTTCACCGCCGAACGCTGGGTGCTCTGCGGCTCATCCAGCGCGTTGCGGCACACCGTGAGCGCCTC
>JAPLOD010000379.1 GCA_026692735.1 Planctomycetota bacterium | reverse complement strand
GTCGCGGCTGGCCGTCCAGCGGCCGTGTTCGACGCAGAAGGCGTCCACGGGCACCGTCTGCGATGGCGCGACGATGAAGTCCTGCGCGATCTGCCGGTCCTGCTGCCCGCCTTTCAAGAGCGTGCCCGCCAGGACGAGGATGGGCAGCGCGCCCTTGTTCTCGATGACCAGCGTGTTGACGGTGGCGCCGCCCCCGCTCATCTGCTGGCCGCCCTGTGCTTGCTGCCTGTTCTCCGCTGACGGCTGCGCCTGGTTGGCGGCCTCCTGCTGTGCGGCCGGCGCGTTACCTCCCTGCTGGGGCTGCCGCGCACCGACTTCGCGGACCTCGGCCTGCTTCTTGTCCTGTGCTTCCGCCAGCGTGACGTACTCGGTCAGCTTCTCGACCGGCTGGTTCGAAAACAGCGGCCAGGCCGTAACATTGTCGGCCTGGATGGCCTGCCCAAGTGAAAGGGCATCTGTGAGTTTCACCGGCGCTTCGCCGGCCAGCACGGTTCCCAGCAGAAAGGCCGCCGCGCAGAACACCGCGCCGCTCGCAACCGCCACGCGCTCCCGTTTCATGGCCCGCCTCCTTTGCCTCGAATTCCCGATGTCCGTTCCGGCAACACGATCAACAGCGAGCATGTCCCCGCTCCCCTGGAACGGAACGCCGGGCCACACTCAGTTTGACGTATGCCGCTGGCGAATGTTGCGGAGATTCGCAGTGCAAAGGGAAAGACAAACACAGGCCTTGGGCATTGGAGGGCAGCGACAACCCTGCAGCGGCCTATCGGCGCCGCGCTGGACTTAAGCCCTTGCGCACCTCACGAAACCACCGTGAACGGTGGTACCTGTTCATCTCTGCCCTTGCTACCCCCGACTAAAGTCGGGGGTTAGTGGAGCGGTTCACGGAGGGTCACGTACTTCTGCGGCGCTGTAGTTAGTGGGTGGCGCCGGGGCGGCCTGCCGCCACACAACAACCGGACCCTTTGGGTATCAGCCAAAGGGTCCGCGGAAAGACGCTTCAGGAAACCGCCGGCCTAATTGCCCTTCGGCGGGAACTCCGACGAAGGCCGGTCCTTGTCGGCGGGGTCGCCAGGCGTCGCGTAGTAGCACCACTCATACACCCGGAACTGACCCGTGCTGAGGAACGGCGGGATGACGCGCTGGCTGGACTGGCGGTCGTAGTGCCCCACGGACATCATCACTCCCACAATCGTGGCCGTGAAGGCCAGCACCAGCGTATTGAGGATCGCCAGAATGGTCCAGACCGGACCGGCCGACTTCGCCTGGTACACGGCCTGCGTGCGCTTGGAGGTCGCGAGCGAAACGCCGGGCTGCACGGCCGCGCGCACGCGGCTCATCGCCGGCGCCGCAACGCCGGGCGCACCAGTCGGTGGAGCAACGGACGCCGGCGCAGCCGCCCGGCCGACACCCGAGCCAATGGCTCTGCGGCGGCCAGAAGCCGTTACGGGCACGGCCGGGCCGGTGACGTCTTCCGCGGCAGTGACTTCGCCGGTGGCAGCGGGTTCCAGCACGGTCGCGCCGCCAAGGTCCTGACCGACGGCGGGCTGTGCGACGGTGACCTGCTGGGTGATATGCTGGTCGTCCGTGGGCATCAGCTCGATGTCATCGAGAACGATATCGCTTGTTGCCGTGTCGTGCGTCTGCTGGACTTGCGCAGGCGGCTGGATGGCGGGCGCAACGCGCGACGCAGGCCGAGGCGCGGAAGGCACCGTGGGCAGGATGCCGCTGGCGCCCTTGCGCTGGGAAGCGGCCGGGATGATGATGGTGGGTTCAGTGCCCTTGTCGGTCTTCAACGACATGACGTCGTCGCGGCGGAATTTCATGGTACCGGCGGAGCGAAACGCGCGGAGGTCGCCACGAGCGACAAGGGTCTGGAGCTCCGCTTCGCTGATGCCAAGCATTGACATCGCTTCGCGAGCATCGAGGAGTTCGCCTTCAGCCATTGATGCATCCCCCTGATTTCTGCTGCTCTGGCAACCGCCCGGCCGCAATCCCGGGAGTTGCGGCACAGCACCAGCCGGTAATCATCCAATCAGATAATACTATACAACCCGGCCCGGTCTGTCAACGGCGCAAAGTGCTGTTATTTCTTTACCGTATCGTAAAGCTGCCTGACCTGCCACCACGTGGCGCCCTTCTCCACGGCGTGCACGCCCGCCGTATCCTCGAATTCGATGTCGTACTCGTAGGACCGGGCGCCGACCAGGTGGAAGATGTTGTTGATCGCGCGGTAGACCATGATGTTCTTCTTGGTGGTGTCCACCAGGACGAGGCGCTCAGTCTCCACCGCGCTGGCCACCATGATGCCATTCGTGTCCCAACCGGCCGCGTAGGCGGGCGTGGACAAGCGGTCGAAGTAGTAGCCGCCGAGGAGCAGGAGGATTATGGCGAGGAGGCCATTGATCGTCCAGGCAGTTTTCGCTGTAGCGCTCATGGGGACATCTCCAAGCTGGGACCTCACGGTTTCTTCTTCCCTTCGAACTTCTCTTTGGCGAGCTTGAGCGCGGCGGCATAGTCGTCGGCTTCCTTACGAGTTATGCCGTTGGCGTTCGACTCGGGGCTCTTCGTGTTTGGCAGATTGAGGCTGGCGTCGAAGATATCGGCATCGTGGTCGAACTTGCGGGCAGCGACGAGGCGGAACTTCTCGCCGACAGTCTCGTACATGCAGATCACCTGCTTGTTCGTGTCGCACAGGTAGAACTTGGCGGCGCCGCCCTGCTTGGTGATCAGCATGAGGTAGCCGGGCGCGGCGCAGATTGACCCGTCAGCCTGGACGCGCATGACCGACAGGGGATTGGGCAGCCCGGTGTTCTTCGGGCCGATGATGATCAGCGTGGCAACCAGCGCGATGGCGCACAGCAAGATGACGCGCGCAATGCTCGCCAAGCGGTCGCCCCAAGACGCTCTCTGATCGCTCATGTGCAGTTCCTCCGACAGATCGCCGCGGGCCTCGTCCTTACCAAACACGTGACGCCGAAGCTGGCCGAATAATGCGGAAAACGCCTTTTATTCCATTTTGCTGTAACTGCAAGAGGTTTTCGGGTGGCGGACGCGAAAAACGCGCAGGGCATGCGCAGCGTCTGAGTACCCCGGCATGGCGAGACGGCCGTGCGTAGCGTGAGACGCGCCTTGCCCGCCCCTTCCCCGCCACGTCCAACGAGGCACGCGCAGCCCACGTAGCGCGACGAGCTCAAGAGCCGACGCAGAACTGACCACTTCTCAGCACATGGGGTCGGTGTCCGGCGGCGTACCCTAACAACACCCTATGTTTCTTGTGAAACAATCGCTGCCGTTATTCCATTCCCATCAACTTCGTGATCCGAGTGAAGTCATCCAGGGAGTAGAACTCTATGATGACGAGGCCTTTCCGCAAACCTTCCTCAATGACGACTCGTGTCCCAAAGTGCTCGCGCAGTCGTCGCTCTGCTTCCTGAAGATCGGCGGACGCCATGCGGGTGCGATGGCTCCCCTTCTTGCGCTCCTGTTGCGCCGGCAAGCGCGGCGCGTTCTGGCGCCACGATACGAGGCGCTCAAGATCCCTTACGGTCATGTTCTCAGCCTGGGCTTTGGCGGCGAGTTGCGCCCTGATCTTCTGATCGGGAATCGCGAGCAGAATCAGGGCGTGGCCGGTGGACAGAAGCTTGTTCTTGATGGCCTCCTGCACGGAAGTAGGCAGCTCGAGAAGCCTGATCGCATTAGTGACAGCGGCGCGGCTCTTGCCGACGGCCTCGGCGATTCTCTCGTGAGTGAGGCCGAACAGTTTGCCCAGACGATCGTAGGCGAACGCCTCCTCCAGCGGGTCAAGATCGGCTCGCTGCAGGTTCTCGACCAGCGACACAAGCAGAATGTCGCGCTCGTTGAAGACGGTCTTCATCACGGCCGGAACCGTCGAGAGGCCCGCCATCTTCGCTGCGCGCCAGCGCCGTTCACCGGCTATGAGTTCGTACGTGTGCTCGCCCGTCGTCTCCTCAGGCCGCAGCTTTCGCACGACGAGAGGTTGGATCACCCCCTGCGCCTTGATGGACGCTGCCAGCTCGTTGAGCGCCTCCTCGTCGAAGTGCGTACGTGGCTGACTCGGGTTGGGCCTGATGGCCGAGACAGGCACCTCGGCCAATGAAACGCCATCGGCTTGCGCCGCAGGAGACGCCGTCGCAGGCTGGTTCCTGATTGTGGACGCCAACAGCGCGCTCAGGCCGCGCTTCGGAGCTTGACCCTGATCCATTCCGTCACTCCCTCGCGTAGGTGCTCTCGCCGATTATCTCGCGATTCCCGATAAGTCAATAGCAGCGAGAGTGGAAAATGTTTCACAAGAAACATTGGGTTATATTAGCATGTGCACGAAAAGCTCGTAAGGTGTGATAGAATACCTACTTGTGTCTATGACGCCCTTTCAGGACCAGCGTGTTACACAGAAGATCGTGCAGTGTTCGCTGGCTTGGATCAACGGCGCCGATGATCCAGCCTGGTATCAAGAGCCACTTCAGCAGACCCCTCAGCATGATCCGCCAGCCGCCCGGTTCCCGGCCACCGGCAGTCTGCACCACCAGCACGACGAGCTTCTTGCCCAAGCTCCCACCCCAGACCAGTTGGACCAGCCCGTCGTTCAGCACGCCGGCCGCGACGAGGATGACGACCACCATCTCTTTGACGAGGAGTATCGGCGGCAGCACGCCCCGCCGCCCCAACACCACCAGCACGCCGGCGATCGCCATCGCGAACGTCACATCAATGAAGGCCGCCAGCAGGCGCTCCGCCTTCCCCGCCAGCGGCCACGCGCTGACTCGTCCCGCGACGTCGCTTTCCTTGGCCGAGGTTGTGTGCTGCGGCCGCAAGCGGTCGGCGGCCGTCGCGACGGCCTCGTGGCTGAACCGCGGAGGCTCCACGACCGCCGGCGCGGTGACCGTCTCGGATTCGTCGCGCGGCCCGGTTCGTTCCACAAGCACTGCGACGGCGCCGGACTCACCGGCTTGCACGACGCGCGGCAGATCGGCCGTTTCCTCGCCGTCCTTGTGCTTCCGCGACGGGGCCGACACAGGTCCCTCGCCCGGCCGCGCCGATATCAGCACCGCGCCGCGCGAGACCACGTAGCCGGGCATCTTCAGCAGCCGGCCGCACTTCGGGCAGCGCCCATACGGCTGGTCAACCGCTGCCGGCGAGCGCACATGCTTGCCGCACACGCACGTCAGCTTCCAGTACTGCTTGCCGTCCGCCTCGTGGACCAGCTCATACTGGCCGCCGTGGCCCGCGCCCGGCGGCGCCTCTTCCTTCTCCGCGGCCTTGTCCGCAGGCTTCTCCGCGGGCGGGGGCGGGGTCCCCGCGGGGGTCTCCGCGCCGGCGCGAGGCGCAGTAGCACGATTCTCTATATTCGTGCTACTGGCGGCCGCCGCTGCTTCGCCGCCTTCCGTCCGCGCGCCGTCGGGAATCGGGACGCTCTTCCTGCACCGCAGGCAGAAGGCCTTCCGGCCTGCGGCGCCGGAGGGCACCTGGATCTTCTCGCCGCAACTGCATGTGAACGTTATGCTCATGCCATTCGTCGCATGTGTCGCGGGCAGCCGACGGCTCTTGGCTCTTGGCCATTGGCTATTGGCTATTGGCCAGCAGTCGAGAACCAGTAACCAATAGCCAGTAGCCAGTAGCCAGTAGCCAAGTCTTACCCGCGGGACGCCTCCCCGCCCCAGTATAGACGGACTGCCGCGTTCAATGCGACCGGAAAATTGCCGCAAGCCTACTCCGGGACTTCCTCGACCAGCGCCGCGCCGGGCTTCGCCGCGCGCGTCGCGAAGACCTCGGGCACCAGGAGCAGCGATGCGCCGACAATCAGCCCGGCGCTGATGAAACTGAGCGTGTTGAAGGAGATGTGGGTCAGGAGGTAATACGACAGCAGCGGCGCCAGCACGCCGCGCACGCCCGTCAGGAACGTGTGCACCGACATGTACTCCGCGACGCGCTCGGGCGCGGCGAGCTTCGTCACCCACAGGCTCCAGGCCACCTCGCCGCCGGCGTTCGAGACGCCGAAGATCACGGCCCCCGCCACCATCCCGCCCATGTCCCGTCCGGCGAAGAAGGTCAGCGCCCCGAGGGCGAGGCCGCAGTTCAGAGCGATGCGCAGCGTAAAGAAGTTCATGCGGTCGAACAGATGGCCCCAGATGGGGCTGAGCACCAGGCGCGCCACGTTGGGGATCACGCCCGTCAGCAGCGCGATCGCCCCGGCTGTGAACGGCACGCCGTATGTGGGATTGGCCATGTACTCCACGCGCAACTGGTAGATCATCAGGTTGCCGGTGCCCATCAGCATCCAGGAGATCAGCGTCTGCCGGAAGAGGCTGTCCTCGCGCACGTACTTCAGCCCGCTGAAGGGCCGCGCCTGCACGCCGCCGGCCGGCGCCTTGGAAGGACAGCGCCAGAGGCAGTAACTGGACGCCACGAGCGTGGCCGCGAACGCCAGCAGGATCCATTGGAACAGCGCGAGGTTGATGGACAGGAAGCGCCCCCCCAGGTAGTGGTACATCTGCGTAAGGAGGGGGATGCAGGCGCTGGTGCAGACCAGGCCCGCCATCGTGCCGATCAGGAAGACAGGCAGACTGGGGAAGACCGCGGCCGCCAGAAAGCCGGCGGCGCCCAGCAGCAGTATCCTGGCCGCGCCGGCCGAGGTGCGCCATCCGTGCGAGGCTGCCCAGTAGAGGACCAGCGGCGTCAGCAGAAGCCCGGGATTGGCGCCGGAGGCAATCAGCGCCTTCGGCCACTTGCCGGCATGGAAGTGCGAGACGGCGATCAGCAGCAGGAACGTGCCGCTCGCGGTCTCGACAATCCCCGCGGCAACGGCGCGCCACCGCTCATAGCGGAACGTGAGGCGCTGGGTTTCTTCGGCTGTAAGCGCTGCGTTGCTGATGGCCGTGTCCCGCCCGTTTCCTTCACCACCGCAAGTCTGGCTATTGGCTACTGGCTATTGGCTACTGGTTCTCGACTGGTGGCCAATAGCCGATAGCCGATAGCCAATAGCCCGACCCACACCAGCGCGTCACGTCCTCTTCCAACGGGCAGCAGCATAGCAATACCGGCGGCAAAGGAAAGCGTCGGGAAGTCTGGCTATTGGCTACTGGCCATTGGCTACTGGTTCTCGACTGCTGGCCAATAGCCAAGAGCCAAGAGCCAGTAGCCACTTCAGGGCTTCGGGAGTTGCGGCAAGCTCACGATGAGGATCTTGTTGGGGCCGGCCAGCACCACCCGACGGCCGTCAGGCGACACCGCCACAGCCATGATTGGCGCGGCCTTGACGACGAAGCGGTGCACTTGACGCTTCTGCTCGATATCCCACACGTGGCACGCCGCCGTCATGTCGTGGGCAGCCATCTTCATGGTCACGAAGACGGCCTGGCGTCCGTCCGGCGTGAAGTCCACGTCATGCAGTTTCTGGTCGGTGAGCTGGATCTCGGTGCCGTCAGCGAGATCCCACAGCCTGCATGAGCCGCCGGGATTGCCGGTGACGGCAATGCGGCCGTCAGGCGAGAAGCTGGAGGAGGTCCCGAGGTCCACGGGGAAGGAGAGGAGCTCTTTGCCGGCGTTCAGGTCCCAGAGGTGTGCGCGCTTGTCCGCTCCGGCAGCCAGTGCGCGGGAGCCGTCGCGGGAGAAGGATATGGCCGCGAGGGGTGCGCCTTCCATCTTGGCGGAGAAGACCTCGCGCCCGGCGTTCAGGTCCCAGTAGGACAGCTTCTTCTTTTCGCTGACGCCCATGAAGAAGCCCACATCGAACTTCCAGGTGAAGAAGAGCGCGTGCGTGGCATCCGGAGAGATCGCCGCGCCCTGCACCTGGCCGTCCAGTTTGAGCGTCTTGACCAGCTCCATGTTCTCCGTGTTCCATACCTGAAGTTTCTCCGCGGCGATGCCGTACCGGAGCGCCGTGCGGCCGTCCGGCGAGAAGAGCACGCCCATGCGCCCGCCGAAATCGAAGAGCGACTTGCCTTTCTCCTCCTTGGGCAAGGCGATCTCCGCTTCGCGTTCCAGGTCCCACAGGCTGTCGCCCAAGCCGTAGCCGCGGGCGACCAGGCGCTTGCCGTCGGGCGACACATGCAGATGCGTGGCGAGAAGGTCCGTGCCGTGGAACTGCTTCACTTTGCTGCCCGACGGAATGTCCCACACCTGTATGACTCCCTCCGCGCACGCGCTCAGAACCTGCTGGCCGTCAGGGAAGAAGATCACACGCATGATGGTGTGGCCTGTCGTGTCAATGCTGCGCACCACACGGTCCAGCGCGCGCTGCAGCTCCTTGGCCTCCGGGCCCTCGGGCTTGACCTTGAGGGCGCGTGCCAATGCTTCGTCGGCCTGCTGGTACTGCGCTTCAGTGAGGCCGGCGTAGAAGCCTTCGGCGTCGGGCTTGGCGCTTCCGAGCGCCGCCAGCGCGGCCGACATCTCCGCGCCGTAGCGGGCATCGGCCAAGCCCTGGCGCGCCACGGCGTCGCCCTCTCTCTTCTCCAGCACGCGTTTGAAGGCTTCCTCGGCTGCGGGCCATTTCTTGTCCTTGAGCGCCTGCTGCCCTTCCGCCAGGGCCTTCCCGCAGCTCGCGTCGCTCAGGCCCTTCTCCGCGGCCTGGTCCTGCGGCTTTTCCTTGAGCGCCTCTCTGAAGGCCTCCTCCGCGTCAGCCCACTTCGCGTCTTTCAGGGCCTGCCGCGCGCCGGCCAGCGCCAGTTGGTAGCGCGCGCGGGAAGCGCCGTCGTCCGCCTCGCGGCCCGGAACGTTCTTGGGCTTACCGTTGGCGGCCCTTTCGAACAGCTCCCGGGCGGTGCGCCAGTCTTCTTTCGCTTCCGCCGCCATGCCCTGGACCATGAGCTGATCGTAGCGCTGTCTGGCGAGGCCCTCGTCCGCCGCCGCCAGGCCGGCTTCGACGTCCTTGATCCGCGGCGCCTGCGGCCACAAGTCCCGGGCTTTCTCGAAGCTCGTCTTGGCGTCGTCACACTTCTTGTCCTGCAGTAGCTTCTGTGCCTCAACCAGTAGCGCCTCGAAATCGGCCCGCTTCCCCAGTTCGGCCTTGGCTTCCGCGACCAGGTCTTCGCCGAGCTTGCGCTTCTTTGCCTCGAGGCCGGGCAGCTTCTTGAAGGGTTCTTCGAGAGCATCCCGCACCCGGTCCCACTGGTCTTTCTCCTTCGCCGCCAGCGCGACGCGCAGGGCCATGTCGCCGGCCTGCCGTTCCTCCCCGATGCGCTTGCAGTCCGCCAGCGCCGTATCCGCGGCAGCCTTGTGCGCGCCGTTCGGGTGAGCGGCCAGGTAGTCACGTGCGGCCGCCGCGGCTTTCTCAATGTCCTCGCCGGCTTCCCGCACCGCCTTCTCGGCCGCGGCCCAGGCGCGGTCGTCGGCGTCCTGGCGCTCCCTTGCTTCCTTCTCTTTGCGCTCCTTCTCTTCTTGCGCCTTGCGTGCGGCGATGCCGTCGCGGCCTTCGCTGCCCGCCGGCCCTTTCTTCCCATCAACGGTCGCAGGAGTCTGCGGAACCAGGACGATCCACGCCCAGTAGCCGCCACACGCCAGCAGCGCGACCGCCGCAGCAAAGCGCACAAGCACCGTGCATCCGCGCCGCTCCGCGACCGGCCGGCCCACTGGCTGCGGCCCACTGGCTGCGGCCAGTGGCACATGCGGCGCCGCCCCTGCGTCTCGCGATGGCGCCGGCGCAGCCGCGGGCGGCGCGGGCCGCGCCTTGGCGCCGGTGGCAGGCGTGGGCGTGACGACGGGCACGCCGGCTTCGGCGGCGCGCACGAGCGTGTTGAGTTTCTCCAGCGCGCGCTGCTGGCCGATGCCCTGTTGCGAGAGCGCGGCGCGGCACACGTTCAGGGCTTCGAGCAGCGCGAGGGCGTCCACGTAGCGGCCGGCCGGTTCCTTGGCGAGACACCTGTCCAACAGCGCCGCGGTGGCCTCCGAGACCGCGGGGTTGACCGCGCGGATGGGTTCATGCGGCCGCTGGACCGTGGCGATCAGCGCGTTGACGGGCGTCTCGCCGCGAAAGGGGGCCTGGCCGGCGAGCAGGGCGTAGAGCGTCGCGCCCATGCTGAAGACGTCGGCGGGCTTGCGGGCCGCTCTGGCGTCGGTGGCCTGTTCGGGGGCCATGTAACCCGGGGAACCCATTGTGGCCTGCGTGGCGGTCAGCGAGGCGCCGAGGCCTTCGGCGCGGGCCAGGCCAAGGTCGGCCAGCTTGGCGGCCCTGAAGTCCAGTTCGGGGCCGCCTTTGACGGCGGGCAGGAGGATATTGTCGGGCTTGATGTCGCGATGGATGATGCCTTCGTAATGAGCCGCCGCCAGGCCT
>JAPLOD010000378.1 GCA_026692735.1 Planctomycetota bacterium | reverse complement strand
GGCCGTCACTGTGTCTTCGAGGTTCAAGGGGGAGGACGTACGCATGAGAGGCTCTCCTGACGCTACCCCCCCTTGTTGGGTATCGTCAGGAAGCCTTTGAAAAATGAGGACTTGTGCGTGTGGAAACCCGTTCAGCCCATTAAGCATTGAGGAAGAGCGCGATCAGGCAGGCCGCTGACGCGGAGAGGAACAGCCACCCCAGATACCTATGCGGCCGCCGCCGGTCTGCCATCCTGCCGCCCAGGAAGTTGCCCGCGCTGACGCCGGCCAGGACAACGCCGATAACGGACGTCCACGTGTACAGCGAACTGCCCGCCTGCCGGTAGAGGAGACGGCCGGCAAGTATCTCCACGGTCATCAGGCACAGCCCCGCGAAAAAGGTCACGAGGCAAGGGGTGTATCTCCACGCGTAAAGGCCCGGGCGCAGATACCCCTCCATGCCGGTCGCGTGGGATGCCGCTGGCGCGACAGGACCGGTGTCCAGCGTGGGCGCTTTTCCGGGGAGGAGACAGAACATGGCCAGGCCGGTCAGCGCGAGGGTCGTCACGACGGCGAGCATCACGCCTTGGCAACCCAGCAGTTGGACGAGCAGGAATCCGGTCAGGAATGTGCCCAGCAGGCTCCCCACAACACCCCAGGCGTAGAAAGAACCGAGCGTGGCGCCAGCGCGCAGGGAATGCTCCAGGGCCATCTTGGCCGCGACGGGGAAGATCGAGCCGAGTGCGATGGCCGCCGGGCCAAAGATGACCGCCACGGAGAACAGGATTTGCGCGGGCCAGTCCAGTCTCTTGAAGGGACGGTATCCGGCGATGAAGCTGTTGCTACCGAGGGTCAGCAGGCAAATGGCTGCTCCGGCGAGGAAGATCCAACCGAGTGTGGCTTGTGGTTGCCAGCGGTCGGCCACGCGTCCGCCCAGGACGTTGCCGATGCTCATGCCCCCCATGATGACGCCGATGATGGACGTCCAGGTGTACAGTGAACTGCCCGAGTGCGGAGCGATCAAACGTCCCGCAACCAGTTCGAGAACCATAATGCAGGCTGAACCGGTAAAGAAAACGGCGTGGGGTGCGAAACGCCTGCACCGCAAGCTTCCAGCCCGTGCGCGGCCGATATCGTTGTCGGCGGCGGGAGGAGCAAGGAGCGCTGCGCTGCACATGG
This sequence comes from Planctomycetota bacterium, assembly GCA_026692735.1. Taxonomy (GTDB): domain Bacteria; phylum Planctomycetota; class SZUA-567; order H5-PLA8; family H5-PLA8; genus JAPLOD01. The sequence continues at coordinate 24,862 of JAPLOD010000378.1, read as the reverse complement.
GCCAACAGACTTACCAGGACGGCAGCGGGATGTAAAGCGGTGTGGACTCTGGCTGCGGCGCTCTCGCGCTGATAACCGTCGAGGGTGGTTGCGCGTCTGCGGGAGTCGCTTTTTTCCGTGCCAGAAAAGCGACGGGCGGTCGTTAGCAATACATGAGCGCTCCGTGGAGAACCAGGCTCTGGTTCCGACGGTGTCTCTATACCGCCGCGTGTGTCACGCTTATTGTCCAACATTGCACATGTGCAGTCGCGCAGGTCAGCGGATCAGTGACGCTCCAGCCGGACGCCCCAAAGGTCCAACCGGCGCCTCGTCTGTGGGACGGCAGAGAGAGCATGGAGAGCTATGCGCGGCACGTGGACCTGGCACCGACCAAAGTCATCAAGCTCCCGGGCGGCGGCAAGCTGGAACTGGTGCTGATTCCTGCCGGGCAGTTCACCATGGGCACGCCGGGGCCGAAGCCGCCGCAGGACACGGTGTTCCTCGGCCAGGTGATCCTTGTGGCCGGCATCGCCGCGGCGGTCGCGATGTTTGTGCTTGCGAATTTCCGAGCGGTCATCAGGCGCCGGCGCATGCAGTTCTCGCTGGGCTGGCTTGTCGGCTTCGTGGTGTGCGTGGGCGTGGCCATGCTGGGCGCCACGCAATGGTGGCAGACCGACGAGGCGTGGCGGGAGTACGCCGCCGCCATGGCGCGCTACAGGACGGCTCTGAAAAGTGAAACGCCAGCCCACTCGGTGACGCTGACCAGGCCGTTCTACATGGGCAAGTACGAGGTGACCCAGGAGCAGCATGAGGCGGTCATGCGGACGCTCCCCTGCACGCTGATCGGCCTCGATTTCCCCGTCGTGAACGTGACCTGGGACGAAGCGCAGGAGTTCTGCCGGCGGGTCGGCGATTTCGTCCAGGAGACCGTGCGCCTGCCTACCGAGGCGGAATGGGAATTCGCCGCGCGGGCCGGCACGAACACGATCTACTACTCCGGCGACACCGAACCCGACCTGCTCCGCGTCGCCTGCTGCGACACGCCGCGGAGCAAAAGCGGTGCGCTCCAGTTCGTCGGCAGGAAAGAGCCGAACCGATTCGGCCTCTACGACATGCTCGGCAATGCCTGGGAATGGTGCCTGGACAACTCCGGCGCTTACACCGCGGAACCGGCGACAGATCCTGTCGGGCGGACGGACGAGGAAAACGAAGTGCATTACCTGCGCGGCGGCGCGTTTGCCTACAACGCCGATTTCTGCCGGTGTGCGCGGCGGTTCGTCTTCGATGGCAGCCGTGCCACTGCCAGCCGCGTCCCCGATGCCGGTTTCAGAATTGTCCTCGAGCCTGCCGCGCCCACCCAGTAAGGCCGTGCGTGTCCGCTCTATCGGTTCTTCGAGATTCCGCGTTTCGGATTCGTCCTCGAACTGTGGCGGGGTATTCCTTCCATGGAACACCTCGGAGACACTCTATGAGAACCATGCGCTTTCTGGCTGCCGCGGCAGTGCTGCTGGCGGGTCCTCTTGTGGCCGGCGATGCGGACCTGGTCATCGTCCAGCCCAAAGACGCCTCCGCTCTGGAAACTCTGGCCGCGCGGGAGATCTGCCGTTACGTCTACGTGCGCACCGGCAAACTCCTGCCCATCGTGGCCGCGGACGCGGCGCCGCAAAGCGGCGGGTTCGTCGCGGCGCGGAAGGACAGGCCCGTCGTGGCCGCGCTGGCCGCTGATGCCGCCGTGAAAGCCTCGGTGGCGGCGCTTGAGGCCCAGCAGTACATGCTCAAGACAGTTGACGCCGGCGGCAAACGCTGCGTGCTGGTCGCCGGCGGCGACGACACCGGCACGCTGTATGGCGCGTATCGCCTGGCCGAACGTCTCGGGGTGCGCTTTTTCATGGAAGGCGACGTCATCCCGGACGCGCAAGCGCCCCTCGAAGTGCCCACCGTGGACGAACGAGGCAAGCCGCTCTTCAACCTGCGGGGCATCCAGCCGTTCCACGATTTCCCCGAAGGGCCGGACTGGTGGAACCTCGACGACTACAAGGCCATCATCTCGCAGTTGGCCAAGCTGCGCATGAATTTCCTCGGTCTGCACACGTACCCGGAAGGCGGCGTGGGGCCGGAACCATGCGTGTGGATCGGCCAGCCGGGCGACGTGGACGAGAAAGGCGCCGTGCAGTTCGCGTATCCTTCAAGCTGGATGAACACGCTGCGCGGCAACTGGGGCTACGTGCCCAAGAAGACCGGCGATTTCGTCTTCGGCGCGGCGCAGCTCTTTGAAGAGGACGCATACGGCTGCGATGTCATGCGCGGCCATTGCCCCGTTCCGAAGACGCCCGAGGCGAGCAAGGAAGTCTTCGAGCGTGCCGGCGCGCTGCTTCGCGATGCAGTCGCCCACGCGCGCTCTCTAGGCGTCAAGACGTGCGTCGGCACCGAAACGCCGCTCATCGTCCCCAGGCTCGTGAAGCAGCGGCTGGTGGCGGGCAAGGAGCCGGTGACGGCGGCGCAGGTGCAGTCGCTGTATGAGGGCATCTTCCTGCGGATCGCGCGGCTGTACCCCGTGGACTACTACTGGCTGTGGACGCCGGAGGACTGGACGTGGAGCGGCGTGAAGGACGAGCAGGTGCAAAGGACCATTGACGATCTGAAACTCGCCCTCGCCGCGGCGCAGAAGGTGAAGGCGCCGTTCACGCTGGCGACCTGCGGCTGGGTGCTGGGCCCACCCAAAGACCGCGCCATGTTCGACAACATACTGCCCAAGGAGATGCCGTTCAGTTGCATCAACCGCGAGGTCGGCAAGGCGCCGGTGGAGCCGGGCTTTGCCAAAGTAACGGACCGTCCCAAGTGGGCCATTCCGTGGATGGAGGACGACCCGAACCTGTGCGCGCCGCAGTTGTGGGCGGGGCGCATGAGAAAAGACGCGGTGGACGCTCTGAAGTACGGCTGCACCGGGCTGTTCGGCATCCACTGGCGGACGCGCATCCTCGGGCCCAACGTGGCCGCGCTGGCCGCCGCCGCGTGGGACCAGTCATGGGGCCAGCCGGACGCCGAGCCCCCGGCGCAGGCGCGGAAAGAAGGGCCGGACGGCGGGCAGAGCGCGCCGTTCCCCAACAACCGCATCGCCGGCACCGAGGACGAGCCGCTCTACCAGACGGTGCGCTACGATGTGGCGGCCTACCACTTCCAGATGCCGAACGGCAAGTACGCGGTGACGCTGAAATTCTGCGAACCGCACTACACCGAGGCGGGCAAGCGCGTCTTCAGCGTCAAACTGCAGGGCAAGCAGGTCATCGAGAAGCTGGACATCTTCGCCAAGGCCGGCAAAGACAAGGCGCTCGATTACCCATTCAAGGACATCGAGGTAACCAACGGCTGGCTCGACATAGATTTCGCCCCCGAGGTCGAATTCCCCAGCATCGCGGCCATCGCCGTCGCCGGCCCCGGCGGCACCAGGAAAGTCAACTGCGGCGGGCCGGCGTACAAGGACTACGCGGCCGACTGGCCGACTGCGGGGCCCGGTGGGGGCGCGCCGCGGAACAGGTTCGTGCCCACCGACGATTTCTACCTCGATTGGGCCACGGCGAGCTTTGGCGGCGACGCGGGTCCGGCAATCGGCAAGGTCTTCGCCAGGATTGACTGCCACCTGCCCTTCGCGACCGACTGGACCGACGGCCCCGGCGGCATCAAGCCGGACGCCCGCGCGGTCGAGGACGTGCTGAAGGCGTACGCCTTCGTGGACGAACTGGAGGCGCTGCGCGCGCAGGTGAAAGGCGGCGGCAGCCTGGAACGCATGGATTACTGGCTCAACAACTTCCGGTACATGAAAGCCACCGAACGCGTGAAGTGCATCTGGGCGCAGTCCGTCGCCGCGATGAAAGAAGTCGGCGCTCAGAAAGATGCCGCCGCCAAAGCGCAACTGGCCGAGACGAAGGCGCTGCCGCTGCGCAGGCAACTGGTGCAGGCCGTCGCCGAAGTCTACAAGTGCCTGCTGCCCACGGTGAGCACGCCCGGCGAGATGGGGACGGTGAGCAACTGGGAGCGGCACATCCTTCCCGGCCTGCTGACCAAGCCCGGTCAGGAACTGGCGAAAGCGCTCGGCAAAGACCTGCCCGCCGACGCGCAGCCGTCGGTCGAGTACGCGGCAACGCCGCGCCTGATCGTGCCCACGCTGCGCGGCAGCCTCGCGCCGGGCGAAGCCCTGAAGCTTAGGGCGATGGTCCTGGACCAGAAACCGCCGCGCAAAGTGGAGCTCTATTGGCGCGTCATGGGGCGAGGCGACTTCGCAGCCGTTCCGGCAGCGAACGTGGCGCGGAGCGTCTACCGCGTGGAGCTCCCGGCGCAGGATGCCGCAGTGGTCGCCGTGGAATACTATGTGAAGGCGGTGACGGACGGCGGCAAGGAACTGGTGTTCCCGGCGTCAGCGCCGGCGATCAACCAGACGGCGGTGGTGACGAAGTAGCGGAGGCTGCAGGACCGCGCAAGCCGCCAGACATCTCCTACGGCCGACAGAACGTGTAGTTCGGACTTAGCATCAATGTCGTCATCTCGCCGAGTACGCCGAGCGCCGGCCATTCCTCAACCGTTGGACCGTCGAGGTACAACGCCTCGACGGCAATACCCGTCTCGGTCGCCAGCCGAATCGTCCCCTCTACGGGGTCATCCGCGATGGATTGAAGCCAAGCGGCAAGCCGAAGCACCCGTTGAGTGGCACTCGCCACATCCATTGTCTCGCTTGCCACAAGCCGTTCACAGAGCATCGGCTCGATCGCCGCCAGGTCCTTGCAGTGTAGGGAAGCCGGAAGTGTACTCAGCCAAAGGTCGGCCAGCGTCCGCCCCGTTCCCCTGGAGAGTTGCCCCAACGCCGGCAGCTTGAAGCCCTCAGCCCGCCACTCCTCCCAGCTTGCGGACGGAATCCCGAGCGCTCGGTGTTCTCGCAGCATCGAGGAAGCGTCGCGCTCGTCCCGACTGGTGCTCTCTCCCCGGTTGGACTGTGGCCGCGTCAACGTAATGAGACTCGCCCACTGCGACACGTGGGCATAGCCACCGCCGCATCCGACACAGCCGCATACCTCGCAGAGAACCAACTCCACCGGGTTCGTCGTCCAGTCTGTCCGCTCCACGGAATTGCAGATCATCTCTCCGTGCCAGAGCATCTGGACCCAACGCGGTTTGGGCTGGTCGGCCGGCCAGCCATTCGGTGTCTTAGGCGCAAGACAAACGCCGTCGCAGATCACCATAGGGGAACACGTATCCCTCGCTCCTGCGGTCCGCTGCGCTCGCGCATGCTGGTAAGCTCCGCATCAAGCTCGTCCGCGCTCAACAACCGCCCGCCGGAGGCAATGTAGCGTGCTCTGATCTCCAGTAATCGCCGGCCCAGCGCCGTCCGTGGCTTATACCCCGCCAAGCCGGCCGAACCGCCGTTGGCGCGCGGCAAGGCGGCTTTCCGTGGATTGGGGACGGCACTTGGGGCGTGCTTGCCAACTCGTTGATTGCCGACCTTCGCGCCCATTATTGAATCCTTTATCGTTCGACTCCGCCCCTGAGTCTACCACGCCGGCAAGGCGAACTCCACGCGCTTCAATCGCGCAATCGCGCAGGGAGTTGCCTCGGCGCGGAGGTTCGGGCGTTCCTTACACGAACGAGACGTTCGTGATACCACGGGCGTCCCGCCCGTGGCCTTCGCGCACGCCGCCGCTATTCCTTTGGCCGTTCGAACTGCGGCAGCTTCATCGTCTCGCCGTCCTTCAGCGCGGACTGGTGAGCGATGATGCCCGGCACGGTGATCGCCAGGGCCTCGTAGACGTCTATCAGAGGGTCGCGCTTCTCGAGGATCGCCGCGACGAACTCGCTGCTGAGGTACCCGTGGGAGCCGCCGTGGCCGCCCGCGGCGACGCCCGGCGGCAGCGGCGGCCGGGCGACATCCGGCAAGCCCTTAACCAGGCCGTGGTACCTGTCGGTTTCCATCGAGCCTTTCTCGCCGTAGACGCGGCCCTTCTCGCCACCCGCGCCACACATGCCCCAGCACACGGCCATCCGCGACATGCCGCCTTCGCTGGTCGTGAACAACGCCACCTCGTCGCTGAAGGGATTCCGGTACGGATTGGCGTCGGGCTGGCAGTGCGCCACCGCCCCGCGAAAGCCCGCGCACGAGACAGTCACGAACCGCTTGCGCGTCACGCCGACATAGTAGGCGTTCGAGTGCGTCGGATACCACTGCGGCGGCACGCCGACGCGCCAGCCTTTGTAGGAGTCAATCGGCGTCGGGCAGTAGTGGAAATACTCGCCTTCCGAGAAGATGATGCGTCCGAAGCCGCCCGCGCGGTAGATCTGCCGCATGGCGTGCAGTTCCGCGTGGAAGCAGCTCGTCTCGGCCATCATGTACTTCAGCCCGCACTTCTTCACCGTCTCCAAGAGTTTATCGGCGTCTTCAAGCGAGCCGAAGACCGCCGGCACGGCCGTCATCACGTGCTTGCCGTGGTTGAGCACTTCAATGCAGTGGCGCGGGTGGCTCGGGGCGTCGGTCGCGACAAACACCGCCTCGATCAGCGGGTCTTTCACCAGCTCTTCGAGAGACTCGTAGGACTTCGCGCAACGGCACGCCTTCATCAGGCCATCGCGCCGCGCCGGGATCAGATCGCTGACGGCCACCACCTCGACGTTCGGGTGGTCTTGAAAACCGAAGGCCGCGCCAAACTGGCACACGCCGTAGCCCACGATGCCCATCCGAATCTTGCGGTCTGAAACGGGCGTCCATTTTTTCTCTTCCGCGGGCGCCGGCTTCTCGCCGTCCGCGGGCGCCTTGGGCGGAGTTGCCTCGCCCGCGCGCGCGGCCATCGCCGCGAGCGAACCGGCGCCGACAGCCTCCAGGAAGTGACGTCGAGTAGTCAGGTAATCGCGCATGGCAAACCCTCCTTGGCTGGTACGACGGCCGTTGCCGTTACGCCGCGGCCCGCGTCCCCGGATGCGGTCGCAACGAAACGCGCCACGGCCTGTCACACAGCAAACTCCTCCGACCTGAGCGCGTCAACCACACTTTGCGGCGTGCTCACTGGCTGGGATGCTTCCCTTACTGGCTCTCCATGCCAACGGAGCGCCGCTGACCCGCTCTCGGCCTTACTTCTTTGGCGCGTAGAGCTGGAACTCCCAGATGCTGGGGCCTTCGGTCGCTTCGAGGATATTGAAACGCACGACCTGAGCGGTGACCGGGTCGAAGGTCTTGGTGAAGTTGCTGCCGATCGTCGTGCCGCTCAGGAACGTCTTCCACTGGTCGCCGTCTTTGTACTGCAGCTCGAATTTCTTCACGCGCTTCTCGTATTCCTTGACCATGACCTGCCCGATGGCGGCCGGCTGACCGAGGTCAACTTCGAGCCACGCCTGGTGCGTGCCGGCATCGGTGGCCCAGCGCGTGTCCTCGTCATCGTCGAGGGCCTTGTCCGGGAGGTAGTCCGCCATCTTCTGGAAGACGTTGGATGCCGTCGCCTTTTTGCCTTTGGCCAGCGAGGCCGACGCCGTCTTGCTCGGGTTGGCTTCCGCGGCGGGGCCGTCGAGGTTCAACACCACAATGGTGTCAATCTCCGGCCTGTCGGCCTGCGGCACGGAGATCTCGATCCCCTCGTCGGACTGCTTGACCTGCGCGGCGCCGCCGGTCAGCAAGGAACTGGAGACGATCTTCTTCTGTATGGCGGGGAGCGTGACGGAATCGCCCTGCCAGTTCAGCACGTGAACGTAGATCGTGCTGTCCTTGTACGTGCTGCAGCCCCACGCGCCGGGGCGGAAAGGCCCGCCGTTCGTCGCATAGATACTGGCGCCGTTCTTGGCGAGCCACTGGCCCATTTCCTTGAGGCGCTCGACCTGTCGCGGCTCGATCTCGCCCGTGGGCATGGGGCCGACGTTGAAGAGGAGGTTGCCGTCGCCGCCCGCGCACTTGACGAGCGTCTGGATGCATTCCTTCAGCGATTTCATCCGGTCGTTGGGTTGCCACGCCCACTGCTGGCAGATGGTCATGCAGGTCTCCCAGGGGCGGTGCGTCTGGAACTTGCCGATGGTCTGCTCGGGCGTGTCCCAGTCCGCCGGGAGGCCGGCGCGGTTGTTGAGGATGATGTGCGGCTGCAGTTCGCGGAGCATTTTGAAGAGGTTGGCGGCGTCCCAGTCTTTGGCGCTGCCGCCGAGTCCGTCGAACCAGATGATGTCCACTTTGCCGTAGTTGGTACAGAGCTCGCGCAACTGGCCGTGCAGGTACTCGACATACCTGGCGTGGTTCGCCGTGCGGTAATCGGGATGGTGCCAGTCCGGCGGCGAGTAGTACCAGCCCAGCGCCAGGCCGGCCTCGTGGCAGGCGCCGGCGAGTTCCTTGACGACGTCGCGCTTGAAGGGCGAATTGGCGATCTTGTAGTCGGTCAGCGAGCTATCGAATTCGCAGAAGCCATCGTGGTGTTTAGTGGTGAAGACCAGGTACTTCATGCCGGCGGCCTTGGCGATGGCGACCCATTCCCTGGCATCGAACTTCGTGGGGTTGAACTCCTTGTACAGGTTGTCATAGACCTCGACGGGGATCGGGCCTTTCCCGCCGCCCGTACCGCGGCGTTCGCCGCCTCGCGACCAGCCGATCTCGGTGCCCTTGAGGCTGACCGGCCCCCAGTGGATGAACAGGCCGAAGCGCATCTCACGCCATTTGCGGACGTCCTCGGGCTTGCCCTTGAGATACGCCTCTGCGCCCGCCGCCGGGGCCGTCTCGGCGCTCGACACCGCGGCGGCGAGGCACAACGACGCAACCGCCAAGAGGACGCGCGTGAAGAAAAGCATGGGGTGCCCCTTTCTGTGCGCAGTGCGGCACCGCGGGGCAAGCCCGCGGTGGCACGCGACCGGCAACACCGGTGTTGATGCTTGCAGGCCGCGTCAAATCCGGCATGCTATTGTACGGGGATTTCAGGGGACGGCCAGCATCAGCGGGAGATCACCTTGGAAGAGAGCGTCGGCCATCATTGCGGGTTGTTCGGCATCTACAACGTTCCTAACGCCGCCACAAAGACCTATCTGGGCCTCTTCGCGTTGCAGCATCGCGGGCAGGAGTCGGCAGGGATTGTCGTTTCGGACGGCAGGAAGATCCGCTCCAAGAAGGGCATGGGCCTGGTGACCGAAGTGTTCACAAAGCGCGAGCTGGAAGAGCTGGAAGGACACAGCGCGCTGGGGCACGTGCGCTATTCCACGGCCGGGTCAAGCCGGCCGCAGAACATCCAGCCGATGGTCGTGGATTACTCCAACGGGCTTGTCGCCGTGGCGCACAACGGCACGCTGGTCAACGCCCGGACGCTGCGCGACGAATACGAAGCGTACGGGTCCATTTTCCAGACATCCACCGACAGCGAGATCATCGTCCACCTGATGGCGCGCCCGGAACACCAGGGCAAGAAGGACCACCTGGCGCACTGTTTCAAACTGATCAAAGGCGCGTTCAGCTTCCTGTTCCTGACCAAGGACAAGTTGATCGGTGCGCGCGACCCGCAGGGCTTCCGCCCGCTGATGTTGGGGCGGATCGCGGCCGAGGGCCAGTTGGGCACCATCGGCGAAGGCTACGTGCTGTGCAGCGAAACCTGCGCGCTCGACCAGGTGGGCGCGGAGCTGATCCGGGAAGTGGAGCCGGGCGAGATCGTGACGATTGACGCCGACGGCGTGCACTCATCGTTCTTCGTGTCGCGGCGGGAGGTCAAGCCGTCGCACTGCATGTTCGAGCACGTGTACTTCGCGCGGCCCGATTCCATGGTCTTCGGCGACAACGTGTACCAGGTCCGCATTCGCCTGGGCGAGCGCCTGGCCCTGGAGAAGCCGGCCGACGCCGACATCGTCTGCGCGGTACCGGATTCCGGCAACGTGGGCGCCATCGGCTATGCGCGGCGTGCGGGCCTGCCGTTCGAAATGGGGCTGATCCGCAACCACTACGTCGGGCGGAGCTTCATCAAGCCGTACCAGGAAGAGCGCGAGAACGTGGTGGCGATGAAGTTCAACGTCGTGCGCTCCGCGATCCAAGGCAAGCGCATCGTCGTGGTGGAAGACAGCCTGATCCGCGGCACGACCTTCCGGCGGCTGGCCAAGGTCCTGCGCGCGGGCGGCGCCGCGGAAGTGCATCTGCGCATCACCTGTCCGCCCACGCTGCATGCGTGCTACTACGGCATAGACTTCCCGAGCCGCGAGGAACTGGTGGCCGCGCGCCTGAAGAGCATTCCGGCGATCGAAGAGTGGCTCGGCGTTGACTCCCTCGGCTACCTAAGCGTGGAGGGGCTGCTGGCCGCGGTGTCCAAGCCCGCGGCGCATTACTGCACCGCCTGCTGGACCGGCAGGTATCCCGTTGCGCCGGTGGATGCGATGGACAAGTACAGCATGGACCAGGTGGATGCGCCGGCCCAGGAGGCACGGGCGTCGAACACGAAATTCGCGATGAACCGCGGCAACCAGGACCAGGGGACATGAAACCCAAGCTGACGTATAAGGACGCCGGGGTTGATCTGCAGAGCAGCGACGCCATCGCCGCGGATATCGGCAGGCTGGCCAAGACCACGTACGGGCCGGAAGTGCTGGGCGGCGTGGGCGGCTTCGCGGGGCTGTTCTCGCTGGGCGGCGAGGTCAATCTGCTGCGCGGCAAGTACAAGGATCCCGTGCTGGTGGCCTGCACGGACGGCGTGGGCACCAAGCTGAAGATCGCGTTCATGACCGGCAAGCACGACACCGTCGGCATTGACCTGGTGGCGATGTCGGTCAACGACCTGATCGTGCAGGGCGCCGAGCCGCTCTTCTTCCTCGACTACATCGGCATGGAACGCAAGGACCCGCGCGTCTGCCACGAGCTGCTGGCGGGCGTCGTGGAAGGGTGCAAGCGCGCGGGCTGTTCGCTGCTGGGCGGCGAAACGGCGGCGCTGCCGGGGATGTACGCCCCGGGCGAATACGACCTGGCCGGCTTCTGCGTCGGCGTGGTCGAACGGGAGAAGATCATTGACGGGAAGAAGGTCGTGCCCGGCGACGCGGTCATCGGCGTCTATTCGTCCGGGCTGCACAGCAACGGGTACAGCCTGGCCCGCAAGGCCCTGCTGGAAGCCGCGGCCCTGAAGCTGGACCAGACCGTGCCCGAACTGGGCTGCACGCTCGGCGAGGAACTGCTCCGCCCCACGCACATCTATGCGCGGGCCATCCGCGCGGTGCTGTCGCATTACAAGGTCAAGGAGAACGTGCACGCGATAGCTAACATCACCGGCTCAGCCATGCCGGGCAATATCCCGCGCACCGTGCCGAACGGGCAGGTGGTCAGGATCAAGAAGGGGAGCTGGAAGATCCCGCCGATCTTCCCCCTGGTCCAGAAAGCAGGGAGCATCGCCGAGGACGAAATGTACAACACCTTCAACATTGGCATCGGCCTGACCATCATCTGCCCACAGTTCAACGCCAACGTCATCCAGAGCATTCTGAAGGAGGCCGGCTTCGGCAGCGATATCATCGGGGACGTGGAGAGCGGGCCGAACGCGGAAGCGGAAGCTTTCGTGCGGATTGACTGACGGGGTGCTCACCGCAGAGGCGTAGAGGCACAGAGAGTTGCCGCTGCGAGGAGCCACTTCCCCAGTTCCAGCAGCGCACCTGCCACGCTCACCAGCACGACGGTACACACAACTCCGACAAAGAACCCCAACAACGCGCCGCTGAGGACGTCCATGGCCTCAATGTCGCGCTCCGGCCTGCCGAGATGAAGGAAGAACGGGAAGGTGACGGTCCAGGCTGCAACGGGCCCAACGAAGAACAGCCCCTCCAGCCCGGCAAACACAAGAGCCGCAACCACGTGGCCCAGCACAACCACCAGGACGACCAGCGCCGCCAGCGAGTACTTCAGGCGTCCGCGTGCCTTCAGCATTCGCAGTGTTCTGGCCAGCACGAAGCCCGCGAATAACAGGTTGAGCAGTTGCGCGACAATAAGGAGGCAGACCCATTCGTTTTGCGTTACTATCACCACGGCCTCCTCGCAATGCGCAGGGCGGTTTGCTTTCTGCGCTCCCAGCGTCTGCGGTCAACCTAATCCAGCAGCTTCCGTTCTTTGCACCACGCGACAGCCCGGCGGTAACCTTCGAAGACTTCCACGGTCGGCTTGAAACCAAGCACGTCCTGGGCTTTCTTGCTCGAGCAGCCGACGTTCCAGTTGGCTTCGCCCAGAAGATGGAAGGGCATCGAGTAGAACCCGAAGGCCGCCAGAGCGCAGTCAATGGCGCGCGCGATGCCGGCGCTGAAGGCCGGGAGCGGCACGAACTTCGCGGGCACACCCAGCGCCGCGGCCATGGCGTCGCAGACTTCGCGCGTGGTGTAGGCGCGGGCGTCGCAGACGTTGAAGATTTCGCCCGGCGCCTTGGGGTGGGTGAGGCACAGGAGGACGCACGCCACCAGGTCGTCAATGTACGTCAGGCTGCGCGCATACTGGCCGCCGCCGACCAGCGGCAGGCGCCCGCGTCTGATGCGCTGAAAGATGTCCACGTGACGCTGCGGCACAGGCGGTCCATAGAACATGCAGGGCCGCGCGACGACCACGTCAAAGCGGCCGGGATCGTGCAGCGTCAGCAATCCCTGCTCCGCCTGGTACTTGCTGCGCCCATAGTGCGATCCCGGGCAGCACGGCATGTCCTCGGTCAAGAGCACCTGCGGCGAAGCGGCCCGCCCCTGCGCGGCATTGGAGCTGACGTAGACGAAACGCCGCACGCCCGCCTCCTTGGCGGCGCGGGCCAGCGCGAGCGTGCCATCGCGGTTGACGGCGTACCAGTCGCGCGTACGGCGCACGTGGATCAGCCCCGCCGCGTGCAGGACCATCCCGCCGCCCAGGCCCTGGCATGCGGCTTTGAGCGACGCGGGATCGAGCATGTCGCCGGGGGCCGTCTCGGTGACCTCCGGGTGTTCCTTACGCCAGGCGGCGACGCGAGCGTCGGGCAGCGAACGATGGATGAGGCAGCGGACGCGCGCGCCGGCGAGCCTGGGCAAGAGGGCGTCGCACAGCCATCCCGGCGCGCCGGTCACGAGCAAGGCTTGAGACGTGAGGCTTGAGGCGTGAGTCATAGCGGTTTCCGACCCGTCCAGTAGAAGAAGAACAGCCCTTTGCCGTCCACCTCAACGGGCTGGAAGCCGAGGCCGTCAATGAGCGCACGCACCTTGGGCCAGCCGTCCATGTACTCGGTCAGGTAGGACCATTCCTCGTCGAGCTGCTTCTTGAAGCTGCGCAAGCCCGACGTCGGCCAGGTCAGCCACGACTGGCGGCAGCACCACAAGGCGAAGCGCAGTTGGACGGAATCGAAGTGGTCAATGAGCGCGAGCCGCCCGCCGACCTTGAGGATGCGCGCGGCCCCCTGCAGCGCGGAGCGGATGCCGTCCAGGCCGCCGAGGTGGTGGAGCGAGTGCGTGCAGACGGCGATGTCGAAGCTCCGATCGGGGAACGGGAGGGAACGGCCGTCGCCGACTTTCGTTTCAAGCCAGGGCTCGCGCGCCAGCCCGGGGTCAATCGTGACGTCAAGCCCCACCAGGTTCGTGAAGCCTTCCGCGTGCAGGATGCGCAGCACTTCGCCCGTGCCGCAGGCGATGTCCACGATGCGCGCGTCGCGGGGCCACGAGCGCATGCCGAGGCGGAGCATCTTCTCGTGGTGCTTTCTGGTACGGCGCGCGATGAGCTGCGGGTCGCGATACGCTTCCTTCCAGGTCTCCGATTCCTCGCGGAATGCCTGCGGCTTCTCGTCCTGGCTCATGGGGCAACCAGCGTGCACGAGGCGCTGAGGAGTGTCAAGCTGCGGAGTGATACCACAGGCGCCAGCGTCCTCTGGTCTTCACCCTTGATCCCCGATCCCTCATGGTTTACCCTGCGTGCTTCGTCCCCTGCACTGGAGGCAGCATATGCACAACGTCGTTCATCTCGTGGCGCTGTTGGGTGTCGTCGCGGTGGCATGGCAGGCAGTCGCAGCCGAACAAGCGGCCCCCGCGTTCCGGCCGCCGGCCGTGCCGCTGGTGGCGTGCGATCCATACTTCAGCATCTGGTCGTGCGCCGACAAGCTTACCGGCGACCTGCCACGCCACTGGACGGGCAAGATACACTGCATGGTCAGCATGGTGCGCATTGACGGCAAGGCGTACCGCGTGATGGGCAATCAGCCCACCGAGGCGCCGGCCATGGAACAGGCGAGCGTGCAGGTGCTGCCGACGCGCACGATCTACCAGTTCCGGTCCGCCGAAGTGCGGCTGACGCTGACGTTCATGACGGCCGCGCTGCCCAACGACCTCGACGTGCTGTCGCGTCCCGTCACGTACGTGACGTGGGAGGCAACGGCCGTGGACGGCAAGGAACATGCGGTCTCGGTCTACTTCGACGCCACCGCCGAACTCGTCGTCAACGCGGTCGAGCAGCAGGTGGTATGGTCACGCGAGACCATCGGCGAGCTGAGCGCACTGAAGCTGGGAACGAAGGAACAGCCGGTCCTGGCGAAGCAGGGCGACGACCTGCGGATTGACTGGGGTTATCTCTATGTTGCCGCCGGCAAGGGCATTGTGACGAAGCAGGTCCTCGCGCCGGCGCACGACTGCCGCACGGCGTTCGCCGCGAACGGCGCTCTGCCCGATACCGACGACAAGAACATGCCGCGCGCGGCCAACGACAACTGGCCGGCCGCGGCGTGCGTCTTCGACCTGGGCAAGGTCGGCGCCGCGGCCGTCTCACGCACGCTGATCCTCGCCTACGACGACATCTACGCCATCGAGTACTTCAAGAGCAAGCTGCGGGCATATTGGCGCCGCAAGGGCGCCGAAGCCGCCGACCTGCTGACGAGTTCTGCCAAGGAATACGAGGCCCTATCGCAGCGCTGCAAGGCCTTCGACGACGAACTGATGGCCGACCTGACAAAAGTGGGCGGCGAGAAGTACGCGGCGATCTGCGCGCTGGCGTACCGGCAGTGCCTGGCAGCCAACAAGATCGCGGCCGATGCGAACGGCCAGCCGCTGTTGTTCCCCAAGGAGAACTTCAGCAACGGCTGCATCGCGACGGTGGACGTGATCTACCCGATGGACCCGCAGTTCCTCCTGTTCAGCCCGGCGCTGACGAAGGCTTCCCTGCAGCCCATCCTGGACTACGCCAACTCCAAACGCTGGCGTTTCCCGTTCGCGCCGCACGACCTGGGCACCTACCCGAAGGCCAACGGACAGGTGTACGGCGACGGCGAACGCGGAGAGGGGAACCAGATGCCGGTCGAGGAGACGGGCAACATGCTGCTGCTCCTGGCGGCGCTGGCGAAAATCGAAGGCAACGCGGACTACGCGGCGAAATACTGGCCGCTGCTGACGAAGTGGGCCGAGTACCTGAAGAGCAAGGGCCTTGATCCCGAGAACCAGTTGTGCACGGACGACTTCGCCGGGCATCTCGCGCACAACGTCAATCTTTCCGCCAAGGCGATCCTCGGCCTGGCGGCGTATTCTCTCCTGTGCGAGATGAAGGGCGACCAGGCGCAAGCCACGGCGTACCGCGCTCTGGCCAAGGATTACGCCGCCAAGTGGGTGCAGATGGCTGACGACGGCGACCACTACCGGCTGGCCTTCGACAAGAAGGACACGTGGAGCCAGAAGTACAACCTCGTCTGGGACAGCATCCTCGGTCTGAAGATCTTTCCGCCCGAGGTCGTCGCCAAGGAGATCGCCTTCTACAAGAAGACGCAGAAGCGCTACGGTCTGCCGCTCGATAACCGCCAGCCTTATACCAAGCTCGACTGGACCATCTGGACGGCCACGCTGGCGGCGAACCGCGAGGACTTCGACGCGCTTGTCGCGCCCGTGTACGACTTCCTCAATGCCACGCCCGACCGCGTGCCGATGACCGACTGGTACTTCACGCAGAACGCGAAGAAGGCCGGTTTTCAGGCGCGCTCGGTCGTGGGCGGCGTGTTCATCAGGATGTTGACGCAGCCGGATGTCTGGAAGAAGTGGGCCGGTCGCGACAAGACGCGCGTGGGCAACTGGGCGCCGTTCCCGGGAGGATAGGGACAAGCACCCGACGCCCATGGAACCGCAGATGCACGCAGACGAACGCAGATGTTAACCACGAAGATCACGAAGAAACGAAGAAACGAAGGAGTTACAGCTACACGCCATTCCGAAAAGGTCTTCGTGTGCTTCGTGGTGAAAAGGGGACAAGCCGGTCCGCGTTCATCCGCGGTTTCAGATTGACCATGGGGGAAGCCGGACAATGAAAGCCATCGTCAACACAGCTCCCGGCAAGCTCGAACTGCTGGACCTGCCATGTCCGGAACCGGGGCAGGGGCAGGTCCGCATCAAGACCGCGGCGTGCGGCATCTGCGCGACCGACCTGGAGATGATCGCGGGCTGGGCGCGCACGAAATGCCCGGCGGTGCCGGGGCACGAATGGTCCGGCCGCGTGGATGCCGCCGGGCCGGGCGTGGCCGGCGCGCTGCTGGGCCGGCGCTGCGTCGCCGAGAACGTGCTCGCCGACGGCGGCGAGGTCGGCTTCGAGCACCACGGCGGGTATGCGGAGTATCTCATCACCGAAGCGCGGAACGTCCGCGTTTTGCCGCCGCAGTTTCCGCTGAGCGTGGCGGCGCTCATCGAGCCGCTCGCCGTGTCCGTGCGCGCGCTGCGGAGGCTGAACGTGCGCGACAAGCGCGCGGCGCTGATCCTCGGCGACGGCCCGATCGGCCTGCTGCTGCTGATGCTGCTGCGGCAGGCCGGCGTGACGGAGATCGCGCTGGTGGGCGGGCGCGCGCGGCGGCTGGCTCTGGCGAAGGAACTCGGCGCGGCGCATGTCTTCAACCGGCACGAGATAGCGGGCGACTTCACAACGGCGCTCAAGGAACGTTTCCCGGCTCTTTCCCCGAACGTGGTGGAAGCCTCCGGTTCAGCGAAAGGAATGGAAGCCTCACTGGAGTTGGCGGCGCGCGAGGGCAAGATCCTGGTGATTGGCGACTACGGTTCGGGCAAGGCGTCCTTCCCGTGGAACCAGTTGCTGCATCGCGAGCTGGAACTGATCGGCAGCAACGCCAGCGCCGGCGCGTGGCCTGAAGCCGTGCGGCTGGCAACCGAAGGCGCTCTGCCGCTTGAGCGGCTGATCACACACAAGTTCCCGGCGAGCCGCTACGCGGAGGGAATCGAACTGGTGAAAGGCCGGCGGGCGGACGTGATCAAGGTCGTGTTGGAGTGGGAATGAGCGGGCAACGATGAAGGATGAAGGATGGCGCGCGGGGCGCGGGGCGGGGTAAAACGGGCGCTGCCCCCATTCGTGGTGCTGGCGCGCCGAGCTTCCTCCGCGTACGCCCGGAACCCGATACCCGAAACCCAGAACCCGGCCGTTCAGCGTTTCACTTCGTAGTAGTACGTCTTGTACGTGCCGTCTATGGTGAACGAGGGGCCGTCGAGCTTGACTTTGCGGGCGGTGGGGACGCCGTAGATGTCCACGACGTTCACTTCCGCCGGCGGCGCGCCTTTGAGCGTGATGGTGGCGATGACGGGTTCCATCAGCAGCGGCGGGCTGCCCAGCGCCAGAAGCTGCGTGCCGTCGGCGTTGTACTGGCAGCTCGTCTGCTTGTCCTGCGCCATGGCCGTAATCAGGATGTGCTTGGATTGCGCCAGCGGCTGGTCGTCCAACGGCGTGAAGATCAGGCTGCAGAAGGCGCTGGCCACCTTCGCCTTCAGGCCCGGCAGATCGTAGTCGCCGCGCGCAAAGCCGACGATGGCCTGCGTCTTGGGAGCCTGCAGCGTGACGACGCGCTGGTTCGCGTCCCAGACCAGTTCGCCGGTCATGGAGCGGATAATCTTCTTGTCCTTGTCCCAGTACTTGGCCCAGTCCGCGCATTCCGATTCCTTGCCGTCGAAAGAGACCGTGACGCGGCCGATGGCCAGGACTTCGTTGGGCGTCTGCGTGCCGACGGCCGTCTTGAAATCGGCGCCCGTGCCGCCCGTGGCCGTGCCGCCCTGCTTGAGCGCGTCTTCGCCGGTAAAGAGGTCGGCCGTCTTGAGACGCCGGGCCGCGGCGAGGGGCGCTTCCTTGATGTGGTTCTTATAGATGGCGAAGGCCAGGGCCGGGAACTGGCCGACGTAATGGGGCGTGTCCGTGCAATACCAGCTCAAGCTCGGCCAGCCGTCGCCGATGCGCGGGCCGTTGGCGGCGAAGTGGTAGGAGGCGTCCCAGCCCTGCAGGCCCATGCCGTAGAACGCGAAGAGCGGGGCCATCTCGACCTTCCATTGGTTCGGCGGGCTCTCGGTCCATTCGGTCATGCAGAAGGGCCGGTCTTCGACCTGGAAGAAGCCGGAGGAAAGAATGCCGCCGCCGGGCATGGCCATCTGCGAGGCGTTGTTGACCTTACCCGGGCGGATCATGTGCGCGCCTTCGCCGCCGCCGGCGTAGTTGTGGCGGTCAATCATGTCGCCGAGGGTGTCGCAGTAGAGGTTGGCGGGCGAGGCGATGGCTTCGGTCCACCAGGCGGTCGTCACCGTGACGGCCTTGCAGCCAATGTCGTCGCGCAACTCCTTGAAGCGCCGCTCGTAGAACTCCCGCTGCAGGTCCGTCAGGAAACAGATCTGGTCGCCGAGCCTGGCTTTGCTGTTCACCTGCGGGCGCTGCGGCGTCATCTGCCACGTGCCAAAGATGCCGATCTCGCCCGCGCCGAGCGTGTCTTTGGTGCCCCAGGCTTTCTGCAGGGCGTCGTCGGTGGCGTACTTCTTCTTGGCCCATTCACAGAACATCTGCCGGAGCATCTTCGCGTGCCGCGGCCACTTGCCTCCCGGGTTGGCCAGCGTGGTCAGGGGGTTGTGGAAGAACACGCAGTCCTCGTTCTGAATCTCGATCACGGCCAGCGCGGGGTCGTCCTTGTACGCCAGGTTCGTGTAGGGATTCACGTGCGCGAGCAGCGGCTTGAGGTACTTGAGCTGCAGGTCCTGAAGGGGGCGCGAGATGTTCACCAGCCCGTAGGTGCTGTAGAGACCGTCGCCGCCCTTCTCGAGTTCGGCGAGCAGTTCGGGCGGGTAGCCATCGGCGGCGCTGATGTGCAGCGGGTAGAAGACCGACCACGTCATGTAGATGCCCTGCTTCTTCAGCTCGGCGAACCAGCGGTCCCACTGGTCCATCTTTTTGGCGTCGAACTGCCCGTTCTTCAGCGGCCCGAGGAAGCCGAAGAGCGGATGCTGCCGCACCATGTTGATGCCGTGCTTGGCGAAGTAGCGTGCGCGCAGGGTCATTTCTTCCGGCGTGTTCTTCTCTTCGGCGCCGGCGCAGACGCCCCAGAACCTGGCGGGCGCGTCGCCTTTCTCGAACTTGAGGTTCGGGCCGTCGCGCTTCAGGAAGCCGAGCTTGCCGGCCGGCTTGTGCAGCAGGCCGCTCATATCGGTGATGGACTTGTCGGAGAACGTGTCCACATCGGCGACCACGCGGAACCACGTGTCGGGCTTGACCTCGCCCGAAGCGATGGTGGGCTTATTCGCGCCCGAGGGGACGAAGGCGGGGTCCGCGAAGGTGAAGCAATCAATGCCGCCGTGGTTGGCGAGCTTGCTGTGAATCTTGAAGACCACGGTGTGCTTGCCGGCGGTGAGACGCACGGCGCCGACCTTGACCCAGCCGATGAAACGGTGGTCCGGCTTGTCGGAGACCATCATGGTGTCGCGCAGGTTCTTCTCGCTGAAGTCAATGGCTTTCCAGCCGCCGGGTTTGGCGTCCGCGGTGTCGAGCTGGTAGTCCATTTCGCAGGCGAAGTAGTTGCAGCGCACCCAGAAGGCGTAATCGCCTTCCTTCTTCACATCGAAGGAGTAGCGCGCGGTGCCGGGCGTCGCGGCGGGGCTGTTGTCGTAGTGCGAAAGCCACTGCTTGCCCGAGAAACCCTCCTTCGCCACGGCGTCGTACCAGCCGTGCTTCTTGAAGTCGGTCCATTCGGGGGCTTCGCCTTCGATCCAGATGGCATTGGGGTCAACCGTTTCAGCGCCGGCCTCCTCGACGCCGGGCTTCATAGCTCCGGACGGGATGAAGCCGGTATTGGAGAAATCCATGCAGTCAATGCCGCCGTGATTGGCGAGCTTGCTGCGAATCTTGATCGCCAGCTCGTGCGGACCTTTGCCGAGCGTGAGCGTGCCGACCTTGACCCAGCCGATGAAGCGGTGGTCGGGCTTGTCGGAGATCATCAGGCCGTCGCGGACGTTCTTATCGGCGCAGTCAATGGGCTTCCAGTCGCCGCCGTCGAGCTGGTAGTCCATCTCGCAGCGGAAGTAATTGCAGCGCAGCCACCAGACGTACTCGCCGCCGTCCCTGGCCTCGAAGGCCCACTTCGCGGTGCCGGGCTTGTTCGCATCGTAATGCGACAGCCACTGCCGCCCGGACAGGCCTTCCTTGGCCACGGCGTCGTACCAGTTGTGCTTGACGAAGTCGCTCGACTTTGCCGCCTCGCCCTCGATCCAGATGTTCTCCGCCGCCGCGAGGAATGTCGCCGCGCTCAGCCACAGCGCGCACGTCACAAGCCGTGTCCCTGGTCGCATACGCTCACCTTTCTTCATGTGCCGGACTGCCTGTCTGTGGTTACACCACGCCACGGCGGAACCATAGGGGCAAACGCAGGGGGAATCGGGCTGGCAAAAGGCCGGCGGGCGGATGTAATCAAGGTCGTGTTAGAATAGGAATGAGCGACCAACGATGAAGGATGAAGGATGACGCGCGGTGCGCCGGGCGGGGAGATAGACGGGCGCTGTCACCATTTATGTGGGGATCACGAACTTGAGGTTCGGGCTACCGACGCTTCTCTGCGCCGTTTTCTTTGTAGGGGCGTTGATGGGGCTGGCATTGGCGGTCCGTGAACAGTTAGGGTCCCCGTTGACGGTCCAGGGAAAGGCTGCTCGGCTCGCTTCATTCTCGCTCGACGCTCAAAGGATTGCCGCTGTATATGATGATGGCATCCGCCTTTGGGACCGAAGCTTTCACCAACTGTCCTACCACAATCTACCGGGCTGCTCGATCGTAGAGCCTCTCGCAGATGGGAAGCTGCTCGTATTCCGCAGCGGCGACCCATTCCATCCTTGGGCTATGGACCCGGAGACTGGAGATCAACTGTGCCAGCTTGAAGGTGGGGTGCTGTGTATATCTCCCGACGGGCGTTTGATTCTTGCTTCGGTGAAATCCACCGAGCTCCGTGTGTTCAATGCGCGCTTCGGGACGGTGACATCGGCTTTTGCGGGGCACGCTACCCCAGTCCTGTCCGCAGCTTTCTCGCCTCAAGGGAATCGCGTCGTGTCCGCAAGCGATAGCACGGCGAAGATATGGGATGCAGAATCAGGCATGGAGCTCATCGTCTTGCGAGGTCACGCCGCCGCTATCACACGGGTCGAGTATTCCCCCGATGCGAGGCGTGTGCTGTCAATCGGCCTGGATGGGACTGGGCGTCTTTGGGATGCGAGTACGGGCGAGGAGCTGCTCAAACTGGGCAGTCCCACAATGCCAGTGGATGGTGCACATTTCTCGGCGGATGGTGGGAGGATAGTCGCCGTTTCGCGTCAGACCAATACGCTGTGGGATGCCCAATCGGGCGCTGCGGTCCGCGACTTGGGGGCCGGTGCCTACCATCGCCGCCTTCGGAATGGCTGGGTGGTTGAGAGGTTATGCGACGGTGTCCGCCTATTGGACCCCGGAAGCGGCGAGACGGCCTACGTTGGGACGGGCTTCCCGCAGAATGAAATATTGGACATCGCCCCGGACGGTCAGATGGTGCTGACTGGCACAAACGACGTTGATGTGTGGGCGCGAATCCCTGGGACGGGAAACTACGAACGGTGGCGCCCGGGGCGGAAGAGGCTGTTGGCCTTCGCAGCAGTTGTAGCGGTATCGGGCGCCCTGATGTTCCGGAGCATTCTGCGTGATCGCAGGACGCTATGGGGCCGCATAGTGTCAATCGTCCCAGTGAAGCGGCCCGGCGAGGCGAGAGAGGACAAGAATGACGTTCGCCGCGCCTGAAGACACGTTGGCACTGGGTTTCTTTTTGAGGAGGGAGAACCATGCGAACGATGCTCGTCACACTCATCGCGTTGAGTGCGCTGTGTCTGGGAACCGGCTTGCCGGCGAGCGAGGAGAAGGCCCCGGCAACGGGCGAGAAGCCGAAGGAGGGAGAGGAGGCGTGGAAGGCGGAGATCGCGAAGAAGCTCGAAGGCAAGGTCTCGTTCGAGTTCGTTGACACGCCATTGGAGGAAGCGCTGTCGTTTCTCAACTCGGTGACGAAAGTGAAAATCGTGATTGACCCGCGCGCGGCGGCCGACGGCGCGAACAAGACGCCCATAAACTTGAAGGTCAAGGACATGTCGGTCAAGCTGGCGCTGGAGTGGATCTGCAAACTGGGCAACCTGAAGTACGAGCTTCAGAATCAGGCCGTGTTCGTCACGCTCAACAAGGAAGCTGCGGCGCCGGCGCAGAAGAAGTGAGGCATTTGAAGCACCGAGTTGGCAGAGGCGAGGCAAGGCAGGGGTGCAGCAGTCCGTTGGATGCGCGCCTGAAGACACGTTGGCATTGGGTCCTTTTTCGAGGAGACGCAACCATGCGAAGGATAGTTCTGACACTCACGGCCTTGAGCGTGCTCTGCGCGCCGCTGTGCCTTGCGGCCGGCGAGGAAAAAGCTGCGACGCCAACTGTCAAGGCCCCGGCGCCCGCTTGGCCCGTCCCCGTCCCGGCAAAGGCGGAGGATGAACCGTGGAAAGCGGAGATCGCGAAGAAGCTCGAACGCAAAGTCACGTTTGAGTTCGTGGACACGCCGTTGGAGGAAGCGTTGTCGTTCCTCAGGACGCTTGTAGCCGTGAACCTCATTCTTGACCCCCGCGCGGTCGTCGAGCACAGGAATACGATGCCCGTAACCCTGAGAGTCCAGGACATGGGGGTGGGACTGGCGCTGCAGTGGGTCTGCAAACTGGCTGATCTGAAATACGAACTCAGGGAAAACGCGATCTTCGTCACCTTTGCCGACGACGGCAAGGCGGGGGAGGCCAAGGCGCCGGTCCTCCCGCCGGGCAGCAAACTGCGCGTGAAACTCCCCAACGGCAGCGAGATGGAGGCGGACGTTGCGGTCTTCAGCCAGAGGCCGGACTTATTGGAGGACGTTGTCAACAGGTTCCTGGACCTGCCCCAGCACCGCGTTGTGCCGATACCGCTGGGCGGGGCGAACGTTGATCACGACGCCCTGGCGCGCCTGCTCAACGGCCTCGGGGGCCGGGATGTGACCGTCGAGCACAACAGGGACTTACAGTTGCTGGTCCTGCGCAGCAAGAACCCGCGTGCACTGATGGATCTGGTTATGGTGGCCAACGTAGCGTTGCAGCACCCGCCCGAACACCACAACGCGCCCAAGCCGCCTCACGCCCCGGAGAAGCCGGCCCCGCCCGAGAAGCAGGCGCCCGCAGCGAAACCGCCGGCACCGCCACACGACCCGGCGTTCTGACAGCGGAGATTGCCGAGCCGCGCGCATGCGCAAGCGAGCTTACCGCTCCCTCACGGTCGCGGCTCGGAATGGCGGCGGGCGAGAACGCCCGCCCCACTGTCTTCAGTCTCCCGCGACCTTACGGCCGTTGACGTAGAGCGCGCTGCGGCCGCTTTCGGGATCAACCGTGGCCGCGACGTGAACCCATTCGCCGGCGGGCAGGCGGGCGTCGTGCGCAAGATGCGGGTCGCGGGTTATGAGGCGCAGCGAACTGCCGGGATACGTGTCGAGCAGGTACGCGGTCGCGGCGCCGGCGGGCGATTTGTCAATGATCCGCGCGCCGTTCGCCGGAAGCTGCTCGGGGCGAATCCACGCTTCGAGGGTCAGGCCGTCGAGGCAGTCGAGCGCGGCATCGTGCGGGACCGTCAGGAAGCCCGCGCCCGTATAGCGCACCGCAAGCTTGAGCGCGTTGCCGGTATCCACCACAGGGACGTCGCCGACAACTTCGGCGACAAGCTCCTTGGCGCCCGCGCTGACGAAGCCCTTCGGCGTGCGGGTCTTGAAGTCCCACGTGGCCACGCAGCCCGCCAGCTTCGCGGGAGCGCCGGCGGCGATGTCGGCGAGGGACTTGATCTCCTCCGGCTTCAGCACGCGGTTGAAGACCGAGGCGCGGGCGATGTCGCCCTTGAAGCGGTTCTGGCCGTTGCTGTCCGCCCCAATGCGCAGCGGCAGCTTGTTGGGCTGGACCAACCGAGGCTTGCTGATCACGAGCGGTTCGGCGGCGTCGGCGGGCTTGTCAGGAACCGCGGCCGGTTTCGGGAGCGTGGCCTCGATGCTGTCGGCGCGCTTCAACGGGAGCTCGAAATTGTCGCCGGCCTTCTTCACGCCATCACGGTTCCACTGCGGAGCGCGCCCGCCGAAGTTGTCGCGGATGCGGAGCACGCCATCCCTTCCGGCAATGACGCGCAGCCACGTCGTGGCATTGTTCTCGCGCCTGGCGGAGACGCGGTGACCGCCCTCGGCGCGCAGATCGGCGAACTCCGCGTCATGCCAGCGCCAGGGCGTGGCGGGGAAGACGCGGATGACTTCAGTGTCGCGCTTGCCCGGCGTGGTGCTCCAGCTCTGCAACAGCATCTCCTGCACGGCCTGCGACGCGAGGAAGTTGCCTTCGAGCGTGAAGGGACGGTACTGGAAGCCGGAGAAGCCGCTGCGAGTCTGGTCGCCGTTGGCGTGGAAGCCGTTGCGGAGGATGAAGGCTTTGACGTAGATATCGAGGTAACGCAGCGCGGGTTCGGGATCGCCGACGCGGGCGCGCAGACAGCTCATCCACGAGAAGCTGTAGCCGCACCAGGCGCTCGTGCCGAGCTTGTCCCATTGCTTGAGCGACGCGGCGATACTACGGCGGTCGCTCTCGCCATTGTCGGCGGTGATGAGGTTAAACGGATGCATGCCGATGATGT
>JAPLOD010000377.1 GCA_026692735.1 Planctomycetota bacterium | reverse complement strand
CCGCTTCCTCTCGCGCCAGGCGCGCGACTGCGCGAAGAGGAGCAGGCCCGGGATGGCGTAGAGCAGCGCCATGAGCTCAAGCGTGATCTGGATCTGGAGCGCCGGGAGGATGACCAGGCCGCCGAAGAAACTGCCGAGGATCGCGCCGAGCGTGTTGACGGCGTAGACCGTGCCGACAGTCTGGCCCGCGCCCGCGCCCGAGCGGGAGGCGACCTGGAGGGTCAAGGGCAAGGTTGCGCCCATCAGGATTGTCGGGCAGATGATGAGGAGGGCGATGCCGCAGGCCTCCGCGGCCAGCAGGACGTTCCAGCTCTGCGTGGTGCCCCACACGATCAGGAGGAAGAAGAGGAACGGGCTGTAGCCGAGCAGCACCACGACAATCAGGTTCAGGAGGCCGATGAGCAACAGCACGCGGGCCAGCAGTTCCAGCGGGTCCGGCGTGCGGGGCGCGATCCGCGCCCCCCACATTCCTCCCAGGCTTAAGCCCAGGATGAACACCGCCACGATCAGGCTGAAGGCGTAGGTGGAACTGCCGGTGGCCAGGCTGATCGCGCGCGTCCACCCGATCTGCGTGGCCATCGCCGCGAAGCCCGTCACGCCGAAGGTCAGTATCGCCAGCTTGACGGCGGCAGGCGACACGGGGTCGTTTGGAACCACAGCGTTTGGAACCACAGATGAACACGGATTGACACTGATTGCTCCTGACCTCTTTTCACATCCGTGTTCATCTGTGTTCATCTGTGGTTCCATTGGTTCCGCGAGGGGCGCGCCGAAGCCTTTGCGGAGGCCGAAGGCGATCGCCAGCAGCCCGAGCGTGATGTTGCAGCCCACGGCGACCCAGTTGGTGTGCGCTTTGCCCAACTCGGGCAGCAGCAGGAACCCCGCACTGGCGGCGCCCAGCACCGCGCCGAAACTGTTGATGGCGTAGAGCGTGCCGACCGTGCGCCCGAGGGCGCTGCGCGACCGGACCAGGAAATGGGACAGCACGGGCACCGCTGCCGGTCTCGCCATACAGAGAACGGTAGAGCGGCACGAGCGGCCCGTGCTCCGAGAAGAGCAGCGGGAGGAGCGCGCAGTACAGGCCGATGAACAGTTCGAGCGACCCGTACACCAGCAGCGGGCGCTTGATCCGCTTGCACAAGCGGCCCGCGGCATAGCTCCCTAGTGCCAGCCCGCCCATGAACGCCGTCAGCACGGCCGAAAGACTGTGTACGGTATTGCCGAAGATCAGGCCGAGTTGCCGGCACCAGAGGACTTCGTAGATCAGCCCGCACGCACCGGAGAGCAGGAAGAGCGCCCAGACGAGCAGGAACTGCGCTTTGATGCCTCGGCCAGTCGTGGATTCCGGGTTGGCGACTGCGGGTTGGCCTTCCATGATCCTTCCTTGCGCGTCACGTGCGGCACGTGGCACATAGAGCGTAAGAGGTACAGCGGCACACGTAAAACAGAAAACGCGACTGGTTGCGGCGGCTGGACCACGGGGCGGGCGGCGAGACGCCGGCGCTACCCCCTACTCGGCAGGACGGCCGCTGTTGACATCCTGCCGCGTTACGGGAACATGACGAACTCGCGGATTAACGCAGCCGGACGCACATGACAACTGTCGGCTTCTGGCCGGTGTTCATCGGCGGTTCCATGTGCGACACCTGTAGCCGGGAGTGCGGCGCCTGGCCGGCGCCGGGGAGATACCAGGAGTGGCAGAAGCAATTCAGGCGACGGCGCAGACACAGTTTCCGCCCGCCAAGAAGACCACGATGTACTTCATCGGGATGACCACGGGGAAGTCATCCATCATGAGGGTCTTCCCGCGCTGGGCGGAGTATCTCAAGCTCGGCGACGTCCTCATCCAGGGCATTGACTGCAAGTGGCATGACGACAGGAACGTCTACCGCCGCGTGGTTGACTTCATCAAGAACGACCCGCTCTCGGCAGGGGCGTTGGTCACCACGCACAAGCTCGACCTGCTCAAGGCCTGCCGCGACATGTTCGAGTATCTCGACCCGTACGCGCAACTGATGGGGGAGGTCAGCAGCATCTCCAAGCGCCCCTCCCCCCACCCCCTCCCTCAAGGGGAGGGGGAAAGGGGGAGGGTGTCCGTCTGGCTCCGCGGCCACGCCAAGGACCCTATCAGCAGCGGCCTGTCGGTGGAGGCGTTCCTGCCGCCGGGACACTGGGAGAAGACCGGCGCCGAAGTGTTCTGCATGGGCGCCGGCGGGTCGGCCATCGCCGTCACCAGCTACATGATGGACGCCAGGCACGGCGCGAACCGGCCCAAGCGGATCATCGTTTCGAATCGCAGCGCGCCGCGGCTGGAAGAGATGAAAGAGATCCATCACAAGCTTGGCTGTCCGATCCCCGTCGAGTACCATCACGCGCCGCGCCCCGAAGACAACGACGCGCTCATGCACCAGCTCAAGCCGTATTCGCTGGCGGTCAACGCGACGGGCCTGGGTAAAGACGGGCCAGGCTCGCCCATCACCAACGCGGCCCGTTTCCCTGAGAAGGGCCTCGCCTGGGATTTCAACTACCGCGGCGAGCTGGTCTTCCTGGACCAGGCCCGCGCTCAAGCGAAAGAGCGGCAGTTGACGATCGAGGACGGGTGGGTGTATTTCGTCCACGGGTGGACTCGCGTGGTTGCGGAGGTCTTCGACGTGGACATTCCCACCAGCGGGCCGAAGTTCGAGGACATCTCCAGACTGGCAAAGGAAGCGCGATAATGGCGGCGAAGAAGGCAGCCGGGACGGCTGCACCACAACTGATGATGCCCTGGTCCATTGACATTGATCTGGTGGACGGCGTCATGCGGGAGCCGGACCGGGTCCTGGTCCGCAGGGCGTCGGACATGAAGGGCTACTACAAGGACGAGGCGGCGCTGCAGCGGCTGATCGCGCAAGGCGACCCGGTGCATTACGAAGTCTTCGAGAAGCACATCCCCGAGCAGCCCGGCCAACTGCCGCTGTGCATCAGCAAACTCTACCCGGGGCGCGTGGGCGAGGAGTGCTTCATGACGAAGGGGCATTACCACACCGTCAGCGGCACGGCGGAAATCTACCTCTGCATCCGCGGGCAGGGCTACATGGTCCTGAAGACCGCGGACAGCAAGTGCGTGGCCGAGCCGATGAAGCGGAACCGCATGGTCTACGTGCCGCCGCACTGGGCGCACCGCTCCGTGAACACGGGCGCCGAGCCGCTCATCTCGTTCTGCGTCTATCCCGGCGACGCGGGCCACAATTACGGCGACATCGCGACCGAGGGATTCCCCAAGCGCGTCTTCATCCGCGGGGGGAAGGAGGTCATCGAATGATGGCCAGAATCCTGGTCACTCCGCGCTCGGTGACCGCCGGCGGCCATCCGGCTCTGGCCAAGCTGAAGGACGCGGGCTACGAAGTTGTGTTCCCCACGCCAGGCAAGCAGCCCACGGAAGCCGATCTGCTGCGCGCGCTGCCGGGCTGCGTGGGGTACCTCGCGGGCGTCGAGGAAGTCAGCGCGAAGGTGCTGGAAGCGGCGCAGGGTCTCAAGGTCATCAGCCGCAACGGCGTCGGCGTGGACAACGTTGACATGGGGGCGGCCAGGCGGCTGGGCATCGTGGTCTGCAAAGCGCTCGGCGCCAACTCCCGCGGCGTGGCCGAACTGGCGATGGCGCACATCCTGTCGCTCGCGCGCTGGGTGCCCTACAGCGACAAGGGCATCAAGGCCGGCGGATGGGAGCGGCGCAAGGGGTTTGAGCTGATCGGCAAGACGCTCGGGCTGATCGGTTGCGGCAACATCGGGCGGCTGGTGGCGAAGTTCGCGCTGGGCATGGACATGAAGGTGCTGGCGTACGACGTGGTCCAGGACCCGGCGTTCGCCCCGTCGCCGGACTTCCGCTACGCGTCGCTGGATGAGGTGCTCGCGAAGTCCGACGCGATCAGCATGCACTGCCCGGCTCTGCCCAACGGCAAGCCGCTCATTGACGGCGCGGCCATCGCGAAGATGAAGAAGGGCGTCTTCCTGATCAACACGGCCAGAGCGGACCTGATTGACGGCGCAGCGCTGGCTGCGGCGCTGCAGAACGGGCAGGCAGCCGGCGCGGCCGTGGACGTCTTCAAGACCGAACCGCCCACCGGCGATCCGCTGGTCGCCAGCGATCGCGTTATCGCCACGCCGCACATCGGCGGGTTCACAGAAGAAAGTGTGGACCGGGCCGTGCACGTGGCTGTGGACAACCTGCTGGCGGAACTGCGAAAGCGATGAAACCGCAGATGAACGCAGATGGCGGTGCTCAGCCCAGCGTATCGCGGGCCTCGAAGGAGCTGGCCAGGCGCGCGGGAATACGGGTGAGGCGGCCGGTCTTGAGGTCCACGAAGGCCCAAAGCGTGCAGGCAACGGCGATTCGCTCATCGCCATGCTGGTGCTTGATGACATAACGGCGCAGCGACGTGGCGCGCTCAATGGTGGCGACCCACGTCCGAATCACCAGCGTGTCGCCAACGCGAGCCGGATGCAGATACTCGATCTCGTGCTTGCGCACGACCCAGCCGGAGCCCAGGGCCGCGTAGGCTTCGAGAGGCCAGCCCTGAGCGGCGGAATGGGCAATGGCCGCCTCGCTGAGCCAGCGGACGTAGACCTCGTTGCTGACGTGCCCCTGGAAATCTATCTCCGCGGGCGTGACCGTATGCAGGTGCTCGAAGAACAACGGCATGCACTGAGTGTAGTCGCGCTCGGGGGATTTTCGATTTCCGATTTCGGGAGAGCCGCCGGGTTCAGTTCACGACGTTGCGCAGCGGCTGGCCCAGGAGCGCCCTGCGGCAGGCGTGCGCGGACTTGACGCGGATGTCCAGCATGCCTTCCTCGCTGTAGAAGGCGGCGTGGGGCGAGATCACGACGCGGTCGTGGCAGGGATCGCTCGGGTCGCGCCACGCGGCAATCAGCGGATCGTCGTCCCGCGGCGGCTCGATCGGCAGCACGTCAACCCCGGCGCCGGCCAACTGACCGGAACGGATGGCCGGCGGAATGGCCGAGGTATCGAGGACCACGCCGCGAGCGGTGTTGATCAGGAACGAGCCGCGCGGCATGCGCGCAATCTGGGCGGCGCCGATCATGCGGAGGGTCTCCGGCGTGGCCGGGCAGTGCAGGCTCAAGACGTGCGCCTGCGCCAGCAACTCGTCAAGCGTCTCGACTCTGCGGACGCCGCTGGCCCTCTCCCAGCCGTCCGCGACGTAGGGGTCGTAGAAGACCACGTCCATCCCGTGCGACTTGGCCCGGTGGGTTGTGGCGGTCCCGATCCTGCCCATGCCGACCACCGCGAACGTTCGCCCGCGCAGCCGATGCATCGGGACGGCCTGCGTGTAGCTCCAGACTCCGCGACCGGAGCGCAGGCGCGAATTCAGCAGGTGCGTCGCGCGCGTGAGCGTCAGCAGCATGCCGATGGCGCTGTCGGCGACGTCTTCGGTGCCGTAGTCGGGGACGTTACACAGAGGAATGCCCTTGGCGCGCGCGGCGGCGCCGTCAATGTTGTCATAGCCCACGCCGCTGCGCACGATCAGCTTGCACTGTTTCAGCCGGCCGATCGTCGCCGCGCCGATGCTCACGAAATGGTACACCATCAGGCAGGCGGCGTCTTCGATCCGGCCTTCGAGCTGAGCTTCGCCCTGAGCGCCCAGCGCCCGGACGTCGGCGAGATCGCCCAGGATGCGCTTCTCCACCGCCAGATCGTCGGTGACGAAGTCGGTGACGTAGACGCGAGGTTTCTCGGGCACGGACCTCAGTACCTCAGCAGGCATTTCACGACGTCGCCGCTTCTGACGGCATCGAGCGCGTCGTTGATCCGCTCAATGGGGAATTCGTGCGTGATGTAATCGCTCGTCCGCAGCTTGCCTTTGCGGATCCAGTCGCAGAGCGGTTTCTGGGCTTCCCGTTCGCGGAACCGCGTCGGCCATTGGTGCACGTACAGGTTGAAGTTGTACGGGCCGGTGGCCTTGTGCACCTGCAGCTTTTGGGCGGCGATGACGCCGTAGACGCAGAGCGAGCCGCCCATCTTGATCAGCGGCAGGCCGGCGTTGATGATGTTCTCGTTACCGACGGCGTCCACGACGGCGTCGAGCGGCTTGCCGCGGGTCTTTGTCAGCGTGGCGAGCTCCGGGCTATCGGGCGCGAAGACGGCGTCAGCGCCCATCTTCAGCGCGCGCTTGCGCTTGTGGGCGAGCGGATCAACGAGGCCGATCCAGCCCAGCTTGAGCAGCCTGCCGAACTTGACGAAGCTGAGCCCCACCGGCCCCGCGCCGTAGACGATCATATCGTCGCCGGCCTTCAGGCTGAAGTCGCCGAAGCCGCCGTAGACTTCGCGCCAAGTGCAGAGCAGGGCCGCGGCCTCGACGGGGATGTCCTGGTCAACTTTGCGCTGGATCTCATAGCACTCGAACCAGCCGTGCCTGGCGTCGGCAACGCCGTCCTTGACCATCGCGTCGTGGTCGTTCACCAGAGTGTACTCGCAGAACCCGCCCCAGCCGCTGGAGTACTTCGGGTCGGAGAACTGGAAGAGGAGGCCGCCGATCGCGCGGTCGCCGACTTTGAAGTTCCGGACCTTCCTGCCGACAGACTCGACGATGCCGGCGCCTTCGTGGCCGAGCACCAGCGGGTACTTGTCCACGCCGGGGAAATGTCCGGCCACGAGCTTGCCGTCGGTGGCGTTGCAGAGGCAGGCCACCTCGGTCCTGACCACGGCCTGGTACGGGCCGGCCTTTGGCTTGCCAAGTTCAATGAGTTCCACTTTTCCGGGTTCGGCAACGGCAACGGCTCTCATGGTCAGCTCCTTTGCACAGAGTTCGCGGGGGCGATCTGGAACATCGCCCTACAGCGCGGCCAAGTCCTCGTACACATCCACCAGAGCCCGATAGCTCTTCTCGAGGATCGGCATGATCTTCCGGTAGCGCTTCCGGTTCTCAGGGATCGGCATAGCGGTATGCTCAACCCGTATGAACCGGTCAATGACGTCAAAGCTCTTGAACTGCCCCACGGCGACGCCGCCGATCACCGCCGCGCCCATGGAGGTGGCTTCTTCGAGGAAGTTCAGCGACTGCACGCGGCAGTCGTAGATGTCGGCCATCATCTGGCGCCACACAGCGCTCTTGGCCCCGCCGCCGATGACCGTGATGGCCTTGATCGGCACGTGCTGGCGGAAGATGCCGACGATGATGCCGAGGTTCATCGTGATGCCTTCCATCACGGCGCGCAACATGTCCTCGCGCGAGCTTGCCAGGTTCAACCCGATGAATGCGCCGCGCGCGTTGGGATTCCACCACGGCGTCCGCTCCCCGAGCATGTAGGGCAGAAAGAGGATGCCGTTGGCGCCGACGGGCGTATTCTTCACGGCCTGGTCAATCAGGACGTAGGGGCTGACGTTCTTCGTCTTGGCGGCCTCGATCTCGACGTCGCACAGCGTGTTCTTCAGCCAACTGTAGCTGGAACCGGCGGTCTGCATCGTGCCCGAGGGGTGCAGATAGCCCGGCACGCAGTGACACCAGTTCATCGTCCGCATCTGCGGGTCAACGATGGGCTTCTTCACCGTCAGGGCGATCCAACTGGAGGAGCCGAGGTAGTTGTAGGCGGTGCCCGGCTTGATGCACCCGACGCCGACGCCCGCGCAGCTTCCATCGCCGCCGCCGACGGCGACCGGCGTGCCTTCCTTGAGGCCGGTCGCTTGAGCGGCCTGGCTGGTGATTGTGCCGAGCACCTCGGTGGACGGCTTCGCCTCGGGGAACATTCCGCCATCAACGCCGGCGATGCCTATGACCTTCTGCGACCATTGCATGGTGTTCAGATCGAAGGCGTTCGTGCCGGACGCGTCGGAGAAGTCCGTGGCGAACGTACCCGTCAGCAGGAAGTTGATGTAGTCCTTCGCGCAGAGCGTCTTGCAGGTCTTGGCGTACAGCTTCGGCTCGTTCTTGCGGATCCACATCAGCTTCTCGATGGAGTAGGACGGGCTGACGCGGTGTCCGACGATCTTGTAGAAGTTCTTCAGGCTGATCCGCGAGAGGATGCGAGCGGCTTCTGTGCCTGCGCGCTGGTCGCAGTAGAGGATCGAGGGCCGCAGGCAGTGGCCCTGCTTATCCACGATCGTGCAACCCATCATCTGGCCGCTGAGCGCCACGACGGCGATGTCGGCCGGCGAGACCTTGGCGGCGGCGAGCAGGGCCTTGGAAGAGTCGCAGATCGCTTTCCACCAGTCCTGCGGGCTCTGCTCCGCCCAGTTGCCGTTGAAGTAGTGCGTATCGTAGGGGCAGGTGCGGCTGGCAACCAGTTTGCCGTCAAGGGTGTAGAGCGTCGCCTTGTTGCCGCTCGTGCCCAGGTCGTGAGCGAGAAGGTAGTGGGCCATGGTCGCGCCTCTAGTTCATGGTGTTGCCGATGGACACGATGATGATGCCCAGGATCAACACCGTCAGTCCTCCGGCCAGCCACTTCAAGCTTTCGCGGCTCGCGCCTTTCCACTCGCCGGTCATGAAGCCCAGTCCGTTGCCGATGAGGACCGAGCCGGACTGGAAGATGGCGAAGCCTACCGAGGTCCCCAGCGCGCCGACCATGGAGCCGCCCAGGCCGTAGAAGAACAAGCAGCCAAAGTGCCCCACGGCCATCAGCAGGGCCAGGAAGACGTTCATCCCGGCGCCCTCGTTGCCGAAGTTCTTCCAACTGTTGTTCTGGAACAGACGGATCACGGAGAAGCCGAAGCTGGAGATCAGGCCGCCCAGGAAGATGAGCGTCCAGACGGACAGGCCGCTGATCCAGACGGGGTTGTTGAACGTCTCAACGCAGATCTTGTCAACGTCGCCGACCTTGCCGACGTAGAAAGCGATGTTGCAGCCGGAAGAGAACAGACCAGCGAGGACGCAGATGACCACGCCGACCAGCGTGCTCTTCTTCTCCTGGCCAGCGGGCGCTTCAGCCTGGAAGGCCTTCTCCCGTTTCATGCCCGCAATGCCGTTGATGGCCACGCCGGCGATGCACACGAGGATGCCGAGGATCACGACCATCCCGCCAGGGGTGGCTGCTCGCGCCGCGCTGCCCATGAAGAACGGCAGCATTGAGCCGCAGAGGGCCATCGTGCCCATGGTCAGAGCGTATCCCAGGGACAGGCCCAGCCTTGCCAGCCCGTGGCCCCACAGGCAGAAGCCGCAGCCCCAGAGAGCGCCCAGGGCGACGACGCCGAAGATGACGCCGCCGGAGACCTGCGAGTAGGTCTGCCACAGTCCCTTGACCGCGAGCGACGAGAACCCGACCGGCACGACCAGCATGGCGAGGAAGAAGAACGCCCCCCAGGTGTTCTCCCAGGCGAAGTTCTTGATGTACTTCGATGGGAGGGCGAAGGTGCCCAGGAACACCGAAGCCACAAATATCCATCCCAGTCCCATCAGCATGTGCTACCTCCTGTGCGTTCTCCAGGTCCCGTGGACGCTCCACTACCTCAGCCTCAGCGCTGACATCGTGCACGGCGCATCATGTTTGGTGTTGACCTTGTCCGGATGGTTCGGGCCGAAGACGGCGTCGAAGTTCGAGACGACGATCATGCCATTCCAGACGATGGGCTCGCCCGGCTCGTTCAGTTCGCCCTTGCGCCCGTCGGTGTCGCCGTTCTGCGCAATGACGACGATCTCACCCTTGTGCCTGGCCCTGGCGACGGCGTTGTTCGAGAAATCCGCGACGTAAATGTTGTCCTTATCGTCAACGCAGATGCCGTCGGTGGTGCGCATCCTGGCGAGCGTGGCCTTGGCGAGGAAGCCCGGGGCCTTCGGGTCCAGCGAGTAATCGAGGTCGGTCTTGGCGAAGATCGTATTGGCGGTGACGTTGCCGGCCTTGTCGAACGTGACTTTGTGGAGCGCGCCGTCGCCGAAGTTGCCGATGAACAGATTGCCCTTGCTGTCGAAGACGATGCCGTCCGCGCCGTACTGGCAGTTCTTGTTGCGCGTGAGCAAGGTCGTGATGATGTTCTTGTCGTCGAGGGTGTTGTTGACCTTGACGTTCTCGTCGTCCAGCTTGAAGCGGTAGACCGCGCTGACCATGAGGCCGGTGGGGTCCTTCACCTTGGTCATCAGGCTCTGCGTGACATACAGGAAGCCGTTCCGGACGCGGCAGCCGTTAGGATGCTCCATGCCTTCGGCCACAGCGGTCGTCTTGACGACCTTGTTGTCCTGGATGCGCAGGCGCAGCATGCGTCCCTTGAAGGCGCCCTTCTCGCTGCCGGTCCAGCCCTGGTTATCGCAGACATAGAGATCGCCATCCGGGCCGAACTGGATACCCATCGGGCAGGCGACACCCGTCTCCGGCAGCACCGGGACGTCCACCCACTTGGTTACTTTCGTGTCCCTGGCGATCTTGATCAGGCAGGCCGGCTTGCTCTGATCGGCGTAGTTCGGACAGGCGACGATCAGGTTGCCTTCGGCGTCAATCGCCATCCCGTCGGGCGTGGTGACGCACTCAGGCAGGACCGCCAGAAGCGTCGGCGTCTGCCGCGTCCGCACCCTCGGCGCGGCGCCACCCTCCGCGGCGTCGCGTGTGGCTTCACAGCCGCTCATGCCGAGCACGAGCGCCACACACAACGTGCTGGCGGCGAGGCCCAGGCGTACGTTCCGATGTCCATTCATGACAGGCATACCCTCCATTGTTCCGGACGATCCACCTTCCTTGAGGAGCGTCTGCAGGAGCCGGAACCCCAAGCTCTTGTTCAGACCCCAGTGCCGGCCTCGTCTGGATAGGTGGAACACTGCCCGAAAGATACGCCGACGCCTGTGCGCCCGCAACGGGAAAAGTCCGCCTTCCACGCCACTGCATGGCGTGGCACACGGCCCTGTGCGGCACAGCACAAAGCGCTGCGCCGGCTGCGCGAAGATTGCAGTCGTACAACCCGCGGGTGCAGTGTAGTATAAGAGATGGCTTCTTGGGCAGCGAACCGCGGCGGAAACCTTGCGGGAGTGCCGGGCGATGCTGGGGGGGCGGGGCATGCTGACGAGGGCGGGGAATGGGACATTCATGTTTCCAGAGAGTCTGCGAACGCACGTTCACAAACAGCGCCGAAACCATGAATGCCCCTTTCCCCTGCAGTGGGTCGTGTGCCTGCTGGCGGCCGCTCTGACAGTAGCGCTGCCGGCGTTCGCCGCGGCGACCGCGCCCGTCAAAGTGCCGATCTCCCACCCTAAAGGACAGGAGTGGCGCTACACCATCACCACCCCCGACCCGGGATGGGAGAAGCCGGACTTCGATGACGGGAACTGGAAGAAGGGGCAGGGGGCCTTCGGCTCCCCGGGGATGGGCAACACGACCATCCGCACCAACTGGCTGACCCCGGACATCTGGATCCGGCGATATTTCAACCTGGAGAAAGCGCCGGCCGGCAACACACAGGTGCTGATCTACCACGATGAGGACGCCGAGGTCTCTATCAACGGCGTGCTCGCCTGCCAGACCAAAGGCTTCGTCGGCGACTACATCGCCATGCCGATGAGCCCCGCCGCCAAGGCGGCCCTGAAGGTCGGCCCCAACGTCCTCGCCGTGCACTGCCATCAGACCGCTGGGGGCCAGTGCATTGACGTGGGCCTGGGCCAGAAACTGGGACCGCGCGGGCTGAGCGGGGATGACCTGAAGAGCGCCGTCTTCAGCGACTGGATACTGCAGGACGCGCCCGAAGCTGCCCCGGCATTCATGAGCGAAGAGGACGCCAACCTCGAGAAGGCGATGGTCGGGAAGGTGCTCAAGGACCTGGGCGGCGAGGGGCAGGCCTTCCAGGCGGAGCTGGATACACTGGTTGCCGCCAAAGCGGCCGGGAACGATCCCCAATGGCGCACTCTGTATACCAAGGTCTGCGAGGCGCGGCGGGGCCTGCGTCTGAAGCCGCTGCTGGCCAAGTGGCAGAAGTTCGCGTTCGCCAAGCACTGGAACGTGGGCGGGAGCCACTATGCGTACACGGAATGCCAGAGCGACGCGCAGGCCGAGCGGAACTGGATTCCGGGAACGGCGCTCTGCATCCTGGAGCAGACGGGCCTGTACGGCGAGGTGCAGACGCTGATTGACGACCCCAAGGGAGTGATCCGCAATCCCGACGTGTCCTACGACGGCACGAAGATCCTGTTCGCCTGGAAGAAGGACGACCGCAAGGACGACTACCACCTCTACGAATGGGACGTGGCCACGAAGACCCAGCGCCAGGTGACCGATGGACTGGGGTTCGCGGACTACGAGGGCTGCTACCTGCCGACCGGCGACATCATCTTCAGCTCCACGCGCTGCGTTCAGATCGTGGACTGCTGGTGGACCGAAGTGTCGAACCTTTACACCTGCAACAAGGACGGCAAGTATCTCCGCCGCCTCGGCTACGACCAGGTCCACACCAACTTCCCCACGCCCACCGACGATGGCCGGGTGCTCTACACGCGCTGGGACTACAATGACCGCGGCCAGTTGTACCCGCAGCCGCTGTTCCAGATGTTCATGGACGGCACGGCGCAGACGGAGTGCTACGGCAACAACTCCTGGTTCCCGACCACCATCATCCACGCGCGGCAGATTCCGGGGACGGCGAAGATCGTCAGCATTGCCACCGGGCACCACAGCGACCAGAGCGGCAAGCTGCTGCTGATTGACCCCGCCAAGGGACGCCAGGAGAACGAGGGCGCGCAACTGATCGCCCCGCCACGCCCCACGAAAGCGGACATCATTGACGGCTACGGGCAGGATGGCGAGCAATTCCAGTACCCCTACCCTCTGGACGAGACGCATTATCTGTTGACGTACTCGCCCCTGGACCCCGGGCGTTGCGGCCTGAAGGGCTTCGGCATGTACTTCATGGATATTGACGGCAAGCGGGAGCTCCTGGCTTGGGACCCGAAGGTCTCGTGTAACCAGGCCATCCCGCTGGCCCCGCGCCCGAGGGGGCACATCCGTCCGGGCGCTGTGAACTACCACAAGACCACGGGCACGTACTACGTGCAGGATGTGTACATCGGGCCGGGCCTGAAGGGCGTCGCGCGAGGGACCATCGAAAGCCTCCGCGTCGTCGCGCTGGAATTCCGGGCGGCGGGCATCGGCTCCAACGGCAACGGCGGGCCGGGAGGCGGCGCCCTGGTCAGCACGCCGGTCTCGATCAACAACGGCACGTGGGACGTGAAACGAGTGCTCGGCACGGTGCCGGTCGAAGAGGACGGCTCGGCGTACTTCGTTGTGCCGGCGCTGACGCCGGTGTACTTCCAGTTGCTCGATGAGAAGAACTACGTGGTCCAGAGCATGCGGACCTGGTCCACGCTCCAGCCCGGCGAGACCTTCTCCTGTGTGGGGTGCCACGAGAACAAGAACGGCGCTCCCCCGACCTATAGTACCGCCACTCCCAAGGCCCTGCAGAAGCCCCCGCGGGAACTCCAGCCCTTCTACGGCCCGCCACGAGGCTTCAGCTTCATCACGGAACTCCAGCCCATCCTGGACCGCAGTTGCATCAGTTGCCACGACGACCGCTCGAAGGTCCCCACCGACGGCAAACCGCAGAAGGGCGATGTTGCGGATGCCAGGATCCCGACGACGGCATCGCACTGCCAGGGCAGTCTTGCGGCGCCGAGCGACGGCGTGGAGCCCAAGTGCTCCATTGACCACGCCATTCCACGCTTCACGTGGTGGCCGCACAAGGGCACGAAGGAATGGATCCAGTACGACTTCAAGACGCCGGCCAGCGCGAAGAGCGTGGAGGTCTACTGGTTCGACGACACCGGGCAGGGCGGCTGCCGCGTGCCCAAGAGCTGGAAGCTTTTGTACCGCTACGGCAACGAGTGGAAACCCGTGGCCAACCCCAGCGCCTACGGCGTCGAGAGGGACAAGTACAACAAGGTGACGTTCGACGTCGTGACGACCGCCGCGTTGCGGATCGAGGTCGAGTTGGGCAAGGACTTCTCCGGCGGCATCCTGAAGTGGAAGGTTCCGGGCCTGGAGACTGCCCCACTCGTCGCCGCCCCGGCCGCCAGCAACAAGACCGATCCCAAGCTCAAAGCCTTCAGCCTGCTCGGTGAGCCGACTATTGACAACGGGTCGAAACGCAAGTGGAGCGACGCGTACCTCGCCCTCACCCAGCGCGGCAGGCCCAACCGCATCGTCAACTGGCTCAACGTCCAGTCCATCCCCCCCATGCTCCCACCGTACACCGCCGGGGCGGCCAAGAGCGACCTGATGACCATCCTGGAGAAGGGCCATTACAACGTGAAGCTGACGCGGGAGGACATGGACAAGATCGCGTGCTGGATTGACCTGCTGGTGCCGTTCTGCGGCGACTACAGGGAGGCCAACGCGTGGTCGCCGGACGAAATGAAGAAGTACGACCGCTACTACAACAAGCGCAAGGCCGAGGAAGAACAGGAGCGCAGGAACATCGAGGAAATGCTGGCCGGCAGTCTCACGGCCGCACAAAAGCAGTAGCGGGGGGCGGAAGCCGAAGCCGAAACGACCGATGGCGGAGACGGCAAGCCTGTCTAATTCGTAGTCCGTCACCGTTGTATGATGGGACGGGGAATGGGAATGAGGGAGTTTTACTTTGAGGAATGGTCAGAGGAACTAATGCGGCGTCACCCTGATTGTGGTAAGTATTATATATTCGGGAGATAGGAGCCAGACGAATGCGTCTCAGGCCGCAGTTCAGTCTGGGTGTTCTGCTAGCCTTTGTAATCGGCTATGGTGCCGGGGGTGTGACCATTCGGTATGTCCTTTTGCGCTCGCGTCCAACCGATGCGGACTGGCGGGCTGTCGATATGGTGCGCCAGTTAGACGAGGCGTGCGACAGTGGATCGGAGAGGGAGGCATTTGCCAGGCTCGTTAGAACTCCCTTTCCATACACCGTCATCCTCTATGACGGTCAACTCAACAAAGTCGCGTGGCGTCGTCGTCGTGATACGACGATCAGGATTCTTGTCATCAAGCTCCCATTCGGCGAGTGCAACATCAGCGCGTTTCACATGATGCAGGACCAGGGGAACCTGGAGATGCTCTGCCTGCCGTGAGTGAGTTCCGGGGAAGTTCCGGGAGATTCGGGGACGGAGATTCGGGGGACGTTATGAAGAGACAGGCCTTTAGCCTTGACGAAAACCTGGCGCGCTGCTTGGCGGCGCGGCGGAGTCTGGAGAGGCGCTGCAAGACCCGTGAGGGACTCGCCAACTTTCTGTTCGCGCTGGAACAGGAGCCACTCCGGGCGCCCACCGTAGAGGTGAAGCCTATCCGGGCGCGAGCGCGGCCCTTCCAACAGGACGAAGAGGCCGAACGCTGCCGCCGTGTGCGCGACGAGATGAGCCGCCGCTTCAAGATGGTTGACGCTCTGTGCGACCACCTGGAGCGGCAGGAGAAGGAAGCGCGCACGAAGCGCGCCGGCAGAAGCGCGACGGCGCAGGCACACAGGAGGGCGCGGCCCGCTGCCCGGAACGTCAAGGCCGCGCACGGGAAGCCAGTGCATAGGGCGTGAGCGCAGGAACATCGAGGAGATGCTGGCCGGCAGTCTCACGGCCGCACAGAAGCAGTAGCGGGGGCCAGAAGGGGGTTTGGGGATGACGCGGTCAGAGCTGACAGCCGTTCTCGTCATGGCGACCTGCCTGGCACCTGGCGCTCCCGCGGCCGAAGAGAAGGCGCCCGCAGGCGACAAGGCGGCCAAGCCGGCCGTGGGCGTCTATCTGGAAGCGGGCAAGACGGCCGGCGAGTACCGCAACGTGGCGCTCAATCCTACGGCCGCCGCCACGACAGAGCCGACGTCGTACCCTCACGCCACGAGCAACAGCGAGTACAACAAGAAGGAGTTCGCCGCGCGGTGCGCGATTGACGGCAGCCGCAAGAACAATGACGTCCACGGCTGCGGTTCGTGGGGCCCGCAGATAGCGCCGGACATCTGGTGGAAGCTGGAGTTCGGCCGCCCCGTGGAGATAGACAAACTCATCGTCTTCCTCCGCGCCGCCTGGGGCCACGACTCGTACTGGAAGGAAGGCACGGTCGAGTTCTCGGACGGCTCAACGGAGAAACTGACGCTGAAGAAGACGGCGGAGGGCCAGGAATTTCCTCTCACAAAGCGGAAGGTGACGTGGCTGAAGCTGAAGGACCTCAAGGCCGAAGAGCCCAAGTGGTGCGCTGTGTGTGAGTTCGAGGTTTGGGGCAAGGACGCTCCGGCCGAGACGAAGTGAGCGCCGCGCCGTTGCCGTCAGCGGCGAGGCGCAGCCGCCGGTCCCTGGTCGAGCTGGAGGGTGAGGCATTTGGCCGCGCCTCCGGCTTTGATGAACTCCGAGAACTTCAAGCGGTACACCGCGTAGCCCCGCCGGCGCAGAGCGCGCGCCAGCTCCCGGCACGGCTCGGCGATGACGACCTTCTTCCCTATCACGACCGCGTTGCAGCCGAATTCGTACGCTTCGTCGTGGCGTACCGCGATCAGATCGTCGGCGTGCTCCTTGAGCACACGGATGGAATACGAGTCGAACGCGTCGGGATAGTAGACGGCCGCGCTCGCACCGAGCGGCGCGAAGCAGGTGTCGAGGTGGTAGAAGCGGGGCCGGACGAGCTCAAGAGAGTAGACGCGGACGCCGAGCAACTCGCCGAGACGAGCGTGCGTCTGGATGTCTGTCCGGAAGTAGTAGCCTGCGAACAGGTTTCCGCCGAGGAACAGCGCGTCGCCCGCGCCTTCGAAACGGTGCTCGCCTGCCAGCGCGGCGATGCGATAGCCACGCCGGCGGAACCAAGCGGTGAAGAACGGCTCCTCGCCCGCTCTCTCGCGGTAGCGGAAGCGGCTGGGGATGAACGTCTCGCCGCAGACCAGGCCGGCGTTCGCGGCGAACGTCATGTCCGGCAGCCCGGCCCGCGCGCGGCAGACCGCGACGGCGGCGCCGAATTCCTCCTCGAGAACGCAGCGCAGTGCAAGCCATTGCTGCAGGGCGAGGGCGCGGTTCGCCTGGCGGTGGACGTTCATCCACGGGTTGATCTGGTAGTTGATCCCGTAGAAGGTGGGCCGGCACATCAGGAACGACGGACGCATTGTTCTGACCTCGCTTGTGCCGCACTACCCGATCCCCAGCTCCAGCAGCAGCTCGCGGAAGAACGGCTGCACGTCGGTCACGATGCCGATCGTCTGGAAGGAGCCACGGTCCACCAGCTTGGTGACGGCAGCCTGCTGGATGTCCACAGACACGACGCGCGTCGAGGCAGGGAGCATGTTGCCGGTGGCCACCGAATGCAGGAGCGTGGCGACCATGATCGCCAGCCTCGCCTTGCGGCTGAGCCGCCGCATCGCGCGTTGCGCTTCGACCGTGTTCGTGATGACCTCGGGCAGCGGTCCGTCATCGCGGATGGAGCCCGCGAGCACGAAGTCAACGCCGTGCCGCACGCACGCGCACATGATGCCGGTCCTAAGCACGCCTTGCCGGACGGCCTGATGAATGCCGCCGACGCGCCGCATGGCGTTGATGGCGCGAAGATGGTTCTCGTGCCCCATCGGCGTGGGCACGCCCTCGCGCATTGACACACCGAGCGACGTGCCGAGCAGCGCGCACTCAATGTCGTGCGCGGCCAGGGCGTTGCCGGCGAACAGCACCTGCACGAATCCCGCGGCGATGAGCTTTTCGAGCAGAGGCCCCGCGCCGGAATGGATCACCGCCGGGCCGCAGACCCACAGGATGGGCCGCCGCGCCGCGCGCTCTTCTTTCATGAGACGCGCGACGTTCCCGATCAGGACGCCCTTGGGCTTCTCCGTGGAGACGTCGCTGATCATGAACTCGAAGTCGCGCGGCGCCCGTTGCGTCTCGATGGGCACCACGCGGATGCCCTTGTCGCCCACGACGATGGCGTGGCCTTTCTTGACGTCCGCCATCTTGATGGTGCGCGCGGTGGCGCGAGCCGCCGGACCGCGGCGCGAGCCGGAGGATCGCGTTCCGGCGGAGAGGAGGATGCCGGAATCCATCTCGGGGTTCTGCACGGGCACCCAGTGGCCGCCGAGGTAAATGGAGGTGTCGAGGTTCGTGGTGGCGTAGAACCTCTCGGGGAACACGCCGTCGCGCGGAGCGGGCGCCGTGCGGACCTCCTCGCGCTCGACCGGCTCGGCGCCGTGGTGCATGACGGCCTTCAGGATAGCCTCGAGGTGGCGCCGATCCTTGTGGGCGATCAGGATGCGGGCGAAGCTGGGGTCTTCGGGCCTGGCGCCTACCTTGATCCGCTGGATCTCGAAGCAGCCGCCATGGCTCATGATAGTGTCCAGAACCCGCGGCAGGATGAGTGAGTCTATCAGATGCCCCTTCAGTTCGACGATTTCTTCCGCCATAGGATCCCCTCCGCGTTCCGCAATCCACCCGGTACGGCGCGACCCGGCGGATCGCGCCGCATTTCGATTGGAGTATACCAGCATTGGCGTGGCTGCACTACAGCGTCGCCCGCGAACGCCTGCGTCACACGAGAGCGTCAGCCCTTCGGCGTCCTCTTCAGGAAGTCCTCGGGCGCGGCGAAATCGGCGCCGTTGGCCTGGCCGTATTCGACGGGGATCGAAAACGCGCGGATGGCGTCGGTGCGGCGATCCCTGAGCAGGTAGGCTTCGCCAAGGCGCCCGGCAACCTCCGGCGTGTACGACTGCGCGCACCAGCGTTCCAGCACTGCGATGGCGCCGTCAACGTTCTCGCCCAGGATCATCGTCGTGACCAGCGCGCTGTAGGTCAGCGCGTGGCCGCCTTTGGGCAACGGCCTGGAGCCGGCCAGCATGGCCGCGTAGGCCTGGGAGGCCGCGGGGTAGTCGGCGCGCATCTCCATTGCCAGGCCGCGGATCATGTGGCTGAGCACGCCGGCGGGGCGGCCGTTGGTCGCGTAGGCCGCCGAGGCTTCCAGAGCGCGGCCGGCGAGTTCTTCGGAGAGCTGGTACTGCCGTTCGACCAGCGCGAGCTGCGCCAGGAAGTTCCAGGCCGCAGAGAGCCGTTCGGGCGCAACGGCCTCAAGCGGATACGCGGCCTCGCGTCGCGTGATGATCACGCGCAGGACTTCGCTGTGGCCGGTGGCCTTGTAGTGCTGCGGCGGTTTGGCCAGCAGCAGGGAGCCGAGGATCTGGTGCGCCAGCAGGTGTGAGTCCACGCAGAGCGTCTTGCCGTCGTCCGAGAGCGTGACCTGGCTGCATTTCCCCAGGTTGAGCAGGCGGTCAAGCTGCTCTTCGACCGGCTCGGGCGGGCTGTTCCTCTGGCGCCAGCCCGTGGGCGGGGTGCTAAGCTGCTTGAGGACCACCGCCCACACCGCTTCGTCGCCCAGCCCTTCGGCGTCCTGCACGTTCGGCGACTCGGCGTTGGCGAAGATGCCCTGGAGGCGCTCGGGCGGTCGCTCCAGCGCCTGCAGCCAGAGCTGCGGGAACACCGTCTCCGGCTCGAAGGGCAGGGCGCGCTCCGCAGCAATCAGCCGCGAGAGCCTCAGGCGCCGCTCGAAGGCCTGCCGGTGCGTGAGTATCGTGTCGCCATGCATGAGCTTCTCGGGCCGCTCCAGCACTCTGGCTTCCTGCAGGGAGACGGCCACCATCGTGCCGCCTATGCTGATGGGGAAGCCAGCAGCCGTCGTGCCCAACGTTGACTTGGCGGCAATGCGGATGTTCTGCGCGGCAGCCGCTGAATCGGCCGCGTCCAAGCCGCGAGCGGCCGGAGGCACAGCCGTGCCCGCCAGCATGCGGACGCGCATCTCGTCGGCGGAGGGCTTGTTGTCCCTGCTGCGGGCAATGCGGTAGTCGCCGTACAGCCTCTCGCTTTCCAGGACCAGGAAGGCCGTGTTGCGGCTCAAGAGGTTGTGCGCCTTTGCCAGGGCGGCGGCCTGATTGGCGGCCTGCGGGTCGCCGAAAGCCTGAAGCTCCCCGATGCGGGACCTTGCCCACAACTTCTCCACCACAGCATTGGCCAGCTCCTGTCCGGGCAG
Source organism: Planctomycetota bacterium (assembly GCA_026692735.1). GTDB lineage: Bacteria > Planctomycetota > SZUA-567 > H5-PLA8 > H5-PLA8 > JAPLOD01. Next base: position 1,044 of record JAPLOD010000377.1, on the reverse strand, counting down.
CTCAATCGCCCAGGAGCGGCTGTAGCTCTGGCCGTCCAGCGTTCCGCTTAGCGTCACGGTGGCTTTGCCCGCGGCGGCGTAGCGTCCGAAGGCGGCGAGAGCGCGATCCATGAACACGCCACCCACGATGGCGGGGGTGGTGTCCATGACCGCGCCGTCCGGTCCGCGCAGCTCCAGCCTGGCGTGGCGGAGCACGGGCGCGCCCAACGACTGCACCAACTTCCGGCCGGCGTCGGCGGGGCGCACGTCCGGCGTCAACTGCACGACCGGTCCGCCGGAAAGCTGCGCCAGGGCGTTGAGCGTTCGCGCGTGCCATGCGCTGACATTGACGGCCCCGCCGGTCACCTCCGGACCAGTCAACACTGCATACATGCCGGCCTTCAGCGCGGCCAGCGTGCGCTCGGCCTGTTTGCGGATGGCCTCAGCGGCTCGTTCGCCGTAGGTCGCCTCCGCATCGCCGATGTAGACGATGCACGTATTGGCGCGGGCCGTCCTGGCGAACTGTTCCTCTGCGGCCTTGAACGCTCCAGCAACATCCGTCGCCCCCATGGGCAGCGTGGTCTTCAGCGCGCCGAGCGCCTTGGCGATGTTGCCTTCCCGCGGCGCCTGGAGGCCGCCGGGGAGCACTCGCGCCGTAACATCGAACATGACCAGGGCGAAACGGTCATCGGCGTTGAGCGCTTCCAGGGCGCCCTGGATGAAGCGGGCCGCGGCGGCCAGCGATGAGGTGGTGCGACTGGAAGAGGTGTCGAGCATGAACACGACATCCATCTCTTGGGGCTGTTCGAAGGCAGGCGCGTCGGGTATCAGCGTCAGCGCGAAGGCGCCGTCGCTCCGGCCGTCGGGCCTGTGCGCCCGGTCGAGGCACGCGCTCGGATCAGCGCCGGCCGCTGTGGCGGCCGTGGGCGCTTTGCCGTGGATGGCGATCACCCAGTCCTCGCCCGGGGGCATGTCGCCATCAAGGGCCGCCGTGAGCATGACCTCGCCATTCGCGCCGGGATGCGTGCGCGCCTTCAGCGTCGCCTCGATGACGCCGTCGTTGTC
>JAPLOD010000376.1 GCA_026692735.1 Planctomycetota bacterium | reverse complement strand
GCAGCGCCGGATGCAGCCAGGTCACCGAGTAAAACCCGCTCGCTGGCCACGCCCACCAGTGCTTCTCGTCCGGGTTCTGCCCGTCCGCCGGGTTGGCGCGGCAGTTCCAGGACGGGGCGCCTGTCTCAGCCTGGCCCTCGGCGGCGCCTTCGCGCCAGTCGTTCAGAACTGTGCAGGCGCCAATGCCGAAGAGGTCGTCTTGGGCCAAGGCCAGATGTAGGAAAGCGTCTTTGACCGTCCAGCCCTTGATCGGTGTCGTGTCAAACTTGAGCAGGATGGTCTTGTTCTCGAACATGGACCAATTCTGGTTCTGCCGGATGGCCAGAGTCTCCCTGCCACACCAGCTCCAGTTTCGCTGATCCGGTTTCTCGGGGCCCCCGCGACGAATAGACGACACTCCCGCATTGGCGGTCGCAGGGAGTGTGACCGTTTCAGCCCGCACCATCCAGGCGACACTGACGAGCAACAGGCAGATGCAGCACAGTGTGTACTTTCCCACGCTACTTCCCCCGATACACGTTCGTGAAGGTGATCCACCACGGCCAGGCAGTCCACGAGAACGTGGAGGTCACGGGCCCGCCCCGTGCGGCCGCGTTCGAGGACGAGAGGCCCACGGGGCCGTAACGTCCTGCAGGGCAAGGTAGACGTTTCCCTGCGCGACCGCAAGGCCCTCGAACGCCGGACCCGCGGGGAGTTTCTGCGCGGCCAGTTTCGACCCGTCCCTGGCCGAGAGCACCCACAGCTCGCCACCAGAGGGTGTCGCGCTGATTGGCAAACTCCTCCGAAGCACATTCCCCGCCGGTCCAGGTTCAGACCCGAAGAGACACAGGTTCTGACGCCGATGCGCCGGTCTCGCCGTACGCCCGGCTTCCCTGCCCATCGTCGTGTTCCTTTTTTCCCCAAGGAGTCCTTCTGCTCTCATCTGACCTGGACTCGTCGGGGGGCAGGTTATAAGAGGAACTGCGGTTTGAGGCCCCACGATGAAGAGGAGGCTGCTGCGCTATGGAGAACCTGGCTAAGCGACGTGTCTTCCGAATGGTGATTCCCAAGTACCCGGCCTTCAATATCTACAGCCGCATAGCCAGGCAGACTACGGCGCTCGGGCCGCTGTGCGTGGCCACCAGTGTGAGCAAGATGCCCGGCTGGGACGTGGAGGTGATTGACGAGAACAACTACCGGTTCCCGGGTCCCGTGGACGAGCAGGGCAACCCCGACCATGCCGCGCTCCAGGAGATGCGCCCGGCGGATGCCGCGGGTTTCTACGGCGGGCTATCCTGCACCATTCCCCGATTGCTGACGGTCGCGTCCTTCTACATCAAGGCGGGTGTCTTCACCCTGGGTGGCGGCCAACATCTTGAAGCGCTGCCCGAAGAGGCCCTCCGCGGCGGCCTGGACGTCGTTGCCAACGGCGAAGGCGAGCTGACCGTGGGCGAGCTGCTCGAGGCGCGGGATGCGAAGCGCAGCCTGGAGGGGATAGCGGGCCTCACGTTCCTCAAGGACGGCGTACCGTTCAGCACCGAACCGCGCAAGCCGCTGGAGGATTTCGAGCTGTTGCCTCTGCCGGATTTCGGGCTGCTGCGTTTCGCGAGGGTCAATGTCTTCCCCGTGAGCCGCATTCGGGGTTGCGGCATGAACTGCGAGTTCTGCGCGGTGAAGGGGCGCGCGCGCTGCGCCACGCCGGAGCGGTTGATCGCCCAAATAAGCTATCTGGCGGAGGGATTCCGCGCCCGGGAGTTTTTCATCGTGGACGATCAGTTCGCGCAGGATCGTTCCGAGACTTTGCGCTTCTGTCAGATGCTTCGCGACTACCAGAAACGCATGCGCCTGCGGTTCTTCGTGACGGTGCAGGTCAGGCTCGACTGCGCGCGCGACGAGGAACTGCTGACCAGCATGCGCGCGTGCGGCATCCAATGCCTGGCGATCGGGATCGAGTCGCCCATTGACGAGGAACTGCGCGCCATGGGCAAGAGCCTTCGGGCTGCCGACATGGTGCGACTGGCCAGGACGTACCGCCAGCACGGCTTCCTGCTCCACGGCATGTTCATTTTCGGCTACCCCATGCGTCCCGGCGTGGAGTTCAGGATGAGCGGGCGTGAGCGCGTGAAGCGCTTCCGGCGGTTTTTCCGCGAGGCGCGCCTGGACACCGTGCAGGTGCTTCTGCCCGTGCCGCTGCCGGGCACGGCGTTGCGGGCCCGGCTTGAGCGGGAAGGCCGCCTGTTGACCAGCAACGAGATCGGCTGGGAATATTACGATGGCAACTTCCCGCTCATCGTGCCGGACCAGCCCCTGACGCCGGAGGTCTTGCACCAATCCACGCTGGCGCTGATGGGCGGTTTCTACCACTTCTGGCGGATGTTCTGGGTGGTGGTGCACACGCTGCGCTTCCCGCTGGCCATGCTGCCCCTGCTCAACCTGCGCACGCGCTGGAGCAAGTGGTACCGCAGTTGGCGCAATGACGTGGTCGGTTCGGGCGGCTATCTCATGCTAAGGAAATGGCGCAAAGCCCTCAGGGAAAGCCAGTTCAGGGAGAAGCTGACGAAGAGCCGGACAGGGATGTAAGACCGCCCTGCATAACGCATCGGCTCGTTGAGCGGACACGTCCACGACGTACCTGTGTTTGCCGTCGCGCTCTATCAAACAACTCCGGCTGCGGCAATCACCCCCCGTACCCGAAAGTCCCGAGGCCATCGAAATCGTCTTTGCGGCTTGTGATCAGGATGGTGACCGCATCGGACCGCGAGGACGCGGAGGGAGCGCTGTTCTTCCTGCACCTCTGCGCTATGATAGAGAGACGACCTGGGCGTGAGGCCCCCCGTGGCACACTAATGGCGGGCCGTTTGACCGGTGTCTCAGAGTGTGGACTGCATTGAGCAGCGCACGGACGTGGCAACGCACGTGCGCCTGACAATAGCGAGGAGGGATCCCGATGGTGCGCAAAAGCTTTGCAGCGGCGTGGGTCATGGTGATCGGAATGGCGCTGGCCGGCACGCTGCGCGCCGGGAGCCCCACGATTGAAGGCTGTGCCGTATTCCCCGCTGACAACCCGTGGAATCAGGACATTTCCACACTGGCGGTCCATTCGAATTCCGGTAATTTCATAAACACGATCCTGCAAGGCGACAGTTACCTGCACGCGGATTTCGGCTCCAATCCGGACTATGGCTTTCCCTATACCGTCGTCAGCGGCACACAGCCGAAAGTCCCGATCCAGATTGTCGCGTACCCCGACGAGAGCGATCCGGGGCCGTACCCGGTGCCCCTCAACGCGCCGATCGAGGTGGGCAGCGACCACCACGTGCTCGTCGTGGACAAGGATAACGGCATGCTTTACGAAATGTACCATGCCGTGGCCTCGGGTTCGGGTTGGAGCTGCGATGCAGGAGCCGTCTTCGACCTGAAGTCCAACGCTCTGCGCCCCGACGGCTGGACATCGTGCGATCAGGCCGGCTTGCCAATTCTCCCGGGTCTTGTCAGATACGACGAGGTCACGACCGGCGTCATCAACCATGCGCTGCGCTTCACCGTTCACACGACGCAGGCCGCTTACATCCATCCAGCCACGCACAGAGGCGACAGCGACGACCCGAATGCGCCGCCCATGGGCCTCCGTCTGCGGCTCAAAGCCAGCTACGACACCTCGGGCTTCACGGGCCAGGCCCTCGTCGTCCTCACCGCCCTCAAGAAGTACGGGATGTTCGTGGCCGACACAGGCACCGACTGGTTCATCTCCGGGGCGACGGACAGCCGCTGGGACGATACGGATCTCGATCAGTTGAAGACTGTTCCCGGAAGCGCTTTTGAGGCCGTGGATACCGGCCCCATTTCGAATGCTACGTCTGGCGGCGGCGGTGGCAACGGCGGCAGCGGCACTGTCAGCACAACCGATACGGATCAGGACGGTTTCCCGGATGAGTTGGAAACGTACCTCAACACCTTGCCCACCGATCCGTCTTCGATGCCGCTGGCTGCGGGTTTCACCACTGCCGCACTGACGTTCTGGAAGATGAACATTCGCCTCAACTTCGTCAGGGGCAGCGCGGACGCCATCTCATTCCAGGGGTCGCTGCCTGTTCAAGCCGGCATGTCGCTCCTGGGGCAGCCGCTGGTCGTGGACGCCGGCGGCGTGCTGCAGACGTTCACGCTGAGCGACAAAGGCGCCGCCAAGTCCGGCTATGACACGTTCAGACTCAAGGCGCGCACGTCGAACGGCACGGTGCAGTACGACGCCACAGCCGGCTTCACGGTCAAGCTCAACCGCGGCTCCTTCGAGAGCAGACTGAGCGACGAGGGACTCACGCCGGACGCAACGGTCAAGGACGCGCCGCGCTCGGTCCATGTCATCATCCTCTTTGCCGGGAACCTGTACGTCGGCGATGCTTCGCTGGGCTACAGTGCCGTGGCCGGAAAGAATGGCAAGGCAAAGTAGCCGCGCCGAGCGGGCCGTGCAGCAGGCGAGCGCGACGCAAGGGGGTGCACAATCGCAAGCAGGAACGCGAGAACCGGATATCGGATGTCATCATGCG
>JAPLOD010000375.1 GCA_026692735.1 Planctomycetota bacterium | reverse complement strand
GGGCGAGCCCCGCATTCAGCGTACCCCCCGCTGTTACCGTCCGAACGCTCCCCCTCCTGTTACCTCGCTGCCGGGACGGCGTGCGCCCTGAGCTTCCGCGCCTGAAGTCGTCTGTAATCGTCCTCGAGCTGGGCCAGTTGTTTGCGCACCATCAGCCGGCCAGCTATGCCGAGCCGGTTAATGAACAGTATGCCGTCCAGGTGATCCACTTCATGCTGACACGCGCGGGCCAGCAGTTCCTCTGCCTCGAAGCTGATGGGTCCACCTTTCACGCTTACACCAGTGAGCGTCAGTTCCGCGTATCGCTTAACCTTGGCGCGTATCTCGGGCACGGAAAGGCAGCCTTCTTCTTCGACGACCGAACCGCGCATGTCTGTCAGGACAGGGTTGGCAATTGCCATGAGGCCGTCTTCGTCCTTCGAGATGTCAACAAGGAACAGGCGCAGTCCGACGCCGACCTGCGTCGCCGCCAGGCCAATGCCCTTGTTGGCATACAGCGTGACCGTCATGCGCGCGACAAGCTCGGCCAGGTCCCAGCCGTCGGCTCGCCCGGCTTTGACCTCATCCGGCGTGATCGCCCGAGCGGGCTTCCTGAGAGAAGGATGAGGATACACAAGGACGTCAAGCGGTTCCGGATCAACGTGCGGCATATGCAAGTGAGGACTCCGGTCTAACAAGTGCAGCCGCGGTTTTGCCTGACTGCGACGAGAGCACTGGCTTTCGCCCGGCGCTACCCCCTCATTAAACCCGAGATATCCTCCAGCGTCAACCCCAAGCGCGTCTCCTCCTTGGGCGAACTCAGGATCACGCTGGTGCGAGTGGCGACAACGCCATCGAGGGGCCGCAAGTCGCCGGAGATGAGCAACTCGAGGGTCGCGGTGGAGCGTGTACGGACCTTCAGCAGGTAGTCCATTTCACCGGTGACGTGATAGCACTCCAGCACGTCGTCCAGTTCCTGGATGCGCTGCAGGAACGCTTTCGCGTGGATGGGCTTATCGAGGGACACAGCGATGAACGCGGTGATGGGCCGGTTCACCTTGATGGGGTCGAGCAATGCGGCGTAGCGCCGGATCACGCCCCCGGACTCCAGTTTCTTGACGCGCTCGCCCACCGACGGCGCTGAGAGGCCAACCGTCTTGGCAATGTCGGAGTGGCTTTTCCGGCCGTCCCGCTGGAGGATGTCCAGTATCTTGAGATCAATGGCGTCCATAAGCCCTCTGGTGGCCAGTGTGTGAGAACAGCTTTGCCTGCACGGGCCGACCCGCTGTCCGCGTACACTTCTAAGGCAGGAGACGGCATCTGACAAGGCAAAGGCGACCCGTTACGACTGGAAGGGAAGACGGTGAAGCGGAGAGCAGCCCACGCGCGCCGTGCCGCTGATCCTCGGTCCGCAATCCGGAATCGGGCAGTGGCGGGAACGCGCGATATGCATTAGAAAACTGTTGTGAACGAGCCGCGACTGACCGCCCCGCTGTGCTTCCAGCCCATTCTCATGGAGCGAGTATGGGGCGGCGATCGCATCTCCGCGTTGTTTGGCCGGCACAGCAAGCCTGGCAAGGCGATAGGCGAGAGCTGGGAACTGGTGGACCGGACGGAAGCGCAGAGCGTCCTGGCGGACGGCGCTGCGTCGGGCCGGACGCTGCATGAACTGGTGAACCTGTACTCGCGGCCGATACTGGGCGAGCTGCCGATGACGCACAGGCCCTTTCGTTTCCCGCTCCTCGTAAAGTACATAGACGCCCGCACGTCGCTCTCCGTGCAGGTGCATCCCGGCGACACTGTGGCGCGTGGCTTCAACGATCGCGGCAAGAGCGAATGCTGGGTGGTGGTGCACGCGCAGCCGGGCGCGAAGATCGTACGGGGCCTCAAACCGGGGATCAGCCGGGGCGAGTGTGCGCGGGCTGTCGAGGACGAGCGTGTGGAAGAGGTACTACACTCGTTCACGCCGCACGTCGGGGATGTGATAGCCTTGCCGCCTGGAATGGTGCACGCCCTGGGCGCGGGACTGGTGGTGGCTGAGATCCAGCAGAACTCCGATCTGACGTTCCGCCTGTACGACTACAAGCGCCCGGGGCTGGAAGGCAAGCCGCGGCAACTGCATGTCGCGGAGGCGCTCGCGGTCATGCGCTTTGGCGCTCCGGGGGATGAGTTCTCGGGCGACATGAGCCGGGACACGGTGGTCCCGCTTTCAGCGCGGCAGGGCGCGGGCGTGGTGACTGAGCATCTTCTGCAGGGGCGCTATTTCGACCTGCATCGTTATCTGCTCGCGCCCGGCGCTGAGATGACGGTTGCTGCCTGTCCGGCGGCCCCGCGGGTGCTGATGGCCATCGCGGGCTCGGGCAGGCTGGGCGAGGCGCCGCTGAAAGCGGGGCAGACGGTGTTGCTCCCCGCGGCGCTGCCGCTGTTGCGGGCAGCGGCAGACAAGAGCAGTCCCGGCCCCCTGGTACTGCTGGCCAGCCGCCCCATGCCCGACGCGTGCTGAAAAAGAAAGGGCCGGCGAAAGGAACGCCGGCCCTGCTACCGTCCACATAAGGACACTGCCGGGGCTGTTGCGGCCCTTGCCTAGTCCTTCTTTTCCTTCTTTTCCTTCTTCTCCTCTTTCTTCTCTTTCTTCTCTTCCTTCTTCTCGGCCTTGGGCTGCGGCAGTTCGTCGCCCTTGATCAGCTTCCCATCGCCGCCGATCTTGGCCTTGATTGTCTTGCCGCACATCTCGGCTTCGACCTCATAGCACGTGCCGGTGTCCTTCTTGGTTTCCACCTGTGCCATTTCGGCCAGCTTCGCGGCGGGAGCCCACTTCTTCGCGGCATCGGCGACCGCGGCAGGCAGACCCGCTGACGGGACCTTGTGCTTGCTCTCCTCCATCACTTTCCCATCCGCCGACAGAACCACCTTGAACGTTTTCTCGCACTTGTCCTTGAGCTTCACCTCGTACCCGCAGACCTTGTCGGCTTCCTTCTTCTCCTTGGCCTCGACGACCTCAGCGTCCTTGCAGCTGTCCTTGATGGTCTTGGAGACCGCATCCGGCAGTACGAGCGGCTTCTTCTCGTCTTTCTTCTTCTCCTCTTTCTTCTCCTCTTTCTTCTTCTCGTCCTTCGACTCCGCTGCAGTGGCCAGCCCGAGGCAGACCGCGAGCGCAAGCAGACACACCATCCAGCGTTTCAACATCATGGACACCCTCCCCAATGTGTAGCTACGACTCCGGCCGTGGACCATCTGGGCGTGGAAAAGTCGCCACTACTTCCCTGGAAGACTGTGGAGCCGACCCCCTGCCGCCACACGGCGGCACAGATCACGGGCCAGCGCCGACTGCCGATGTGAATTCAGTCTAGAATTCAGTCCTCTATGATACCACAAACGCCGGAATTTCAACGCGCGAATTCCAAAAGCGGCAGTCTGGGGGCTGGCGAGCCCGCGGGGCGAGCACTGGTGCGGACGCCCGACTGCCGCGGGGCGGGGGCCGATTTTCCGGAAAGTTTGGATGCTCTTCATCCCGCGCGCGGTGTAGGCAGTGAACGGATGTAAAAATCGCACTCGGTGCGGCGGGCGCAAGCGACGTTCGGGGATGCTCGCATAACGGACCGGGAGACGTGGACCGCAGACCTGGAGACGTGTCATGCCTATAGTCAAGTGTGATGAGTGTGGGCGCGGGTTCAACCTGCATGAGGAGCAATACGGGAAGGTCAAGTGCAAGTGCGGGGCGATCCTGCACGGTCCCAAGGGCGGGGCGACCGGCGACCGGGCGTCTCCGCCACCGGTGGCGACCAACCTGACCGACATGGAGGCGGTGAAGCACCTGAAAGACGCCTATGAGGCGCTGCGGCAGGAGATCGCCACAGTCATTGTCGGACAGGACAAGGTGATCGAGGAGATACTGATCGCCGTCTTCGCCAGGGGCCACTGCCTGCTCGAAGGCGTGCCCGGCCTGGCCAAGACGTTGATGATCAGCACGCTGGCCAAGGCGCTGGACCTGTCGTTCAAGCGCATTCAGTTCACGCCGGACCTCATGCCCAGCGACATCGTCGGCACCGAGGACATCCAGGACGACCGAAGTACAGGGGAGCGGGTCTTCCGCTTCATCAAGGGGCCGGTCTTCGCCAACATTGTGCTGGCCGACGAAATCAACCGCACGCCCCCGAAGACCCAGGCCGCGCTGCTGGAGTCCATGCAGGAGAAGTCGGTGACGGTCGCCGGCACGCAGCACAACCTGTCGCTGCCGTTCTTCGTTCTGGCCACGCAGAACCCGTTGGAACAGGAAGGCACCTATCCGCTGCCCGAAGCGCAGCTCGACCGCTTCTTCTTCAAGATCTTCGTCAACTATCCGTCCGACGAGGAGGAGCTGGAGATCATGAAGCGCGTCACCATGCCCAGCAAGGTGCAGATCAAGCCGGTGCTGAACGGCGAGCAGATCAACCTGCTGCAGGAAATAGTCCTGCGCGTGCCGGTCGCCGACCATGTCTACGCCTACGCCAAGAAGATCGTGCGCTCCACGCGCCCGGCGATGGGCGAGGCGCCCGACTTCATCAAGAACTGGATCAACTGGGGCGCCGGGCCGCGGGCCAGCCTGTTCCTGATCCTGGCCGGCAAGGCGCGCGCCATCCTGAACGGCCAGTACCATGTCGCGTGTGATGACGTGGAGGCCGTGGCCCCGTCCGTGCTGCGGCATCGGATCGCCTGCAACTTCACGGCGCAGGCGGAAGGCATCACGACGGACAAGGTGATTGAAAAGCTGCTGCAGAGCGTTCCCAAGACGGAGAAGCTGACGACCGCGCCGGTCGCGGTGTCGTAACGGCTTCCGCCTCTGGCATGGCGCCACGGCTGGTTCAGCCCTCAGGATTGCAGAGATGCCGCTGATCTCAACGTACCCAGCACAGAAGAAAGTCGTCCTCTCGCGGTACATTGATGCCAAGATCCTTAACCGGGTGGACAAGCTGGAAGTGGTGGCCCGGCAGGTGGTCGAAGGCTTCATGGCCGGCTGGCACCGTTCGCCGTATCACGGGTTCTCCGTGGAGTTCGCGCAGCATCGCGAATACACCATGGGGGACGACCCGCGGCATCTGGACTGGAAGATCTTCGCCAAGTCGAACCGCTACTACATCAAGCAGTACGAGGTCGAGACGAACTTCATCGCGCACATACTCCATGATGCCAGCGAGTCCATGCTGTACGGCTCGCCGCGCGCGCCTTTCAACAAGCTCGAATACGCCAACTTCCTCACCGCCGTGCTCTCGTACCTCGTCATTTCGCAGACGGATAGCGTGAGCGTGGGGATTTTCAACGAGGGGCTGCAGACGTTTGTCGAGCCGAAGCAGTCCCTGGCGCAGATTCACCGCATCTGCCATGAGCTGGAGAATACGACGCCCGCGAAGAAGACCGACGTGGGCGAGATCATGCACCACTTCGCGGAACGCATCGGCCGGCGCGGCATCGTCGTGCTGGTCAGCGATCTCCTGGACAAGCCGGAACGGATTCTCCAGGGGCTGAACCACCTGCGCTTTGCGCGCCACGAAGTGCTGGTCCTGCACGTGATGGATCCCTGCGAGCTGGACTTCCCGTTCGACGGGAACGTCCGCTTCGACGGTCTGGAAGGGTATGAGCCGGTCATGTGCCAGCCGCGGATGGTGCGCAAGAGCTACCTGGAAGCGCTGAACCAGCACATCCTGGCGGTGAAGACGGCCTGCGAGCGCAACAAGGTGGACTATGCCTTGATCAACACGGCGCAGCCGCTGGAGATCGCGCTGCAGACGTTCCTGCAGAGCCGGGCGTTGCGGAAGGTGGCGAGGTGACGGGGCGTAAGGACTCCGGAGCAGGCATGCGGAGTGGACGGGCAGTGCGTTGGGCGTTCTGCGTTCGGAGATGTGAACCGGGGTCGTTTGAATGTTCCTGAACCCGCTCTTGCTTTCCTTGTTGGTGCTCGGCGCGGTGCCGATCATCATCCATCTTCTGAACCGGCGCCGGTTCCGTCCGGTGATCTGGGCGGCCATGGAGTTCCTGCTTCAGGCCATCGAGAAAAATGCCCGCCGCCTGCAGTTGCGCGACATTATCCTCATGCTGATCCGCACCGCGGCCGTGCTCTGCCTGACGCTCGCGCTGGCCCGCCCGGCCGTGACGGGCAGAGGCTTTCTGGGTTCGGGCATGAAGACCGGCGCCATCATCCTGCTCGATAACTCGCTCTCGATGGGCTACAACAACGGGCGCGAGACGCGGTTCGAAGTCGGCAAGCGCCTGGCCCGGTCCGTCCTGGCGCAGCTTGAGCCCGGCTCGTGGTGCGGCCTGTTCACCTTCAACGACGATGTCCGGCTGCCGCTGGGCGAGCCTTCGCCGGACCTGGCCTACCTGGAACAGGAACTGGAGCGTTCGGTGCACCTGTCCGACGGCGGCACCAATATTGAGAAGGCGCTGCGCCACGCCAAGGGGATCTTCGAGAAGCATCGCGAGTACATTCTGTCCAACCGCGAGATGTATGTCATCACCGACATGCAGTCGCGGCCCTGGAACCCGAAGGAGGTGTCAGGCGAATTCCACAACCTGGTGAGGGAACTCGGCACCAGCGCGGCCGTCTACCTGATCAACGCCGGCGACGCCGGCGGCTCGAATGCCGCCATCGTGGAGCTTGCGCCCACGGACACGCTGGCGGCTGTGGACACGCCCATCGCGTTCGTGGCCAAAGTGAAGAACTTCGGGAAGACCGTGGATGGCCTGGCGCTGGACGTGTTCGTTGATCCGAAGGGCAAGGACGACAAGCCCACGGAGCGCCTGACGCTGAACGCGCCCGAAGGCGAAGTGGTGAGCGCCACGTTTGAGGCGAAGTTCGCCACGGGAGGCGACCACAAGGTGGAGGTGCGTCTGGCGGACGACAGCCTGATGGGAGACAACCGGCGGTACTGCACGATCGAGGTGGTGGACGAGTCGCGGATCCTGCTGGTGGACGGGCACGCGCAACGGGCTGACGATCCGCTGGCGAATGAGACCGGCTATCTCCGGTTCGCGCTGTCGCCGCGCGACCCCGAGAACCCGGAGCGGCAGACCGCGGTCGTGACCGAGACCGTATCGCAAGGGCGGTTCGCCGACCGCAACCTGCTGAACTATCAGGCCGTGGTGCTGGCCAACGTCAGCCGCTTGCCCCAGACCGCCGTTACCACGCTGGAACGGCAGGTGCGCTCAGGCCTGGGGTTGCTGATCTTCCTGGGCGACCAGGTCGAGCCGTCGGTGCTCAACGGGATGCTGGGAGAGGCCGGCGCGAAACTGCTGCCAGCGAAGATCGGCAGTACCTGGGGTGAGGCGGTGGAGCTCGGGACGGAGAAGATGCCTCCCGCGTACTCCTTTGCGACGGCGATGGAGAAGCTCTCGCACCCGATCATGAGCGAGTTCAACAACGCGGACTATGGCGCCGAGTTCCTCAGCGCGGTGAAGATCTATAAGGCGTTCGAGCTTGAGAAGTTGGCGGATGACTCCACGCGCCCGGTCGCCTGGCTGACGAACGGGAAGCCGGCCATTGTGGAGAAGAAGGTCGGCTCGGGCGTCGTCCTGCTGTTCGCGTTCCCCGCGACGACGGCCTGGGGCAATCTGCCCACGCAGCAGGCGTTCCCCATTCTCATGCTCCGCGCGGCCAGCCTGCTGACGCTGGGCAATCGCAGCCCCAAGAACCTGTCCGTGAACGCGCCTATTCATGGCGTCATGTCGCTGGCCGACCAGACCACGACGGTGCGCATCACGCCGCCGCCGCCCGCGCCCAAGAAGGAAACGCGGCCCGAACTGACTACCGACGGCCGCGCGGCGTTTGACTACGCCGACACCGACCGCGCCGGCTTCTACGACGTGGTGCTCGACCGTACCCCGAAAGTCTCCATGACGTACGCGCTGAACCCGAACACCGAGGTGGAGTCGAACCTGGACGTGGTGCTGCCCGCGAGCCTGCAGCAGTTCTACCCCGGCTTCACGTTCAGCTTCATTGCCAACAGCGAGGGTTTTGCGAACAAACTGGCGGGCGAACGCCGTGGCACGGAATTGTGGCCATGGTTCCTGGGCATGGTGTTCGTGCTCCTGGCGGTGGAATCCATTCTGTGCCACCGCTGGGCGCCGAGAGACTAGCCGAATGAAAAATGTAAAATGCAAAATGAAAGATGGAAGGATTCAGTTTTGCATTTTGCATTTTGAATTTTTCATTGTTTTTGGCGCTGCGGCGCATGAGGGCGTATGTACGACTGGTTTCTGAGGCTGCTGGGGATTCGTGCCATCCAGGAAGGTCATATTGACCGCTGGAGCATCTATTTCAGCAACCTGAAGACGCCCTTTCAGCGCCTGGTCATGCTGATGGCCGCGGCTGCCGCGGCGTACGTGGTGTGGTGGTACTACAAACGCGAGCCCGACTACTGTCCGCTCCGCAAGCGCCGCGGGCTGGCGGCGTTGCGCTACGGCGGCATTGCCGTGCTGCTGCTGATCCTCTCGGGCCCCGTGCTGGAGGTCTTCCTGCGAGGGTACATCAAGGGCAAGGTCATCATCCTGGTAGACGCCTCGAAGTCCATGTCGCGCGTGGACAAGATCACACGGGCTGAGGACAAACTGGTCGTGGCGCATGTGCTCGGCAAGGTGCCGCTCAAGGAGACCGACCCGCGCAAGGTGGATATGGCGGCGGAACTGGCCATATCCGGGGCCAGCCGCATGGACCTGGCGCGCGCCATGCTCCACAACAAGGAGATCCGGTTCCTCGAGAAGCTGCAGGACAAACACGAAGTGGAACTGTGGACCTTCTCGCGGGCGGCCGACATGAAAGCGGTGGAGACGGGCGGCCGGAAGCTCGATGCCTCCGTGCTGGACAACGTGCCGCCCGACGGCATGGTGACCGAGATCGGCGGCTCGATCCGCAGCGTGCTGAACCGCCTGAAAGGCCAGGCCCTGTCCGCCATAATCCTGATCACGGACGGCGGCAACAACAAGGGCGAGGAGCCGGCGGTCGTGGCCCAGGACGCGCCGGCGCGCATCTACCCCATCGGCATCGGGGTGCCGGAAGCGCGCGATGCCTCTGTGGCATACCTGTTCCTGGAGAGCAAGGTCTTCGTGGACGATCTGGCGCCGATCTACGTGCGGGTGAGGCAGCACGGCTTCAACGGCGAGGACGCCGAGCTCATCGTTACCAGCAACAACGAGGAGATCGGGCGCCAGGCGGTGAAGCTGCGCGAGACGGGCGAACAGAACGAGGTCATACGCGTCAAGCCCAAGAAGCCCGGCAAGTACACCTACAAGGTGGAGATACGCCTGCTGAACCTGGCGTCCGAGGACAGCGAGCCGGGCAACAACTTCAAGTCGCGCGAGATCGAGGTCATTGACCAGAAGCTGAACGTGCTGCTGCTGGAGGCCGAGCCGCGCTGGGAGTTCCGCTATCTGAAGAACTCGCTGCTGCGGGACAAGCGCGTGAACTGCAAGATCCTGCTGCGCGTGCCCGACATGGCCGAGTTGGCCAAGTCCGGCTCGATGTTCCTGAAGGAATTCCCCACCCGCGACGAGCTGTTCAAGTACCATGTCATCGTCTTCGGCAATATGCCCAACGACGGCTTCTTCACCGAACACGACATTGACAACCTGCGGCGCTTTGTGCTGGAAGAGGGCGGGGGCATCTGGTTCATCGCCGGGAAGAACAACTTCCCGGACGCCTACAAGGATTCCAAGCTGGAACTCCTGTTGCCCATCGAGTTCGAGACCAGCCCCGCGGTGACGGCCGAGGATGAGCAGCAGAACCCCATCACCGACCCCTTCCGCTGCGTGCTCGCGCCCGAAGGCCGGTCTCACAGCGTCACGCGGCTGGATATGAGTTCAGCCGAAGGCAGCGACGAACAGAACGCGACCCTGTGGGAGCTGATGCCGGAGATGTACTGGTACCACAAGGCCACACGCCCGAAGCTCGGCGCGACCGTGTTGCTGGTCTGCGGCACTGAGAAAGGCAACGTTGCCGCTCAGCGCGGCGGTCCCTCCCCGCTGCTGCTGACGGCGCAGGTAGGACGCGGGCGGGTCCTCTACCAGGCCTTTGCCGACCTGTGGCGCATGCGCTACCCGGCGGAACTGGGACCTGACGCGCTGGAGCGCCTGCACGGGCACGTGATCCAGTACCTGGGGCTGGCCAAGCTCCTGGGCCGCACGGCGCGGGTGGAGATCAACACCGACAAGGAAGAATACGCGGTCGGCGACCGCATCAAGATCACGGCACGGGTGCTGACCAAGAAGGACCTCGATTACTCAACCGCCGATCATGTCACGGCGGTGGCGACCGATATCGAGAACGAGGCCAATCAGGTTTCCGTGGACCTGACGCCTGAGCCCGGGCAGCGCGGGTTCTTCCGCGGCGAGACGGCGGCCTTGACGGACGGCAAGTTCCGGATCACGCTCAAGGAGGAGGAAGACGAGCAGGCTCACGCGGACTACACCGTGCGGGTTCCGCAGTTGGAGATGGAGACCCCCGAACTGAAAAGGGAACTGCTGGATAACGTGGCGAAGAGCTCCGTGAAAAGCGCGGAGGTCCGGGACAACAAGGTCGCCATGTACTTCGCCGACCAGGCCGGCCAGGTCGTCAAGGACCTGAGCCAGGCGCAGCGTGAGATCGAGGAGAAGAAGGAGAACACGCTGTGGGACGCGCCCATCCTGCTGGTGCTGTTCACGCTCTTTATGGGCGCGGAGTGGCTGATTCGGAAGCGGAACGACCTGCTGTGAAGCACCGAGCGCCGGGCGCCGGGAGCCTGGAGCAGGGGACGCGGGACAGAAGACGATGATCACGTTGGCCGAACTGCAATCGCGCATCGCCGCCGTTCGCCGGAAAGAGCGACGCGTGGTCTTCATGGCGGGGTTCTTCCGGACGCTGGTCGCGCTTGTGGCCGCGGTCCTGGCGTACTTCGTGATGGACCTGGTCTTTGAGCTGCCCTATGCGGCGCGGCTGGTCTTCGCCTCGGCGGGCCTCGCCGCGGTCGGCTACGTGACCTACAAGCACCTGATCCGGGAACTGCGACGCATCCAGGACGACGACGAGATCGCGCTGCGCGTCGAGACCCGCAACGCGGACCTGCACGGACGCCTGATCTCGACGCTGCAGCTTGCGCGCGCCAGCAAGACCGGCGAGTACGTCGGCTCGCCCGAGCTGATCGCGGCGCTGGAAGCGGAAACGACGCGCATGTCCGAGCCGCTCGATTTCTTCCGCATCATCAACACCGAGATGGTCGTCAAGTTCGGCGTCGCGGCGGCGCTGATAGTGGCCATCAAGGTTGCGCTGGTCATCAAGTTCCCGGAGTATTACTCGGCGCTGGGCACGAGGCTGGTGCGCCCCAACGCTCACTTCCCCACGAAGACGCACATAAAGGTCATCAAGGCCACCGGTGGAGGGTTCGAACGGAGCCTGTTCCCGGAGGGGCAAGCGGGCGTTGTGCCGCGGGGAGAAGAGCTGCTTGTCGAAGTCACCATAGACGGGAGCTACATCCCGCAGCAATCCGGCATCCTGGCCTACAAGAGCCTGGCGCGGGACGTCACCGTGCCGATCGAACTGCTGCCGG
>JAPLOD010000374.1 GCA_026692735.1 Planctomycetota bacterium | reverse complement strand
CGGCGTCAAGCCGGACCAGACCTACGCCGTCTCGTTCATTGACGATCAGCACCAGTCCGTGACGAAGACGCTGACCGGCCGCGACCTCTCTGCGCTGGAACTGCGTCTGCCCGCGCGGCGAAGCAGCCTTCTCGTGCGCTACGCTCCGGCCCGTTAGCCGGGGGGGCAGATCAAGCAGGAATCGCCGTATCCGAGCCGCGACCGTAAGGGAGCGGTCCGCGACCGCTTGCTGACGCGCGCGGCTCGGAGTCCCGGGGCCAGTTCATTTATGCCTCCCACCGCATTGACATGCTTCACGCCGCGGGGTACAGTTTTGTCAACGTAGTTGATACCATGTTTCGTGTGTTGGGGAGGAACAGAAGGAAAGTCTGTGTTGTGACAATTTGAAGATGCGCGAGCATCGGGAAACTGCTTCGCAGAGAAACGACCAACCTGAGCCGAAAGGCTTTTGATAGTTGAAGCAGCGACTTGGGCCGCGCCCCGTAAAGGGGCGTCGGCCAGGTTTGCTGTTCAACTATACCCCTTGGTCGGGGTCTCTGCGAGCGGCGGCTTGGTTCGGCGCTCCGTTTTTTCGCCGATTTATCGTCCTTTCCTATCCGCCGTACACCACGCCAGCCGCACGCAGCGATCCGATGCCAAGGAGCCGGATCATGAAGTGGCTTGCGGTCGTATGTCTCGTCCTACCGTTGTTGCTCTTCGCCGAAGAGCCGGAAGCCGTCTACAAGCAGGGCATTGCCAAACTTCGCGATGCACAGAGCGACCACGCGGCGCTGGTGCCGGCAACAAAGCTGCTCGCGCAAGCCGCAGCGCTCTATGAGGCGGCCGGCGACGAGGCCAAGACCACAGAGATCAACTCCTGCCTCTATTGGGCTAAGAAGAAGATGACGCTGGCAGACACGGAAGCGGTCAAGGGCGATGCCGTTGCCGTGCAGCGCATCGAGACGGTCGCCAAGGCCATTCCCGCTTCCGAGGCCAAGACCATGCTGGACAAGGCCGAGGCGTTCGCCAAGGGCCGCGCCGATGACCCTCTTCTCATCTCCATCCGGTTCTTCGAGATCGCCGACAGGTTCCCTGATGCGCCTGAAGGCAAGAAGGCCATGCAGCAATCCCTCGCCGCGATGCAAAAGGTCGGCGAAAAGGCGAAACTCGAAACCTACAAACCCGCGCCGACCGACGGCAAGGCGTTCATCAAATCCGAACCCGTCGGCGCTGCAATCGTGCTTGTGATGCCGGACGGCGGCAAGCTGGACACAGGCAAGGTCACGCCTGCCCTTATTCAACTGCCTGTTGGCCGCCAATCTCTTGAACTCACGCTCAAGGGCCGCAAGGCCGCGACGCTGGCCGTCGAGGTTGACGGCAAGGCCATCGCCAAGCCGGAGGCGACGACGTTGGAGCCGCTGACGGTGGCCGTTGACGTAATCTTCGAGGACGCCTGGACGGTCTTCGTGGACGGTAAGCCCGCAAGAGCCG
This sequence comes from Planctomycetota bacterium, assembly GCA_026692735.1. GTDB lineage: Bacteria > Planctomycetota > SZUA-567 > H5-PLA8 > H5-PLA8 > JAPLOD01. The sequence continues at coordinate 10,709 of JAPLOD010000374.1, read as the reverse complement.
TCGGAACGGGCAAGGCCGAGACGCCGTGTACCGTTGAACTCCCGTTGGGGCGGCACGAACTCGGTCTGGCGAAGGATGGTTTCATGGATGTCCGGCAGCAAGTAGAGGCCGTCGAAGGGGGCGTCAAGGCGGCGGGCGGGATACCCAAGAATAGCTTCGAGGGCAGGTCGAGACCGAACAGGGGGACAAGCAGTCTACTGGCATCTCCACAGGCATCAGTAATGAGCATGAATCTGTTGTCCACGGTGAACGTCGAGAAGGACGCGATTTCCGGAACGTGGGCCATGTCTAGCAGCGGGCTATCTGGAAGCGCAGCGAACTACGGGCGACTTCAGTTCTCATGTTCTGTCCCGGAAGAGTATGATTTACGCGCCGTCTTCACTCGCAAAGAAGGCAACGATTGCATGTATCTGTTTTTCCCGTCAATGGGTAAGGGTTGTATGTACGTTCTTGGGGGAAATAGCAATAAAATGTACGGGTTCGTGGGTGGTGTAGAAAAGACCGCGATCGCTGGCTCCGTGTTGCAGACGGGAAAGAAGCACGAGGCCCTGCTCGAAGTGCGCAAGGAGAAGATAACTGGCTATCTCGACGGCAAGGTAATGCTTAAAGCGGACGCCAACGCAGGAGGCGGCAGTATACCGGTGCGGTTGAAGGACGAAACTCGCATCGGCGTAGGTACATGGGGCAGCCAGTTCCTTTTTCATACGGTCGAATTGACCGCGCCGCCGCCGCCAAAACCGGGCAAGTAGGGATGCAGGCGCGCCGACGCGTGGGCGTCGGCAGGAGCGGGAGTTGGTGGTTGTCCGTGACATAGGAGGGCTGCGAATGTCAGACAACGAAATTCGAGCCGCGATTGACTTCCTTCAGCGTGTGCTGAACTCCGGTCTTCAGCTCACGCCAGAACAGGTCGAACTGCTCACGAATCTCATCCAGGTTCTGAAGGTTCAATTGGACCGCCAGCAACAGAGCGATTGGTTCGCGAAATCGCTGCGGGACGAGATGGATAAGATGAAGAAGAGGTAGGCGCGTCGTGAAAATGCCGTCCGCATAACCCATTTTCCAAGGAGACACAGCATGAAGGTCGTGATCAAGAAGTTCACGGTGGACATGGAAGTGAAATCGAAAGGCATCGAATTTGAGGTTCGTCATCCTGATGATTCGGGGCAGGTCGGGGACTGCTATCTGACAATGAGCGGCCTTGTTTGGTGTGAGGGGAAGACCTCCAAGGCAAAGGGCGTCAAGATATCCTGGGAGGATTTCATGCAGATTCTGAAATCGAGTGACACTTGCGCGGCCGCCATCGCGGCTGCGAAGGCGAAGTGAATGATGGCGGCTTGGCTGGTGGCCTGGATGCCCTCAGACCGTCCCCGAAAGTCCGTCCCCGAAAGTCCGGTGTGATTCCCAGGCGGCGAAAACGGAGGAACCAACGATGGCTAAGAAACTACCAAAAACTGGCCTTGAGGCCCATGTCAACATTGATGGGCGCCTGAACACCCGGATTTTTGCGACGACCCGAAGGCCCCGTGACAGGCATGGTCGTATGTACTTTCGCAATAGCCGTACGATAAACATCAGTCCCAGCAATCCGGGGCCTGTTCTGGTTGTCAAGACGCCGCACCGAATAAGACTCGCCAGACCAGATGATTATAATCCCAACGACCGGTACCACGCCTATGCCTTTAAGACTGGCATGGCACTGCTAGATATGATTCTTGACCACTGCGACGGGGTGGGGGAAGAAAACACCAAGACCGCTCTTCAGAATCTTAAGAACATCCCCCCAAGATGAACATTGGGTGGCGGCGGGTGGCGATGGCAGGCGTGGCAGGGCCGGGCTCGGTCAGGATGGCTTCGTCCATCTCAAGCTCGCCCGCGGGCGCTTTGTAGGCGATCGTGACACTGACGGTGGCCGGGAGCGCGGGACCTGCCTTGGCTGCTTCCGCGCTCTCCTTGGGATCCTTGGCGGCGGCATCTTTCGCCGCCTGGAGCCACGCCACGGCAGGCAGTTTCACCTCAACCCATTGCCAGTCGAACGAGCCGGACGGCAGCGCGACCGTCTCCGTCGCCACGGGCTGGACAATCTCGCCCAGCGGATCGCCGGAAGTCCCGCCCGGCGGGCACAACGCCAGTCTCAGGGCCGCCGCCTTCTCGGGCAGCTCCTTGCCTCTGACGCGCACGCGGAACGTCAGATCGCGGACCATGCTGAGCGGCTTCAGGTTCCGCTGAGCGCGCATTGTCGGGAACCCGCCGGCGTCCGGGAAACCGCTCAGGCTGCGGTCGTCGTACACTGCCACCCAGTTGACGCGCTGCGTGACATGGGCCTCCGGCGCCGCCAGGAACATCCTGCGCTGGCCGGGCGGCGCATCCGCGTTGCGCCACTGCCAGCTTCCTTTGCACGACCAGCCGTCGGGGTTGTAGTCGCGCCGGTTGTAGAATTCGGAGGAGTAGCACCAATGGTGGTTCTTGTTTTCGGGCAGCAGCGTTAACCAGTCGTCCTGGAAGCGGGAGTTTCTCAGGAGGTTGGCCGCGCTCTCCGCACACACGGCAGGTGACGCCAGGAGCAGGCACAGAAACAACGCAGGGACTTCGCGACGGTTCCGCATGTGAAGCACCCCCGAGGTTGTGTCGCCGGCGCTATCGGCGGTATACCCCGCGCGCCCAAGCGTGTATATGGCATTTGCGTTGCCCGCCGATTATAGGACTCGCTGCCGATTGTGATTGCCTCGGCCGCGCGGAGCGGGTACCTTTGCCGTGGGTAAGTTCACCAGACGAGAGTGTCGGAATGGGAAAGGAGACAGCAAATGCTGCAACGTATCACAGCCTGTGCAGTTCTGGCCGGGATGTCCCTGCTGCTTGCGGGCTGCATCCAGTCCAAGACCGTGGTGACCGTCGAGAAGGACGGGAGCGGGACGATTGAGCAGACTGCCTATTGGGCCAAGATGCAGATGGAGGGCATGCCGGGCGGACTCAAGGCCGGCGGCAATCTCGACGAACAGTGCGCCAAGACCGCCAAGGCGCTGGGCGAGGGAGTGACCGTCAAGTCCGCGGCGCCGCTGACCGACCGCAAGGACTGGGAGGGGGCGAAGGTCGTCTACGCGTTCAACGACATCAGCAAGGTGAGAATCAACACGGTGCCGCCCGTCGGGAACCTGAAGGCGGAGAGCAAAGACATAAGCTTTGAGTTCGCGAAAGCGCCCACGCCCAAGCTGACCGTGACTATGCCGCCCATGGAGAGCCCCGTGCCCGACCAGCCGAAAGAAGCGGCCCAGGGGCCGGAAGCCGACAAGATGGCCGAGGCGATGATGTCCATGATGCTCAAGGATCTCCTTATTGACTTCCAGGTCAAAGTCAACGGCGTCATCACCCAGACCAACGCCGCCTACCCCAACGCCCAGAAGAACGGCCTGACCCTTGTCCACGAGGATTTCGGCGGGCTTATGGGCGATGAGGCGGGGGCCAAGAAGTTCAAGCTGCTGAAGGACGCAAAAGATCCGAAGGCCATGAAGGCAGCTCTCGCCGACAAGGACATCGCGAAGTTCATCCAGATGGACCCGAGCGAGAAGGTCACCATCGAGTTCAAGTGATAGCGCAGCGTGACGGCGACGCCCCACTGCGCCGCCGCGCCCGTTTCTCTATTGCCGCACAGCGTTTGTGACGATTCATACAGCAGGCTCCCGCGCAACACAGGGTTGCGCGGGAGTTCTTCGGAACCCCTTGTACAAAGGGGCATGTGGGGGTGTTGGCAGCCATGCCGCAGACTGGAACCACGGGTGCAGGCGGACGCACGCGGAAGTGGCTTGCCACGCTTGTTCTGCTCGGCGCCGTCTGCGCCTCCGCCGGCGAAGCCGCAACGCCAGCCGCGGTGGATGGAACGCCCCGCTCCGCCGCTCCGCCGGGACCCGACAGCGAGGACGACGGCCCCCTCGCCGAAGTCGTCCCCCTCCCACCGCTCAAGCGCATCCCCGCAACCGTGCGGCAACCCGGCGGGTTGCGGGACGCCGGCAAGGCGCCGGCGGCCACGAACCGGACTGCCAAACCGCCGACGGCCTTCCTGCCCAAGGAACCCGGCTACGCTATGGTCCTTGGCGGGATTCTGGATGCCGACCTGGAGCTGGCGCCAGAACGGTCACCGGTGCTGATCCGCGGTGACTTCACCGTGCCCGAAGGCGTAACCTTGCGCATCAAGGCTGGCACGTGCGTTCACCTCCGCGCTGCCGTAGCGCAATCCGCTGTGTCGCGCCGCGACCCGGAAGGTGGCGCCACAGCCGATTGTGGCACGGGCATCTTGCCCGTGTCCACGGCCTGGAAGGCCGTGCCACAAGCGGCGCAGAACGTCTGGGTCTGGGGCACGCTCATTGCCGAAGGCATCACTGGCAATCCGGTCGAGTTGACCAACCAGGAGAAGCAGTCCGCGGCGCTGCTGTTCTACGGCGCAGAGCAGAGCAGGCTGGAAGGCGTCAGGCTGAAGGGCCTGGCCGTGACCCAGACCGGCGGCGTGTGCCTGTGGACGAACTGCGAGTTCGCCGGCACCAATTACTATGCGCTGGCCTCCGGCGCGGGGCTGTTCACGCAGTGCTCCTTCCGGAACTGCGGAGGGATCTTCGCCAACTACAAGGTCGGGCCGTGGTCCCTGCTGGTGCGCCGCAGTCTCTTCGACGGCTGCCGCGAAGGCATCGTCCTGGGCAGCGATCCCGGGGAGACACGCCTCATCATCGAGAAGAACTGTTTCTTCAGGACGCGCGGGGCCCACATCCGTGTGATGCCTGTGGTGAACGCGCAGGGCGTCCCCGACACTCGCGCCAAGGCCGGCGATACGGAGTTCCTGATCGGCGAGAACTGGTACGGCAGCGCGGTGCCCGAAGAGGCCGAACTGCGGCTTGTGGACTGCCGCGTTGACCCGGCTGTGCGGGCCAGACTGAACACCCGCCCGCCTGCTGAGCGGCCGTACACGAACACCGGAGCCGGCGTGTCCGCGGGCGTCCTGGCCGCCACGTTGCGCGAGCAGCAGACGGTGCAGCAGAGACTGCTGCGGGCTCATCCGCTGCCCCAGCCGAAACCGCCGGAGAAGAACCAGGCGGCGGCCATGAGCAAAGCTGTCAGCCGCCCGAAGTAGGCGCGGCAGACCTCGCGCTACTTGCGCTCGTACGTCCCGACCAGCTCACCTTCGGCCACAACGTGTCCCTTGATGGCCTCCAGCAGTTTCTTCTTGGTCAGGCCGGGCTTGAGGTCGAGCGCGGCGTCGAGCGCGTAGAGCTTTAAATGGTAGTGGTGCGTGCCGTGGCCCTTGGGCGGCATCGGGCCGCCGTAGCCGATTCTGCCGAAGTCGCTGGTGCCTTGGCGCGCGCCGGGGGGATCCTTCAGCGTCTCCACTGCGGGGATGGCTTCGGCCAGTCCCGTGGCATCCGCCGGGATGCCGTAGAGCACCCAGTGTACCCACGGCTCAGCCCGCGGCGCGTCCGGATCGTCACAGATCAGCGCCAGTTCCTTCGCCTCCTTCGGCACGCCCGCCCACTGCAGCGGCGGCGAAACGTCCTTGTCTTCTCCCGTGTGCTTCCTGGGAATGGCGGCCCCCGCCTTGAAGACGCTACTGCTGATTGCGATAGAAGGCATGGCCGAATCTCCTTTCCTGCCAGATGCAGCATCCCCTGCGCTGCTGCCACAACCTACGCCGAAGACGGCAAGTGCCGCGCACAGTGCCACCACGGCGCGCGGCGTGCCACTCGTGGCTCCGCTCACCAGTGCGCCGTTCCGGACCATGGATCGTGTAACCATAGCTTGGCGATCTCTCTGCCTGCCCGAAGCCGCACCGTTTATGAGACAGCACATTCGCTGATACTCATAGTACCCACACTTGCGGATACTTCAACTCGGGCTTCCGCCAAATGGGGGACGCATACGGGAAGATCGCTCTCTTACCGCCCATTACTTTCGACCCGCGACTACCTATTCCTGCCGCCTTGCGTTATAGTAGGCTGCCGTGATGAGTCAGCCCTCAGCAGATACCGCCACGCCGGAACCGGCCGATATTGCGCGATCCTCCGGACCGCGTCTCGACCCAGAGGGTCGTGGTGCGTCCGGCGTCCGGCCCGTGGAGAAAGCGTCGTGGGCCGACGTGGCGCTGTTGGGCGTGGCCCTCTTCACGGCATTCTACGGCCTTGGCAGTTACGGCCTGTATGAACCGCACGAAGGCCATTTTGCCGGGGTGGGCCGCGAGATGCTTGAGGCTGGAGACTGGATCACGCCGCATCTCAACGGCGCGCCGTACCTCAACAAGTCGCCGCTGTTCTACTGGATGATCGCAGTCAGCTACGTCCTGTTGGGAGTTGGCGAATGGGCCGCGCGGCTGCCGCTGGCCTTGATCAGCGTCGGCGGGGTGGCGCTGGTGTGGCATTGGGGGCGCCAGTTATGGGGCCTGCGGGCCGGACGGATCGCCGCGGCCATGCTGTCCATCGCCGTGGGTTGGTATCTGTTCTCCCACCAGCTCCTGATTGACCTGTTGCTGTCGTTCCTCTACCTGCTGTCCCTTTACCTGCTGTGGAAAGCCACGCTGGAGCCTGAACGCCGCCGGCGGTGGATCGCGTTCTACGCCACCGTGGGACTCATGCTCATGGCCAAAGGCCTGGTCGGGCTGCTCTTCCCCGGCGCCGTGCTCGCGCTGTTCGTGCTCTGGCGCCGCGACTGGCGGCTTCTGCGGCAAACCCGGCCGCTCTTGGGCTTGGCCGTGATTGTGGTGCTGGCCGGCCCCTGGCTGGCGCTGCTTGAGCACCGCAACCCCGGCGTCATCATGTACCTGGTCGAGAACGAACACCTCCGGCGCGTTGTGGACGAGCGCTGGCCGCCCGACTACACCGTCGTGCAGGTGTCGCCCCACGTGTATCTGCTCGTCACCTTGATCTGGATGATGCCCTGGAGCCTCATGCTGGCCCAGGCGGTCTCCTTCGCCAGGAGCGGCGGGCAGGCGGACGGCGCCGCACCGCGGCCCGTCCGCAATGCCGTGCTGGTGCTGACGCTCGGCGCGCTCATGCCGGTAGTCGTCTTCCTGCCCATGCCCGCGCGGCTGATCTACTACAGCCTGCCCACGCTGGCGCCCTACGTCCTCCTTGCGGCAGGCTGGTGGTCGGCAGCGGACGACGAAGCCTGGGCGAGAGGCCGGCGCTGGGCTGCGGCGTGTTTTGTCGTCTGTGGCGCAGCGGTCTTCAGCGGCGGGTTCTGGGCCCCGGGGGTGACGAGTGACCTGCCGCAGCTTGCCTCCGCGCCTGAGCTGCCCCGCCTTCTCGCGAGTATGGCCTTCCTGTTCGGCGTCGCGCTGCTGGCGGCGGGCGTGCTGCTTTCGTTCAGGCGCACTGTTCTCTCGGTAGCCGTGCTGTTCGTCGCCCTGAGTGCGGCGAGCGTGTGGTACATCGCCGGGTTCAGGAGCTACGCGAACATCCTCTCCTCCAAGCGGCTGGTGTTGAGCCTGCGCGACAAAGCGGGCGATGACTGTGTCTGGATCTCGGAAGGATCCAAGGAGCTCGGTGCGAGCGCCGGGATAGCCTATTACCTCGGCCAGGACGCAGCCGGCCAGCCGCGGACGGTGCTGGTCATGGAAGACGATGACCGCCGCCCGCCGCCACCTTTCGCCGCGAAATCCTTCAGACGCACGGGCATGCGGCGGGCGCCCCAGTTACCCGGTTGGGCTTCGAACACGCCCGCGCAGGCGGTGCCGCAGTACTGGCAGGTTGCTTGCGGCGTCAGGTGCCATTCGGACAGCACGTACGAATCGCGGCCGATCAGCATCTTGCCGCAGGTGTGGCAGTACGTGCTGCCGCCTTCGAGATCGCTCACGTTGCCGGTGTACACGTAGCGCAGGCCGTTCTTGCGAGCGATAGCGCGCGACCGCAGCAGCGTGGCGTGCGGCGTGCGCGGCTTGTCCAGCATCTTCCAGTCGGGGTGGAAGGCGGAGAAATGCAGTGGCACGTCAGGCCCAAGGTGCTCCACGATCCAGCGGGTCATCTCCTCGATCTCCTTCTCGGAGTCGTTCTCGCCGGGGATCAGCAGCGTCGTGATCTCAAGCCAGACTTTCGTCTGGCGCTTGATGTACTCCAGCGTGTCCAGGATCGGCTGCAGGTGGCCGCCGCAGAACGAGCGGTAGAAACGCTCGGTGAAGCCTTTCAGGTCCACGTTGGCTGCGTCCATCCAGCCGTAGAACTCGGCGCGCGGCTCGGGATTGACGTAGCCGGCCGTGACGGCGACCGACTTGACCCCGCGCTCCCGGCAGGCCCGGGCGACGTCAAGCGCGTATTCGTGGAAGACCACCGGGTCGTTGTACGTGTACGCCACGCTGGGGCAGCCGAGTTCCTGCGCGGCGCGGGCGAGCGTCTCGGGGCTGGCTTCATCGGCGAGCGTGTCCACTTCGCGCGAGCGGCTGATGTCCCAGTTCTGGCAGAATTTGCAGGCCAGGTTGCAGCCCGCGGTGCCGAACGACAGGATGGGCGTGCCCGGCAGAAACTGGTTCAGCGGTTTCTTCTCTATCGGGTCTACGCAGAAGCCGCTGGAACGCCCGTAGGTGGTCAACACCATCTGCTCGCCCTGCCGGGCGCGCACAAAACACAACCCCTGCTGCCCGTCATGCAGGCGGCAGAAACGCGGGCAGATGTCGCATTGGATGCGGCCGTCATCGAGTTTGTGCCAGTACGTTGCCGGAACGACAGGGCCCCTTTTCCCGCTCATGGCAACCTCCCGTGCTGTGGGGCGATCTGCCGGATCGGCCCGCTCCGCCAAACCGCGCTATGGAGCTTGACGCCGGCCACATCACGCCAGACAAATCCTCCATGCCGCCTGCCATTTCTATCCTGCTCCTGGCCCACAACAAGGCCGCTTACACGCGGCGCTGCCTGGCCTCGCTCTTCCTCTCGTCGCTGCGGCCGTCGCAGGTGGTGCTCGTTGACAACGGCTCCACGGACGAGACGCCGCGTGTGCTGGATGAGTTCCAGGCGCGCGCGACGGGTGAAGACATCGCCGTGGTGCGTCAGCGTTTCGACCGGAACGTGGGCGCGATCGTGGGCCGCAACCGGGGCATGGAACTGCTCACGGGCCGGTACTGGATCTTCATGGATAACGACATCGTCGTTCGGACGCGCTCCTGGCTCGAACGGCTGCAGGCCGTACTCGACAGCGATCCGGGGATCGGCGTCGTCGGCCCAAAGCTGGTCTACGCCCTGCCGCCCCATGACATCCAGTGCGCCGGCTGCGCCGTCACGAAAGGCGGCCGGGTCATCTTCCGCGGGCGGGGCCGGCCGCGAGAGGATCCCGCCTACGGCACGGCTCAGGACTGCCAGACGCTGATCAGCGCCGTGTGGATGCTGCCGGCGGAGGTCGCGCGCCGCGTGGGGCCGCTGGATGAGCGTTTCTCGCCGGTGCAGTTCGAGGACATTGACTACTGCTACCGCATCCGCGACGCCGGCTTGCGCTGCCGCTTTGAGCCGGGCGTGGAGATGTACCACTTCGAGAACGTGACGACGGGGCGCACGGGCACGCTGAACTACCCGTATCTCACGGTCAAGAACGGGCTGAAGTTCAAGCAGAAGTGGGCACACCGCTTCACCGCCGAAGACGGCCCGCCGGACGACACGTGGTCGTGGGCCGCCATCCCGACCGTGAAACTGGAGGACGTGCCGGAGAAGCTGGAGACGCTGCCGTAGTGAATTCAAAATGCAAAATTCAAAATGTAAAATGAAAGGGCGAAACACCGTAATTTCTCATTGTTCATTTTGGGTGCATCACCGTTCATTTTTCATTTTGAGTTGTGTCATATGCTTCGTCGTCTATCCGCGCTACGCTGCCGCGGCGGCCCTGGCGGCGTTGATCGGCGGCAGCATCGCGGCGTACTTCGCGCGCCGGCATGTTTCACTGCCGCGTCTGCCGTGGAATCAGAAGAAGACCTGGGTTGACGTCCTGGCGTTCGCCGCCGGCGCGGCGCTGCTGTGTCTCCTGGCACTCTACCTCTGTTCATGCCCATTGTTTCGCACAGTGAGCGGTTCACCCGAGTGGCCCTACGTGCGCACGCTCGCGGTGCTGGCGGCGGCGGCCGGCGCCATCTTGCATAGCCTTGACGGGCCCGGCCCGCAGGCGCTGCGCGTGCCGCTCGGCGTGGGCGGCGTGGTGTGGCTGCTGGCCGAGTTCCTCAGCTTCGCTACGTGGAAGCTGCCCGCCGACACGCACGTCCAGCCCGAGGTCCTTCCACGCGCGCTCGTCGTGAACGCGGCGCTCGGCGCCGGCGTGCTGCTGCTGCGTTTCGCCGACGTGCCCGCGGCTATCCTGGGCGCGGCCATCGGGACGCTTGTGTACTTCCTTGCGGGCTGGCAGGGTTACCTGGTGCTGGCGGCGTTCGTGGTGGCCGGCAGCGTGTTGAGCAAGCTCGGCTGGGAACAGAAGGCGAAGCTCGGCGCCGCCGAAGCGCGGCATGGCAAGCGCGGCATCGCCAACGTCGCGGCGAACCTGCTTGTGCCGGCGCTGTGCTGCCTGGCGTATCCGCCGTCGGCAGGCCAGCCGCTGTTTCTAATGGCCTTCGCCGGCGCAGTCGTGGCGGCGCTGGCTGACACCGCCAGCGCGGAGATCGGCGTGCTCTCGAAGAAGCACCCGGTGCTCATCACCACTCGCAGGCCCGTGCCGCCCGGGACCAACGGCGGTGTGAGCTGTCTTGGCTTTGCGGCGGCGCTGGGCGCGTGCCT